>SYJG01000363.1 GCA_005798445.1 Planctomyces sp.
CGAGCCGTTGCAATCACAGCCTCTGTCAGTTCTGCATTCATCGTCTCGTCCCTGAGACCTGGATGTTTCTCCCAAACCCTTTCGCGGTCTATAACTCAGCAAGCCAAACTGCCGGTAGATCAATTTCAACTGGCTGCCTAATCTGCGCTAATTCACACTGATCGGCGAGCTTCGGGCGGCGCGAATTCTTGGCTTCTTATCAGCGTCAATTAGCGATGATTAACGTTCTACTGCCTTTGCGTCAGCACACTTTGATTATCGCACCGAGCCACGGCAACTCACAAGCAAGGTTTCTCCGACTGGGCAGACTTCAACAAGCCGTAGCGGTTGTGCCGATTTTCGAGGGCGAGTTGTTCGGCGTCGCGTCGTTGAGATACGCTGACACCGCATTTCGTGGGGCACGTTTTCAACGTGCCCGGCCAAGGTGATTTTATGCACGTTGAAAACGTGCTCCACGACACGACGAAGGCACGCGATGGCTTCCGACGTTGATTCAAAACTCGACGACTCGAAACCCTCGACCGGCAGCGGCGAGGTTGAATCGTCGTACTCGCAGACCGGCGAGCGGATGTGGCTCAACCGGATCTCGACCCGCTGGACGGCGGTCAACAATCCAACGTTGTTCGTGAAGCGTTACGGCCGAGCCATCCGCAAATACGTCGCCACGCTGATCCACGACCCCAACGACGCCGAAGAGGTCGAGCAGGAATTCATGCTGCGGATGGTCCAGAAGGGTTTTCATACCGCCGACTCGAACAAGGGGAAGTTCCGCTACTACCTGATCACGATCGTGCGGAATGCGGCGATGCAGTGGCTCTGCCGCCGCAACCAAGTGCCGCTGCCGATCGAGACGCTGGAGCACATGCCGGTCTCCGAGCACTCGCAACTCGAATGGACCAGCGACTGGCGGAAGTGCATTTTGAAGGCGGCCTGGAAGTCGCTCGACAAATATCAAAAACGGACGACCAACAATTTGTTCTGCACGGTGTTGCGAGTGTCGGCGCAGTACGAGAGTGCCGATTCGCCGACTCTTGCGAAAATGGTCTCCGAGATGACCGGCCAGACGCTCACACCCGAAGCGTTCCGCAAGCAACTCAGCCGAGCCAGAAAACGCTTCGCCGACCACATCGTCCAAGAGGTCGCCCGCACGCTCATCGAACCGACGCTCGACGGGATCAAGGACGAACTGAACTGCCTCGACTTGATGAAGTACGTCGAGGGCTATTTGCCTGAATGAGTTGGCGAGCGGCAGGGCGTCAGCCCTCCGAGGAATCTCAGCCAATGACCCATTGAAGACTCGGAGGGCTGACGCCCTGCCGCTCGCCAATCGCGCGGAGTTCGCTCACTCGAAGCAGGCGACGCTGGCGGTGAAGCCGTGGATGTAGTTCTTGCCGCCGACGGGGCCGAGTTCGCCTTGAGCGAAGAAGCCGGCCACGGGGAGGTGTCCGAGGACTCGCTGGATCGCGCTGGCGTCGTGATGCGGTTCGTCGAACAGGCGCGTGCCGCGGCCGTTGCAACTGAAGAGCAGGGCGGCGCGCGTCGGCGAGGGTTGTTCGGCTCGATGTTGATCGAGCAGGTGGACGAGGTCTTCGTCGGCGGTGTCGGCGTCCCGAATGTGGAACTGCACGGTCTGTCCCGGTCGGACGAGATTGCCAATCGCGATCGCTCCGATTTGCTGATCCGCACCGATCACGTTGGCGATCAAGAAGTCGCCGCGACCGAATGAGGGCTTGTATTCGCTCATCGCGATGCCGAGGTGCAGCCCGCGCTGCACGAGTCGCTGATCCCGCTCCGGCAACTCCGGCAAGAATTCGCGCAGGCGGTCGATCGTCGGTTTGCCTCCGAGTTCAAAGACGATGTTGCGTTCGGACTTGGTCACCAAAAACGTCGGCCCGATCGGCCGACATCCTTGGGACACGACCGACCGCACCTTGGGTCCGCCTTGCAGCAACACAGCGACAGCGCCATCCGACAGGCAATCATCGTTGAGAAAGACACGGTTCGTTCCGGGACCACCGCCGCTGGCCATGCCGCCGAGCAGCGGCACTCCAGGAAGCTCATCCGCGAAGCGATCAATCACGGAATCGGGGACCGACGAATACGGCTCACCCAGCGCAAAGAGTGCTCGCGCATCGGCCGCTCGTTCGGACAAGTCGTCGGGGAAGCCGATCGCGATCAAGCCGTCGGGAGTCTCGCCAAACTCTATGTGAAACGGTGTCAGCGTGGCTCCCGGCAGCACGCCGGCCCACAGACTCAGCGCCGGCCCCTCTTCGATTTCTTCACTACCACCGACGATCGTCTCGCCCGAACAGCCGAGCAACACGTCCGCTCTCAACTCGCGCCGAATCGTCGCCGGCAAGTCCTCAAATCCGTCGGCGTGCGCGTGCGATGCAAACACGAAGCAGAGATTCGGCGACTGGCCAGCAAGCTGTTTGCGGACATCTTCGCAGACCGCTTGGATCGCGGAATCGAGATCGACTTCGATCGAATGACTGGCGGCATAGGGCATGACGTGACTTTGCGAATCTCGGAGTGATGGAAACGATCGCGAAGCCGCGCCCCGCGTCGCGTTTCTATTCGCTGAGCGACCGGCCTACAATTCCGCCCGTGATTTTGGCTCCACGTTGCTTCGCCTTCTGACGGCTTCTTCTTGAACAAGGAATCCTCGCCATGAATCTGCTCCGACGTCTGACGCTGGGTGTCTGCTGTTTGTGCGGTGTGTCCTCGGTGGTGTTGGCTGCGGATGTTCCCAGCGGCAAGCAGCGCGTGTACTTCGGCACCTACACCGGCAAGTCGAGCAAAGGCATCTACCGCAGCGAACTGGATCTCGCGACCGGCAAGCTGACTCCGCCGGTGCTGGCGGGTGAGGCGGTGAATCCGTCGTTTCTCGCGATCGCTCCGAACCAGAAGTTTTTGTACGCGGTCGGCGAAGTCAACGACGTCAATGGGAAGAAGGGTGGAGGCGTCAGCGCCTTCGCGATCGACTCAGCGACCGGTGACCTGAAGATGCTCAACCAGCAATCGTCCGTCGGAGCCGGACCGTGCCACATCGTTGTCGATCGCACGGGCAAGGTCGCACTCGTGGCCAATTACGGCGGCGGGAGCGCGGCGGCTCTTCCGATTCAGGCCGACGGAAAACTCGGTGAGGCGACCAGCTTCGTGCAGCACAAAGGGTCCAGCATCAATCCCGGCAATCAAGCGGCTCCGCACGCGCATTCGGTCAACGTCGATGGAGCCAACCGTTTCGCGATGGTCGCGGACCTCGGCATCGACAAGGTGATGGTCTATCGCCTCGATCCCGACAAAGGGACGATCACCGCGAATGATCCACCATCCGCGAGCGTCGAGGCCGGCTCCGGACCGCGTCACTTCGCGTTTCACCCGAACGGCAAGAGCGCCTACGTCATCAACGAGATCAAGCTGACCGTCACCGCGTTTGGGTACGACACTGCGAAAGGCGTGCTCACGCCACAGCAGACGATTTCAACTTTGCCTGAAGGAGTCACCGACCGCAAAGGGATGTCCACCGCCGAAGTCCAAGTTCATCCGAGCGGCAAGTTCTTGTACGGCTCGAACCGCGGCCATCACAGCATCGCGATCTTTTCGATCGACCCGGCCACCGGCAAGCTGACCGCTGTCGGACATCAAGGCCAGGGGATCAATACGCCGCGCAACTTCGGCATCGATCCGACCGGCCATTATTTGCTCGCGTGCAATCAGGACAGCGACAGCGTGATCGTCTTCCGCATCAATCAGACGACCGGAAAACTGGAACCGACCGGTTCGACGGTCTCGGTTGGCACGCCCGTGTGCGTCAAGTTCTTGCCGCTCACGAAGTGAAGGGGGTGCAGTCCTGTCACATGCCGAAGAATTCGGCAGCTCGACTTTCGAGATAACAATTCGTGTCCGGATGACTGAGCAGAGGAGTGTCCGATGCCGGCAGCGGTGCGGTGGTTGACAGACCAGAAGTGCGTTGGCCAAAGTCCTGCGAATTTTCTTGGTCAATTTTTTCTCTTTGCTGTGAAGGACATCTCATGAGCAAGCCCGTCAATGTCGCCATGATCGGTCTGGGTTTCGGTGCCGAGTTCATTCCAATTTATCAGGCTCACCCAGACGCCAACGTCTATGCCATCTGTCAGCGGAACACCGAGAAGCTCAACAAAGTCGGCAATCAATTTGGCATTGAGAAGCGGTTTACCGATTACGCTGAAGTGCTCAAGGACAAGAGCGTCGACTTCGTCCACATCAACAGTCCGATCCCGGATCACGCTTGGATGTCGATGGAGGCGTTGAAGGCCGGCAAGCATGTGATGTGTACCGTGCCGATGGCCACGACCATCGAAGACTGCCAGCAGATTTGCGAACTCGTCAAGAAGACCGGCCTCAAATACATGATGGCCGAGACCGTCGTTTACAGCCGCGAGTTCCTGTTCATCAAAGAGATGTACCAGAAGGGCGAACTCGGCACGATTCAGCATCTCGCCGCGTCGCACCCGCAAGACATGGACGGCTGGCCGGACTACTGGCAGAAGATGATCCCGATGCACTACGCGACCCACGTCGTCAGCCCGTGTCTTGGCCTCGTCAACGGCCGAGCCGAGTACGTTTCCTGCTTCGGTTCGGGAACCGTCCGCGACGACATTGCTCAGAAGAGCGGCAACAAGTTCGCTGTCGAATCGTGTCACATCAAGTTGAAGGACAGCGACGTGACCGCTCACATTTGGCGGTTCCTGTACGACGTCGCTCGGCAGTACCGCGAGAGCTTTGACGTCTACGGCACGAAGCGCTCTTTTGAATGGACGTTGGTCGAACACGAACCGCACGTCATTCACACAGCGAAGAAACCTGAGCCAGAGATTCCGACAAAAGTGACCGTGCCAGACTACGCTCACTTGTTACCGGAGCCGATTCGCAAATTCACACAACCGGCGGAGATTCATGACTCGGAGCACCTCTCGTTTATCCAAGGTGGAGGCCACGGTGGCTCGCATCCGCATTTGGTCAACGAGTTCGTCTCGGCCCTGCGAGACAACCGCGACCCGTGGCCGAACGCGACGCTCTCCGCGAACTGGACCTGCGTCGGCATCCTGGCTCACGAGTCCGCTCTCAAAGGTGGCGAGATCGTCAAGCTGCCTGCCTTCACGCTGGAATAAGTCAGTTTCGGGGAACACTAATTAACGCTAATCAACACTAATTGTGATGGCATTGTCGCGCAGCACGCTGCTCTCCTCATTAGTGCCGATTAGCGAAGATTAGCGTTCCCCTCTCCGTTCCTTCCCATGGAGGAAGCGATGCGAACAATCTTCGTCGTGGCGCTGCTCGTTCTAAGCCTTGCCACAAATGGCTTCGCCGCCGAGCCGCTCATTCGGGTCGTCGTGTGGGACGAGCAACAGCCCGCTCAGAAACAGGCGTACGAAAACTTTCTCGGCAACGCGATCGCCGAACATCTTGGCAAGCAGCCGGGGTTGCGGGTGATTTCGGCGAACATCAATCAGCCGGAGAAAGGTCTGCCCGCGAGCTTGCTCGACAACACGGACGTGCTCGTCTGGTGGGGGCATGTGCGGCACAACGACATCTCGCCGGAGATGGCCAAGGACATCGTCGCGCGAGTCAAACGCGGGCAGTTGGCGTTCATCGGCTTGCACTCGGCTCACTGGTCCGCTCCGTTCATGGAAGCAATGAATGAGCGGACTCGCGACGACGCGCGGCGGCGATATCCCGACCCTCCGAGCGGGCCGCCGGTGAAGTTTGAGTTCATCGCTCCCGAAGGCCGCTTCATCCCGACGGCCGACTCGATTCGCACCCCCGCGTTCTACGCGATGAAGCGCGGAGCACAGCTCACGGTGCGAGTCGATCTTCCCAATTGTGTCTTCCCCTCATACCGCAACGACGGCAAGCCGAGTACCGTCAAAGTCCTGAAGTCCGACCATCCGATCGCGAAGGGACTGCCCGCTTCGTTCGATCTGCCGCAGACCGAGATGTATGCCGATCCGTTCCACGTTCCCGACGCCGACGAAGTTCTGTTCGAGGAAAGCTGGGTCGCAGGCGAATCATTCCGCAGCGGCCTGATCTGGAAGCTCGGCGAGGGCCGCGTCTTCTACTTTCGACCGGGGCACGAAACGTATCCGATCTTCAAACAAGAACTCCCACTGAAGGTCATCGCCAACGCGGTGAGTTGGCTGGGAACGAATCTGAACAAGACGCAATGAGAAATGACAAATTGGCGAGCCGGGTGGCGTCAGCCCCCGGACGATTTGCAGTTTGTCCGTAAGTCCGGGGGCTGACGCCACCCGACTCGCCAAAAGTCCGTTGTTGAAAGAGGGAGCCAAATGATGCCGCGGGTGATTCCAGTCGATCTTTGGCGGAGACAAGTTGCTTTTCTTTGCTTGGCCGCGCTGACATTTCTTTGCTCCGGACTCGCGTCTGCCCAAGACACCAAGACTCCCGCCGGACAGCGAGTCTACTACACCGGCCACAGCTTTCACATGTTCGTGCCGCCGCAGGTCGAGCAACTTGTCAAAGCGGCCAACATTCAAGGACACAAGCTGGCTGGCACGCAGGGCATCGGCGGTTCACGAGTCATCCAGCATTGGGACTTGGCCGACGACAAGAACAAAGCTAAGCCCGCGCTCATCGGCGGCGAGGTCGATGTCTTCACAATGGCCGCGCACTTGGCGATTCCCGATCAAGGGATCACGAACTTCACCGAGCTGGGCCTGAAGCACAATCCGAATCTGCGGTTGCTCGTGCAAGCGTCGTGGTATCCGTGGGACGTGCCGAAAGGGACTCTCGGCTTCATCACCGACAACGTTCAACGAGACGACGCAAAGATTGCCGACCTGCAAGCCGCCATCGACGACTGGCGCGCGAAGCTGGAAGCTCAAGCCGACGATCTCAACAAGACGCACGGCAAGAAAGCGGTCTTCATCGTCCCGGTCGGCGACGCCGTCGTGAAGCTGCGAGCCATGATCGTCGAGGGAAAATTCCCCGGCATCACCAACCAATCAAAACTCTTCCGCGACCCGATCGGCCACGGCAACGGCCAAGTGATGGCCCTCGCCTCGTACTGCAACTTCGCCGCGATCTACCGAATCAGCCCCGTCGGCCTGAAGATTGGCGAACGCGGAGTGGATGACGCTCAACACGCGATCTTGCAGCAGATCGCTTGGGAGACGGTGTCGAAGTATTCGTATTCGGGCATCGACGCCGAGAAAGCCCAATGAAGCCAAAGGTCTCACCAAGCGGGGTTGCGAATCAACCGCACCGTTCGCGTCCCGTAGTCGAGTTCCAAGCGATGCGGATCGAGCATCGTGGTGCCGATCAGGCAATCGGTGCCGGGACCGACCAGCAGCCGCGTCAAAACGTCTTCGTCGAGAAATCGAAATCGGATGTCCAACGCTTCAAATGTTTGGCTGTTATCGGCCGCCAAGTCGGCGATCACTGGCCCTTGTGGAACCGCATCGGGCAATTCAAACAACTCGGCACCGATCACGAACGAGCCGTTGAATCCGGTATCAATTTGAAAATCGAGCGGCCCTTGCCCCAAATCAACGGTCAAGAACGCTTGGTTGAGTTCGTCGATGAAGCCGTCCATTTCAAAGATGCTCCTCCAATTTTGACCGCACCGCCGCCACCCACACGAAACGTGTACGTCAATTTGCCAGCAAACTTCTGCCGACAGGCTTGGGACACCGCCTGGAAATCCCTGCCGAGGACATATTCGCCAGACTCTGGTTCCACGGCGATCACTTCGCCAAAGTGTTCGGCCTCTAAACTCGTCTTCAGCCGCTCGTCGTACACGCGGCGAGCCTTTTCCATTACGTCAGTCGATGCTTGAGAGAGCGCCATGTTCCGCTTCCTTTGTGAAAAACTTCGTTGGCAATCTAGCCGAGCCAGTGGATTCTATCAGTTGGAGTTTTCGCAGTTGAGAGTGCCTTCTCGTCGAGTTCGAGAATTGCTGAGATTCTGGCCAAGTCCGGCGTGCAGACTTGGGGTCTCAACCGCACGGATTCTGATCGTCATCGCGGCTGTGTGCTTGCCGCCGATTTCGGCGTGGGGGGACGACAATCCGTTCGGCTTGCCTGCACCGATTGACCCAAGCCGACTTGGATCGGTCATGTTGCACGGAGGAGGGCAAAGCCTTCAGAGCGAGGTGCGGCGGGAATTCGTCCGATTGGCTGGAGGCCGCGAGGCTCGCATTCTTCTGATCCCGTCCGAGATGTGCCAACGGGGAAAAGATGAAAACGGCGAGTCATTGGACAAGGGCGAGTCCTCTGCCGAATACGAAGCCCGGCTGGCACGGTTTACGAATTACGGTCGGTGGTCCGCGCTGCGAGACGATCGCCAAGTCGCGGACTTTCAGTTTTTGTATCGCGATCGGCAGAACGATCCCGATGACGCTCGTTTCTTTGCGTTGCTGGAAAAGACCACCGGAATTTGGATGCCGGCTTATGATCAACAGACTTTGCCGAACCTGTTCGCGAACGAACGCGCAACGAAAGGAGAGCGGTTTCAGCGGGCGTTGCGGGAAGTTGTGGCTCACGGCGGCGTGGTGGGAGGACTCGGCGGTGGGATGGCGAGCTTGCCGGAAACGATCATCGCGGGGGACGCCTCGAAGGACGAGGACGACGACGGTTGGGTGCGTGCGGACTTGGACTTTGGTTTGTCGCTGCTCAGCGGAGTCATCGCCGACCAGACGTTCGCGTCGCGAGCGGGCCGCTTGGAACGCTTGACCGATTTGCTTCGCAACGGGAAACGACTCGATCGACTGCAAGGTCAGCCGGGAGTCGAACGTCGCACGATCGGGTTGGGGGTCGAGGCCCACACGGTTCTGATCTTGTCCGGTAATACGATCCGAGCGATTGGCGAAGGACGCGGCCACATCTTTCTGAAGAGTAACGGCGACCGCACGATCACTTGGCGAACGCTCGAAGCGGGTGACGAAACGCTCGTTGTGCAGACTCGTTCGGCGAGACCGCAGCGGCCGGAACGAGTCGAAGCTCGCGCGGCAACGGCGACGTTCAACCCCTTCGGCATCCCCAACGCTTCCGATCCGTCGCGGCCCGGAACCGTCGTGTTGCACGGCGGCGGCGACACCGACGAAATCGTGGACTCGTTTCCAAAGCTCGCGGGGACAGCGAAACCTCGGATGGTGCATTGCCCAGCCGCTCGGCAAAGTTGCCGGCCGTCTGACGAAGCCACTCCGCAGCAACTGGCCGATCATCTGGAGAAAACGTTTTTTGAGTGGCGTCAGTTGCAAACCGAGGGACGGCTGAAGTCGTTCGTGTTTGCCACCACGAGCGATCCTGCCGATGCCCACCGCGAAGAATTCGTCCGCTCCTTGAAGCAAGCGGATGCTCTGTGGTTCTGCGGCGGCGATCAGCGACCTCTGGCCGAACTCTTCGTCGATCACCTGCGACCGACGCTGTTTCAACGCGAGGCTCTCAACATCGTCCGCCGAGGTGGCGTGATCGGTGGGTCGTCCGCAGGTCTCGCGATCATGGCCGACGTCATGATCGAAGGGGACGACTCCGAAAACGGCGGTCCCGCCGAAGCGAGCCTGTCGCGCGGACTCGGCGTCATGAAACACATTCTGGCCGAACAACATTTTAACGCCCGCAGCGGACGAATCGAACGGCTCACGGGATTACTGCGAGATCACAAACGGCTCGCCAACTTCGCTCCGACGTGCGAACCGAAACGGATGATCGGCCTCGCTGTCGAAGAAGACACCGCCCTCATCGCTCAAGCCAACCGCCTGCGAGTCACCGGCAAGAAGCTCGCCCACGTCTTCCTGCAAGCGACCGATCAACGCGTCGTCACCTGGCATGCGCTCCAGCCCGGTGACGCAGCCATCCTGCGGCAAGGTGACACCGGCTACGTCGTGGAACTCGAAGACTGGGAGTTCCACGAATAGACCGAGAAGCTCGGATTGCCATGATCGGTCGGACTTCGACAGAGTTCTCGCGCCGGTGGGGTTTGTTGTCTTTTGTCGTCTTCAAGCTGATGATCGCTCACAACATCGGAGCCACCGTCAGGCAAGCCTACGAAATCAAACCTGATGATTCCGACGTCATAAAAGAGAATGAATGATGGCTCGTGTGATACTGAGGCCAGCCAGGCAATGGACGGCGGAAGAAAAAGAATTGACTCGACAACACTTCGAGCGCTGGAAGCGGCTTGGTCCGATTCTCGAAGGGCTGGCGTTTTGGGAGGCACGTCGTAGAACTCCGGCACAGCGTGCGCGAGATCTGGCGGCGTTATTGGCGTGTCAACCGCCGGGAACTCCGAACGATGCGTCGGGTTGGATCGCTTGGCAGAAAGTGCGTGAACGATGTCTGGCTCACAACGAAAACAAGCGACTGGCGATGCTCAAGAACGAGAAAGAAACGCGGCAGCGCTCGCGGAAATCACCACGTTCCTTGAAAAACAAGGTTGGCAATACTGCCTCATAGGTGGCCTCGCCGCCTCGTACTGGGGACAGCCGCGAAGCACGAAAGACGTTGATCTTGTGTTGCTGGCGGGTATCGGCGACGAGGAGCGATTCATCAAGCCACTGACAGCCGCGTTTCCCGTCAGGGTCGCCGGAGCGGACAAGTTTGCGATAGTCAGTCGTGTCGTGTTGCTACAGACTAAGTCCGGAGTTGGCATCGACGTGTCGTTGGGAGCGCTCCCCTTCGAGGAAGAAATGATGCGTCGAGCCAAGATCAAAGAAGTGCTTCCGGGAGTTCGAGTTCGCACGGCAACGGCTGAAGACGTCGTCGTGATGAAAACGATCGCCGGTCGCCCACGCGATGTGGACGACATCGAACGGATCATTGCGACTCAGGGCAAGAAACTGGATTCGGCATACATTCGCTGTTGGCTGACGGAAATGTCAGAAGCACTTTCGGAAACCGACCTAGTGGGCTTCTTTGAAAACACGGTGAGGAGCGTCAGCGATCGAATGAAAAAAACGCCTCGCGGAAAGTTGCCGCGAGACGGCTGATGAGGAGCCGTGAAATCAAGGTTGATCCTTGAAACACGGTCGGTGCGATGTCGCTTTCTCAAAGAAGTACGCCTCAAAGACACGAAAAGTAAACCTGTTTGTCAGGAAGTTTTTCATGCGTTGGATCATCAGTGCCCTGTGTTTACTGAGCGTTGCTGTTGCGTTGAGCCAATCGAGCTTGGCGATCGCTGCCGATTCGAAGCCGCTGAAGCTGCTGTATCTCGGCGACAACGGGCATCATCAGCCGCGTGCTCGGTTCGGACAGTTGCAGCCGGTGCTGAAGGCTCGCGGAATTGAGCTGGAATACACCGATGTCGTCGGCGATCTGAATGCCGAGAAGTTGGCGAAGTTCGATGGGCTGGTTCTGTTCGCCAACATCGACAAGATCGAGGACGACCAAGCCAAGGCGCTGCTGGCCTACGTCGCCAGTGGCAAGGGATTCGTCCCGTTGCACTGCGCGAGTTACTGCTTTCGGAACAACGACGATGTGGTCGCTTTGATGGGTGCTCAGTTTCAGCGGCACGGGAACGGGACGTTTCGAGTCGCGACGACCCAGGCCGGCAAGTCACATCCGCTTTTGAAGGGCTATCGCGGTTTCGAGAGCTGGGATGAGACCTACGTCCACACGAAGCACAACGAGAAGAATCGCGTCGTGTTGGAGACTCGCTCCGAGGGCGAAGGCCAAGAGCCGTGGACGTGGGTGCGAACTCACGGCAAAGGGCGAGTCTTTTACACCGCGTGGGGGCATGACGAGCGGACGTGGGGCAATCCCGGTTTCCAGAATCTTGTCGAACGCGGCATTCGTTGGGCCTGTGGCGATGACGTCACCAAGGTGCCGAGCTTTGCCGACAAGCCGGAAATGACTCCGCAGCGAAAAGACGTCAAGCCGTTTGAGTACGTCGATGCAGTGATCCCGTTCTATCCGCCGAGCAAGCAGTGGGGTGCGATGGCCGAGCCAGTCAAGAAACTGCAAAAGCCGCTGCCGGCCGATGAGTCGCTCAAGCACTTCATCACGCCGGTCGGCTTCGTGGTCGAACTCTTCGCGGCTGATCCGGAGATCGGCAAGCCGTTGGCCATGAACTGGGACGAGCGGGGGCGGCTGTGGCTTTGCGAAACGCTCGACTATCCGAATGAGCTGCAGGAACCGACGAAGGGCCGCGACCGCATCCGCATCTGCGAGGACACGGACGGCGACGGCAAGGCGGACAAGTTCACGATCTTTGCTGAGCAACTCAGCATTCCGACCGCAATCGCGTTCTATCGCGGTGGAGCGATCGTGCAGGACGGAACACAGACCGTCTATCTCAAAGACAACGATGGCGATGACAAGGCCGATGTTCGCAAAGTGCTGATCACTGGCTGGGCGCTCGGTGACACGCACGGCGGCGTGAGCAATTTTCAGTACGGGCTCGACAACTGGTACTACGGGATGCAGGGCTACAACAACTCGAAGCCGGTGTTCGACGACGGCAAGAAGACCAGCGAGTCGTTTCGGCAGGGATTCTTTCGGTTCAAAGTTGAATCGGCGAGCGGGGGACGTCAGTCCCCCGAGAAATCCGCGGAGAAACCTCGGGGGGTTAACACCCCCCGCTCGCCTGAAGATGATGCTGTCGTCACCGAAGTCGAGTTCCTGCGTTCGACCAACAACAACACTTGGGGACTCGGCCACAGCGAGGACGGTCTGATCTTCGGCTCGACCGCGAACGGCAATCCCAGTGAGTTCCTGCCGATCCCGAATCGCTATTACGAGAAAGTCCGCGGCTGGTCGAGCAGCGTGCTCAACGGCATCGCGGATCGGAACAAGATCGAGCCGTTCAGCGACAAAGTCCGGCAAGTCGATTGGCACGGCGGCTTCACGGCAGCAGCGGGACATGCGCTCTACACGGCTCGTAGCTGGCCGAAGGAGTATTGGAATCGCACCGCGTTCGTTTGTGAGCCGACCGGCAAGCTGGTCTCGACGTTCGTGCTGCGGCCGGATGGAGCCGGCTTCCGGTCGAACAATCCTTGGAACATTCTCGCCAGCGACGACGAGTGGTCCGCTCCGATCATGGCTGAAGTCGGACCTGACGGGCAGCTTTGGGTGATCGACTGGTACAACATTATCGTGCAGCACAACCCGACGCCAGCGGGCTACAAGACCGGCAAGGGGAACGCCTACGAGATCGATCTCCGTGACAAGAAGCACGGGCGGATCTATCGCGTCGTGTGGAAGGGCGAAGACGAGCAGCCGATCATCCCGCCGAATCCCGACCTCTCGACGGTCGAAGGGCAACTCGACGCGCTGAGGACTGGCAACATGCTCTGGCGCAAGCACGCTCAGCGGCTGATGGTCGAGAACAAAGCCGACGTGCTCCAGCAGTTGATCGTCACGATTCAGGATCACGCGAAGGATGAGATCGGTCAGAATGCCGAGGTGGTTCACGCATTGTGGACACTGCACGGTCGCGGCGCGTTCAACGGCAAGAACCCGGATGCGAACAAGGCCGTGCGGATTGCGCTGGATCATCCGTCGCCCGGAGTGCGTCGCAACGCGGCGATGGTCTCGCCGGAAAATGCCGCCGATGCAGTCGTGAAGTTGCTGCGAGACAGAGACTCGCAAGTGCGGCTCGCCGCGTTGCTGACGCTGGCGGAAATCCCCAAAAGTGGCGGGGCTGCGATGGCCATTCTCGGAGCGTTCACTCCGCGATTCATCGGTGACGACCGCTGGCTGAGAGATGCCGCGATCAGCGCGGCCGCTCGGCAAGAGGAACTCTTTTTGGAAATCGTCGCTCAGCAGAGCCGCGAGAAATCGGCTGCCCCGCCTGACGTCCTGACCATCGTCGCCGAGCATGTCGCGCGGGGAGCGCCCGGCGAACTCAACACGTTGTTGAACTTGTTGAAGTCGGCGGATGCCAGTGCCACACAGCCAATCCTGGCTGGCTTGGTGAAGGGCTGGCCGAAAGACAAGCGACTCAAACTCGACGAGAATTCCGAAGCGTCAATGCTCGAACTGTTGGCGAAACTGCCTCCTGCCTCGCGTGGAGTCCTGGTCAATCTCGCCAGCCGTTGGGGGAGCAAGGCGCTCGAAGCTCATGTCGGCGAAATCACGAAGGGTTTTGCAATGATCGCTGCCGACGACAAGCAAAAGGATGCCGATCGAATTGCTGCCGCCAAGCAGCTTGTCGATTTCCAGAAGTCCGACGCGAACACGGCGGCCTCGCTCGCGAAACTCATCACCCCGCGAACCTCGGCTGAGCTTGCGAACGGATTCGTTGAGGCCATCACACAGAGCGATTCATCCGCGGTGGGGGAGACGCTCATCGCGAGTTGGCCGACGCTCACTCCAACCGTGCGGCAGACGGCACTGCGAGGATTGCTCGCGCGAGCCGATTGGACGAAGTCGCTCGTCGCGGCGTTCGAGGCGGGGACCATTGAGCTCTCGGATTTGTCGCTCGAACAAAAGCAGGCCCTCGCCGGCCATCCTGACAAGGAACTGGCCGCTCGCGTGAAGCCGCTGCTGGCCAAGAGTGGCGGCCTGCCGAATCCCGATCGCCAAAAGGTCATCGACGAATTGATGCCGACCATCGAGAAAGCGGGAGAGGTCGCCAACGGCAAAGCGGTCTTCAAGAAGACCTGCGCGAAGTGCCACACACACTCCGGCGAGGGAACCAAGATCGGCCCCGACCTGACCGGCATGGCGGTGCATCCGAAGCATGAACTCGTCATCCACATCCTCGACCCCAGCCGCAGCGTCGAAGGGAACTTCCGCATCTACACCGTGCAGACCGACGACGGCAAAGTCTTCAACGGCTTGATGACTTCTGAATCGAAAACAGCGATTGAACTGGTCGACTCCGAGGCCAAGAAGCACACGATCCTGCGCGAGAACATCGAAGAGTTGATCTCGTCCAAGAAGTCGCTGATGCCCGAAGGGGTCGAGAAACTGCACACGCCGACAGAGCTCCGCGATCTGCTCGAGTTCCTGACCGCACGCGGCAAATACCTACCGATCCCGCTCGACAAGGTCGCGACGATCGTCAGCACGAAAGGGATGTTCAACAGCGAGAACGCCGGCGTCGAACGGCTGATCTTCCCCGACTGGAAGCCAAAGATGTTCGAGGGTGTGCCATTCGTGCTGGTCGATCCGCAAGGAGATAAGACGCCCAACGTCATCATGCTCAACGGCTCGGAAGGCAACATTCCGCCGAAGATGCCCAAGTCAGTGACGCTGCCGTGCAACTCGACGGCGAAGGCGATTCACTTCCTCGGCGGCATCAGCGGCTGGGGCTGGCCCGCGTCCGAGAAGGGAACGACCTGCTTGATCGTCCGCCTGAAATATGCGGACGGCAAAACCGAAGACCACCCGCTGCTCAACGGCGAACACTTCGCCGATTACATCCGCCGAGTCGATGTCCCGCGGTCGAAATTCGCATTCGCTCTGAGAGGCCAACAAGCCCGCTACTTCGCGGTCTTCCCCAAGCGAGCCGACAAGATCGAGACCATCGAACTCGTCAAAGGCTCCGCCCGCGACGTGACGTCGCCGGTCATCATGGCCGTGACCGTTGAAGGGCCATGAACTTTCAGCTTGGGACGATCAGTTCTTGGGATGGCGTCGGAGTGCTGATAGACTTGGTGGCGACTTGAAACCACCTTGAAAGAGGAACGCCCCATGATTCGAGCCGTGTATCGCAGCGGAACCATCGAACCTGTCGATGCAGTTCCGCCAACCTGGATTGACGGAACAGAGCTGCTCGTGGAATGTACGGTTGGCGAGTCCGGTGCCGTGTTGACGCGCTGGCATGACGAAATGGAAGCTCACGCGGCAGAAGTGAGAACGGAAGACATTGAGGAATTGGATGCCGCGTTGATGCAGGCCGATCAGGAAGCCAAGGCTTGGATGCGCCGAGAAATGGGATTGCAACCGTGACTCGGTATTTGCTCGACACAAATCATCTCAGCGCGGCGCTAGCTCCAGTGTCGTCAGTGCGCGAACGCATTTATCAGCGACAGTTGCAGGGAGACCGGTTTGGAGTCTGCGTCCCGATTTTGTGCGAACTACAAGCCGGAATTCAAGGACTTGCCCGGCGAGAGCCGTGTCTGCAACAGCTTCGGCGTCTCATGCGGTTCGTGCGCGTCTGGCCGTTGGAGCCGGCCATCGCCGATCAATACGGTGCTCTGTTCTTGGAATTGCGTCGCGCCGGACGTGTGCTGTCGCAAATCGACATGCTGCAAGCGGCGCTCCTGCGTGCCGACCCGATGATTCTGCTCACGACCGATCGGGATTTCGCAGCGCTCCCCGACATTCACACCGAAGATTGGACCTGAACGCCATCCGCCCAAAGGGGCAGTTTCATGGAACCTCCGGAGCCAACTTCCGTCAAGTTCAAACTGTGGCGCTGGCTGTTGTTGCTGAGCGTGACCACGGTCACATTGGGCGGCTTTGTCTGGTGGAAGTCGCGGAGCGAGCGGCTGCAATTCGTTGAGCCGATTTGGTCAGACTCGTTGGCCGGACACGAGAACGATTCAGCATCGACCGGTCAGCGGCGGAAGATCGGCGAGGTTTGGTTGATTAGGCGATACAGTGGGTTATCACTTTTCAGTCGTGGCCGGAGCCGTGACTTCGAGGGGCGATTTCCTGTGTTCACAGAGTCGGAAGCACTCTACGGATCGCTCTCAAAAAAATTGCTTGCGGAGATGCGTGGCGAAGAGGAATTCTTCATCGAGTTCGATCCTCCTAATTGGAATTGGTGGGACAGCATCAAATTTCGAGGCAGTGCCTGGAGCAAGCGCAACGCCATCCAAGTGCTCTTTTGCACGGATCAGGCAGTTTCACTGCGAGAAAGCGATTTGGAGTTCAACGAGTCTGAACGCTATGAATCGTTGAGAGGATGCAGCTATGTGAATCGAAACGGCGAGTGGCGACAGCTTCACCGGGATGAGCTGTTTGACGGCAAAAACTGGGTCGAGATCGTTTCCGCTTTCTGCGTCGTGGACATAAAACGCCAAGGCGTCGTGGACAAAGATTGGACCAGTTTCGATTACCACAATCTGAGTTCCTTGTCGCTCACTCCTGCTGGAATCACCTTCTATCCACCGAACTCGACCCACGATCCACATGAAGTGCTGATCCCGTTCGAAAGACTCAAGGAGTATTTGAAACCTAATGGGCCGCATCGGCTGTTTCAATCGAAGGTCAGCGAGTGAGCGATGGGACTTTCGATTTCACGCGAGCCGGTGGGCGTCAGCCCTCGGACGTCTTCTGAGGTCAGAGCAGGTCCGGGGGCTGAAGCCTCCGGCTCGCCAAGTTGTGTTGGGAACGTCACTCGTGAGAAAGGGGCGATGATGAGACAACCCTCCTGGCTGCTATTGATTATGCTGCCGTTGCTGCTGGGAGCGGATTTGCCGGGGACGATTGAGTTCGCGGTAAAGGATGCGGCGACGAAGGAGGCGGTGCCGTGTCGGATTCATTTGATCGACTCGGCGGGCAAGCCGGTGAAGCCGGAGGGGATCACCCTGCCGTTTTGGAGAGATCATTTCGTGTGCGAGGGCACGGCCAAGGTCCAAGTGCCGGCGGGGGAGTATCGGTACGAGATTGAGCGCGGGCCGGAGTTCGCGGCGGCTCGGCAACAGGTCGTCGTCAAGGCGGGCGAGACGGCGAAGGTCGCGGAGTCGCTCAAGCGGCTTACGGATTTGAAGCGCGAGGGCTGGTGGTCGGGCGAAACTCATGTGCACCGGCCGCTGAGCGAGGTCGAGTTGCTGATGCGGGCGGAGGATTTGCACTTCGCGGTCGTTGAGACGTGGTGGAACGACCGCAATCAGTGGACTGAGCGCGCGCTGCCGGAACGGGCGGTGACGGTGTTCGACAAGACTCGGATGTACGACGTGCTCGGCGGCGAGGACGAACGGGGCGGCGGAGCGTTGCTGTTTTCAGGACTGAAGGCTCCGCTGCCGATCGCGGGATCGAAGCGCGAATCGCCGCCGTCGTCCAAATGGCTCGCGGAAGCGAAGAAGGGTGGAGCTTGGGCCGATGCCGAGAAGCCGTTCTGGTGGGATTTCGCGTTGTGGCTGAGCACCGGGCAGCTCGATTCGGTCGGCATCGCGAACAATCACATGCACCGTGGCGGAGTTTATCCGAACGGTGAAGCCTGGGGCCGGCCGCGCGATCGCGAACGGTTTCCTGAACCGCACGGCAACGGCTTGTGGACGCAGACGATCTATTACCACGCGCTCAATGCCGGATTCCGGTTGCCTCCGTCGGCGGGGAGCGCGTCGGGCGTTCTGCCGAATCCGGTCGGCTACAACCGCATGTACGCCCACGTCGAAGGCGAACTGACGTGGGATAAATGGTGGTCTGCAGTCCGCGCAGGCCGAGTGTTGATCACGAACGGCCCGCTGCTGCGACTGAAGGCTGATGGTCAGGTTTCCGGTCACGTCTTCAAATTCGACGGCGCGACGGAACTGACGATCGACGGCCAACTCGATTCGCGCGATCCGATTGCGGCCATCGAACTTGTGCAGGACGGCCGAGTGCAGCGGATCGAAAAACTTCCAGCGAAGATCACGCTCAAGGAGAGCGGTTGGTTCCTGGTGCGAGCATTTGCCGACGTGCCGCAGACGTTTCGCTTCGCCTCGACCGCTCCCTGGTACGTCGAAATCGGCGGGCAGAAGCAGCGGCCCAATCGCGAGTCGTGTGAGTTCTTCCGACAATGGACTGAAGAACGGATCGACAGCTTGCGCACGAAGCTGACAACTGACGAAGAACGCCGCGAAGTGCTACCGGTTCACGAAGCCGCTCACCGCTTCTGGACGGACCGAGCATCGCCGTGAGGCGTCGCCAAGACGAAAGAGTCAACGCTCACGCGGCTTCGTCGCTGATGACGTCGCTGTTGAAACGGACCTCGAAGAGCGTCGTCACGCCGTTGCCGTGCGAGCTGTAGCCTTTGCGGATGTGGACACGCCACACGAGTTCGCCGGTGAGAACGTCGAGATCGTTCTCGCAGGTGGGGACGTAGTAGTCGCGCGACTCGCCGGGTTGCAGCGGTTTGTCGAGCGGCAAGTTGGCCAAATCCCAGCCGCTGCCGATGATGTGGTCAAAGGCGATGATGCGCTTCGCTCCAGGATTGTCCTTTTCACTGGCACGGCACACGAATTGGTTGCTGCGATACTCGAAACGGGTCTTGCCGAAGCGACGAAAGAGCAATTGATCGTCGAGCGGCGCGATCTTTTGATTGGTGGACACGTTTTTGAACCGCAGCCAGAGTTTCAGCACCGGCGCTGTCGGCAGTCGCGATTTGCTCGCGTCGGAGAAATGCCGAAAGTGGATTGGGCCTCGAGTCACCTTCAACACGCTGACTTCGATGTTTCCAAAGCGCTGAAGGTCGCCGACCTGCAAACCGTGTCCGGCAGGCAGTGACGCGGTTTCCTTGGCAATCGAAATCCCCGCGGTCTTCTTCGGCACCACGTCAGGCAGGCTTTCCAACCCGTAATCTTCCTTGTTCGCCGAGCCGTAGTACAACAGGTACAGGAATCCGATCGTGATCGCACTGCTGTAGCTGAGCAGCAGCAGAAACGCGGATTTCGAGATCGTCATGTGATCCGTGCCAGCCGGCTTGACCACAGCCGAAGCCGACACCACGCCGTCGCTCTCCAACGAATGTTCCTCGTGCGGCGACGAATCCACTTCGTGTGGTGAATCCACCTGTAAGACGATTGGAGTCTCAGCTTCTGCGGCCGAAGGTTGGTCGGTGGTGACGGTCTCTTCGGAAGGCGGCGATGACACCTCGGCACTGAACAAGCCAGACAAGCCTGTTGGAGCCATTTCAGTCGGTGTCACCGACACGGCATCTGGTTCTTGAACCGGTTCGGAAGTGGCCATTGGTTCGGGAATTTCCGAAGTCGGCGTAACTACTGGCTCAGTTGTCTCTGGTTGTGGTTCTGGATCAGCGGTATCGGACGAAGGCATCAGCGCCGAAAGCGAGCAGGCACCATCGCCAGTCGCGGGATCAGGGATCTCTTCGGAGACGTTTTCAGTCGCCGTTTCACTGATCGCGACAGGTGATACCACAGAGATCTCGACCGACGGTGGCGGTTCAGACTCCACGCCCGTGAACGCTCTCAGCTCTTCAGTGGATGGTGCCGGTTCGAAGACGCGGTCGTCAGTCATCGGGACAGGAGAGGGGTACTCAACGACGGCCACAGGCTCAAGTTCTGACGGTGACACTGGCTCTGGTGTTGGTTGAGTCACTTGCGGGGGCGCGAGTGTTGGCGCGGTCGGTGTCGAATCGGCCGGGGACGCCGGAATGTGTAGATGGGCTCCGCAATGCGGACATGCGACGACGACACCGAAGTGCTCGACCAACAAATTGCCACGGCATTGGCCGCAGATCATCTCGAATGCCATACGAACCTCTGCCACCAAACTATGAGCCGGTTCTGCAAACCGCCCAAGAAAACACGGGCGGTTTGGAAAACCGTCCTACGGAACCCCCGCAAGGGTCCACCAATCTAGCTGGGTTGCTTGGCCGAAGCGACTCAGCCAGCCAGTCGAGTCGTGACGGCGAATCGCCAAAACCGGCACGTCGCAGCGAGCGGCGACTTCTGTCGCGTTCGTCGACGACGAATCGTCAGTGGTTGTCGGCATCGGTTCATTAAAGACAATGCCCGCCAGCGGCAAGCCGCGCTGCCGAGCCACCTCGACGGTCAGTAACGTGTGGTTGATCGTGCCGAGTCCCAGCCGAGCCACGATCAACAGCGGAAATCCGAATTGAGGGGCCAAGTCGGCCATCGTCCGCTCGTCGGTCAGCGGACACAGCAGTCCGCCGGCTCCTTCGACGATGACGATGTCGCACTCGGATCGCCAAGCGTCGAGTCCGCGCTGAATCGTATCGAGATCGACCGTTCGGGCTTCTTGTCGAGCCGCGACCGGTGGGGCCAGTGGCGCGAGGAACCGCTGCGGACAAAGCTGATCGTCGGAGACGTCTCGGCCGAGGGTGGTTCGCAGTCGCTCGACATCGTCCCAGTGTGGGCGACCGTCAGTCTCGATCGAAGCACCGCTGCACGCGGGCTTGAAGGCACCGACTCGATGCCCGGTCGCTCGGAGTTCGCGCACGATCTCGCAAGCGATGTGGGTCTTGCCGACGCCGGTGTCAGTCCCCGTGATGAACAGGCCACGCATATCACCTCTTTGGAGTGCGACAACCTGAGTTGTCGCTTTTCAAATCGCACTGCTCAAGGAGTTGCGTGACTGTGTAGGTTCGCACGTTTTGAAAAGCGGCGACTTGGGTCGCCGTACTCCAAAGGAATCACTTCTCGTCGTCGTACTGGCCGCCCATTTGGTATAGCGGGAGGAAGCGATAGTAGACCTCCAGGCAGAGCGTGCTGACGGCCGTCGAAAAGATGCGGCCGCCATATTCGCCCCACGGAGCTTTCGGATCCCAGCTTCCGGCCATGTGGCCGCGCGTCCGTTGCTCGGCGATCAGCGTTTCGCGCAGAGCTTCATTCCACTTCCGCCACGGATCGCCGCCGTACTGGTACATCGCCAACGTGCCGTAGTACCAGAAATAAAGGTTGTGCGTCGAACCGCGCGGCAGTCGCTGCATGATGAAGTTGACTCCTTCGGTGCTGGTCGGGTTCGTGCGCGAGATGCCGAGCATCTGTTTGCAGAACAGCGCCTCGGCGGTCATCGAGTCGGTCGGCGAAGTCGGTTGGCCGCCGATCAGGCGGTAGCCGGCCAAGCCTTTGTTCGGACCTTGGCTCCGTTCCTTCAGGAACTGCACCATCTTGGCTTTCGTGCTGTCGGGAATCGTGAGGCCGGCGATCTCGGCACTTTTCAGAGCCATCAATTGCCAGCCGAAGATGCTCATGTCGCTGGACTGCCCTTTGACGTACCGCCAACCGCCATCGGGATTCTGATTCTCGACGATGTAGTTGACGGCTCGCATCAGCGGTTCGCGCAGGCGTCGATCGGACGAGAGGTCGCTCTGCATGCCGTATGCCTCGGCGAGGGCATACGTCGTCATCGCATGGCAGTACATCTGCTCGAAGTGCGTCGCCTTGCCGCCGAGGTATCCGTCGGCTCGCTGCTGGCGAATCAGCCAACTGAGCGTGCGGTCGATCTGGTCGGCATATTGGCCTTCTTCGTGCGTGTAGCCGGCTCCGAGAAACGCCAGCAGCGACAGAGCCGTCACGCCCGCGTCGGCTTGTTTGCCGGCGTTGAGGCGATCGACTCCCTCTTCGTCGATCTTCACGAGTCCTGCGTGGCCAGTGCA
This sequence comes from Planctomyces sp., assembly GCA_005798445.1. Lineage (GTDB taxonomy): Bacteria > Planctomycetota > Planctomycetia > Planctomycetales > Planctomycetaceae > SXKJ01. The sequence continues at coordinate 22,234 of SYJG01000363.1, forward strand.
TTTCTCGCCGTCAGGGCAGTTCGCGTCGAAGCCGTCGGCGTCCCAGAATCCTTCGGGGTCTTGATGAGCGGCGAGCCACCGCAGACTCATCTCGACTGCCTTCTCTGACGCATCGGTGCCGCCGTATCGCCGAGCAGTCTCGCGACGCTTGCCAAGATTGCGGCCTTCGTAAATCGGTGGAACGGTCGTCCGCTTGCCGATCTTTGAGGCCTCGAAGTTAGGCTGCACGAGCCGAGGCACGAGACCTTCGTTCGGCAACTCGGTGCGCACGCCATCCCGAACCGCGACGGAATCACCCGGCACGGCATTCGGGTCTTGCGCTTTGCGTTCGGGATGGAACGACTCCGCGCCGCCGTTGGCTTGGCCGCGGACGTTGCGAGTCTTCGTGCGCGAGAACGGCGAGAAGCCGGGCGAGCCGCTGCCGGTTCCCCCTCCCGTGCCGCTGCCAGTCGATTTACCAACCAGCGAGCCGTCACCATCGCCAGGAACTGTGGATGGGGCTGGTCCTGTGCGTCGTGTCCCGGTGCCCGCTGTCGAGGAGTTACCGGGGGACGGCGACACGTTTGTGATCGGTCCTGGGACTGCTGTGTCGGGCAGCGTCAGCGGCCCATCGGAATCAAGTCGCCGCGCCGGCGGCTCTGAGCCACCCGCCGTTGGTTGTCGAGCGACCGTCGTGCTCTGTGGTCCTGCTCCGCTTGTTCCGCCGCGCTTCGTCGGAGCGAAGGACGGCAAGCGGCTGTCAGGTCGGGCTTCAGCCGTCGGATCATCAATGCGCAACGGAGCCGCTGCTTCGACGCGCGTCGGACCCTTCTCGCCGGAGAGTTTCAGTTCCGGTTTGATCTCCGGCTGATCCGGCAGCGCCGAGCGATCCGCCACGTCGTTGGGAATGTCGGGAGCGGTCAGTGGTCCGGGTCGGCGTTCAGGCCCTTCAGACGGTTTCAACTCCGTAGGCGAGCGCGTCGTGCGGACCAACTCTTGGCCGGGGGAGTCGGGAAGCTTTTCCCAAACTCGTGTGTTGCCCTTCGCGGCCGTTGGCAGGTTGACCGGTTCGTCCGCGCCGGAGGGATCGAACTGCGGCTGGATCTGAATGACTCGCTCGCGCGGCAACGGCACCTCGTCGTCGGCCTTCGCGGTCGTGAGGGACTCCGGCGGATTCACGGCCACCAGACCGAACATGCACGACAGATGAATCAGCAACGAGAACACCAGCGACTTCCAGCCGAGCGACTTGTCACCCCACTTCGTCACCAGCATCGTGATCAGGTGCAGCATCGCCAGAGCCAACGCCGTGGCGAGAGCGCTCCACAACACGGTCTCGACGATCTCGACCGGCTGGCCGAGCAGCGACGCCAACCGCTCGACGAACTCCGCAGCGGCCAGGATCGAGATTGAGAAATTCATGACATCACCTCGTGAGACGGATCAAAACCGCCTCGCTTCTCCGAGCCAATTGGCTCGGCGGCGAATGGTCACTTCTGCCGAGCGGCGAGTCAATCCGCGTCTTGGACACTGTTGACCGGTGGGCCTTCCGTGTTGCTCTGTGAGAGAAATCCCAATTCCCAAAATCCAATGACCAATGAAGCCCCAAGGTCCAAATCCCAAAGAGATGCTGTGTCCTGATTTTGGAACTTGAAATTTGGGACTTCCTTGGACATTGGAGTTTGGACCTTGGACCTTGGACATTCGCGGTATCCCCGCGCTACTCTTTGTCGGCAACCCAGCCATTCAACCTTGCGGAGCCTTCCATGCGGCATGACGGACGACAGTACGATGATTTGCGACCCATCACCGTTCAACGACATTTCACAGGAGCCGTCCCCGGCAGCGTGCTCATCAAAGCCGGCCGCACGACGGTCCTCTGCACGGCCAGCATCGACAACGACCTGCCGCCGTGGATGAAACGCGAAGCGAATCCGAACGGTTGGGTCACCGCTGAATACAACATGCTGCCGGGCAGCACCGCTCCGCGCAAGCAGCGCGAACGCACGAAAGTCGATGGCCGCACGAATGAAATTCAACGCCTCATCGGTCGCAGCCTGCGAGCGGTCGTTGATCTCGCCGCGCTTGGCCCACGGATGGTCACGGTCGATTGCGACGTGCTCGAAGCGGACGGTGGCACGCGCACGCTGAGCATCACCGGCGGCTTCATCGCGCTGGTGGATTCGCTGGCCGCGATCAAAGACTTGCTGCTAACCGATCGACCGGTGCTCAAGAGCAGCATCGCCGCGATCAGTGTCGGCATCGTCGCGGGGCAAGTGGTCGCGGACCTCGACTACGTTGAAGACAAAGACGCCGAAGTGGACATGAACGTCGTGATGACCGGCGGCGGCGAATTCGTCGAAGTCCAGGGGACCGCCGAAGGGACACCATTCAATCGCCAACTGCTCGATGCTCAACTGGCGCTCGCCGAAAAAAGTATTGCGAGACTGACCGCCATTCAACGTGAGACGTTGGGTGACATCTGGCCGTTCCGCGCGTAGGGAGCGAACGTCAATTGAACCACAGTGCGAAGCCTAAGAACTCGCCGCGGAAGACTCGTTGCAGGCGCTGCCAGACTTCCGGCCGAGTGCGTGGGCCGTCTTCCAGATACGGGACGACCGCAGTTCCTTGGACCCACAGCACTAGGTCGAAGTCGCGTGGTTCCAGGAAGACTCGTTTCAGGTTGATTCCCTGTTTCACATGCTTGCGCCAGAACGGCACCAAACGGCGGCCTTGCAGCAGGTCGTCGGCTTCGTCGAGAAACATCAGCCATGAGTCGATCATCTCGTCGGTCAAACGGATACCGAACGATGAATTCTGTATTGAGTTCGGAATCCATTCCTGATCGTCGTCGGTCTCTGCGCGGATGAACCGCCACGACTCACGACCCGTATCGATCACCATTCGCAGGTGTTCCCAGCAGGCTTTCATTCGCTCCGGTTCTTTGATTGGTAGGCGGAGCATGTGAATGAACGCAATCAGATCGACGATGCCTTCTTCGTTCCAGGGCTGCCGGTTTGGCATTGGACTGCGCAACTTCGCGCCGGTTGTTTGAGCGTTTTTGAAAAACAGATGAGCCGAAACGTCGAATAACTCGCGGCTGTCGTGAGCCAGTGGAAACTCGCAGAAGACCATCAGCAAGTGGCAATATCCGCGCAGCCACGCGACGTCACCTCGGTCAAACGTCACACTAAATTCACGCGCGATATGTAATCCGGCAAACCCCTGAACGAGTTCGACCAGTTTGCGATCAGGAATGCCGTCGCTGTTCCAATCCCAGCGAATATCTCTCACGTTGAGTGGCAGCCTGACGTTTTCGTCTTTGATCGCCGCCAGCGTCTTCTCGGCCTTTTGCAGATCAGCCAGCCAATCAAGCAGCACTTGCCGAGCATCCTCGTACTTCATCGGTTTCGGATTCGGATTGTCTCCCACCGGCAACCGCAGTATTGGGATTTGAATCAAGCCGGCCGTCGCATCGATCCTCATTCCGTAGTTGTACAACGACTGTCCGAGCCGTTCGATCCCGCGCACGAATTGCGTGACTCCTAAACCAAACCGAGCCGTGTCGTCGGCCGGATGCTGTTCCAGCCACTCCGTGAGAGCCTTCTCACCGTCGGCCAGCTTGCCTTCGACTAGCCAACGCTCGACATCTTTCGGCTCGATGGCGTGACAGTACGACGCAATGACCAGCCAGATGAGAGACGCAAGAATCAAAATCGGTCGGCGCATGGGAGACTCCATTCAAACCGGAAGATGGCCACAATACCCGTTCGTCAATGCGGCGGTTTCAAATCACAGCGTTCCCGAACTCTTCATGACTGGCAACAGCAGGCCAATGACGACGAACAGGATCATCGCGGCCATCACGATCAGCATCAGCGGTTCGAGCAATCGGACGGCGAGGTCCAACAAACGGTGAGTGCGGCGCTCCATCGTATCGGCAACGTTGATAAGGACGTGTTCGAGGTTGTTGGCTTCCTCGCCGACGGAAATCATCTCGATCACTTCGGCAGGGAACTGTTTGCTGTGCCCCAGCGGAGCCGCGAGCGACTTTCCGGTCGAGACGCTGTCGGCGGCGGTCGAGATCGCATCCGAAAGCACACGATTCCCCGTCGCGTCTTTGGCGATTCGCAGAGATTGCAGAATCGGCACTCCGTTCTTCAGCAGTGTTCCAAGAATGCGGCAGAACCGCGCGACGGCCAGGCTGCGAATCACCGGTCCCAATGCCGGCAATGAAATCGCAATTCGGTGCCACTGCCGCAAACCGTGCTCGGTCTTTAGGCGTTGCCGAATGAGCGCCGTCACGGCCGCGATCGCGAGAATCGTGACGAACCAGTAGGTGCCGGCGTACTTGCTCATCGACATCAACGCCGTGGTCGCCCACGGGAGTTCATCCCGTTCGGCCATGCGTTCGAAGACGCCCGCGAACTTCGGCACGAACCAGACGAGCATCGCCCAAACGACACCGATGCCAGCGGTCAACAGGAACACTGGGTAGGCCATCGCTCCGAAGACGCGGCCTTTGAGTTCTTGCTGGTGCTCGGTGAAGTCGGCGATCTGTTTGAGCACGTCTTCCAGGAACGAGCCTTCCTCGCCGGCGCGGACCATGCTGACGGCCAGCTCGGAGAAGATGTCTTCATGCAGCCGCATCGATTCGGCGAGTCGCGTGCCGTCGGCGACCTTGTCACGCAGATCACGCAGGACGGTCTTCAAACCGGCATGGGACGTCTGTCGTTCGAGCAACTCCAACGATCGCAACAGCGGCACGCCCGCCTTCAGCAAGTCGGCCAGTTGCGAGAAGAATGTTGCCAAGTGGCCCGCTCTCGGCCGGCGTGCCCATGCGAGCGCGGGACTCTTGGACGCTTCCGCCGCCTGAATCTTCACCGGGAAGAGTTGCTTGGCCGACAACTGCGAGACGACATCCAGCTCGCTGTTGGCGGTCAGCAGATCGGCAAACTCACGGCCGGAAAGATCGCGAGCGATGTAGCGGAATTCAGGCATAGCGGCAGGATGTTACGGACGTCTTCGTCCCCTCGCGAGGTTTTTGTCGCAGATTGCCTCGCGAGGACCGCCGCGAGCGCCGATTGAAACAGTCGTTCGCTCCGTCACGAGACCGCCGCCTTATTTCTTCGCTTTTGGCCCGACCAGCTCGACGAAGTTGCCATCCGGATCGCGGTACAGACCGAGGAACCGACCGTCGGGAATCTCTTGTAGCCCCTTGCTGAGCGGCATCGAGCCGTAAGCGATCATCCGCATGTTCGCGACGGTGATGTCCTTCACGAAAAACGTCGTGTACCGCATCCCCAGCGTTGAATGGATGAAGTCCTGATTGGCCTTCTTGCCGGGAGCCTTCTTGAATTCCATCAGCTTCACTTTGGTCGCGTTGTCCCCTTTGCCGAGCACCAGCACGTGGACTTTGAATGGCTGGTTGTCGGTCAGCCCAACGGCCTGAGCCAATCCGGCATCCACATCGAAGCTGCTCAGCTCCGTCATGCCGATCGCCTGCGTGTAGAAATCGACCGAGCGTTCGACGTCCGAGCAAACGATGCCAAAGTCGACGGTCGTGCTCGTGAAGTCTCCCGGCTTGGAGACGGGCTTCTCCTTTTCCTTCGCACCAGTCAGCGCGAACAGGCCGACTCCCAAAACAACGGCGAGAGTGACGGCTTTGAAGAACGGTTGCTGTTGCATGTTGGAACTCCTGAAAAAGTAGGTCAGGCTTTCCAGCCTGACCCGAATTGGAAAACCGGGTCAGTCGTTGATCGGGTCAGCCTGGAAAGGCTGACCTACGCCAAGACACCTTGAACCACTTTGCCATGCACGTCGGTCAGGCGGTAGTCGCGACCTTGGAAGCGGAACGTCAGACGCTCGTGATTGAAGCCGAGCAGGTGCAACAACGTGGCCTGCAGGTCGTGGACGTGGACCTTGTCCTTCGCGACGGAGAAGCCGAGGTCGTCTGACTCGCCATACATCGTCCCGCCTTTGATCCCAGCGCCGCCGAGCCACATGCTGTAGCAATCGGGGTAGTGGTCGCGGCCGAGATTTGTGCTGCCGGCGGTGCGGCCTTCTCGGAACGGAGTCCGGCCGAACTCGCCGCCCCAGACGAGCAGCGTGTCGTCCAACAGTCCGCGTTGCTTGAGGTCTTTCATCAGTGCGGCGATCGGCTTGTCCATCGTCGCGCACTTTCGCGTGAGTCCATCGCGGATGTCCTCGCCGGGGCCGGTGCCGTGGAAATCCCAGCCCCAGTCGAAGAGCTGCACATATCGCACACCCGCTTCGATCAGCCGTCGCGCGAGCAAGCAGTTGTTGGCGAGGCTCGACATGCCTGGCTTTGCGCCGTAATCGTCGAGCACCGCTTGCGGCTCCTTCGCGATGTCCATGACTTCCGGGACCGACATCTGCATCCGAAAAGCGAGTTCGTACTGCGCGATGCGTGTCGCCGTTTCGGGATGACCGAGTTCTTTGGCTTGCTGCTCATTGAGATCGCGCAGGGCGTCGAGGCTCAGCCGCCGCATTTCGCGGTCCATGCCCTCTGGGTCCGAGGCATACAGCACTGGATCGCCTTGCGACCGGCATTGCACCCCTTGATAAACCGACGGCAGAAAGCCGGTACCGAACGAATTCTTTCCGCCGTTCGGCTGCACTCCGCTGCTGATCAGCACGACGAAACCGGGCAAGTTTTCGTTCTCTGACCCGAGTCCGTAAGTCACCCACGAACCCAGCGACGGCCGACCCGATCGCGGCGAGCCGGTGTAGAGCAGCAGTTCGGCCGGAGCGTGATTGAACTGATCCGTATTCATCGAGCGGATCACGCACATCTCGTCGGCGAGGCCGTGCAGATGCGGAATCGCGTCTGACATCCAGACGCCGTCCTTGCCGTGCTGCGAGAACGTCCGCTTCGTCCCCAGCAACTTCGGCACTCCCGAAGTGAACGCGAACCGTTTCCCCTTGAGGTACGCATCCGGGCAATTCTCGCCGTCGTGCTTGACCAACTCCGGTTTGTAATCGAACAAGTCGAGATGCGGCGGCGAGCCGGTCATGTGCAGGTAAATCACCCGCTTGGCCTTGCCGTCGAAGTGCCCCTTCTTCGGAGCCAGCGGATCAATCACCTTGCTGGCCGGAGCCGCTGGAGCATCTTTGGCGAGCATCGACGCTAACGCGATCCCACCGAGACCGGCTCCGGTCTGTTGGAAGAAATGCCGTCGAGTGACGTGTTGTAGTTGTTCAAGTTTTGGGTGCATCATTCGGTCCTCAACAGGGAAAGCTCAACTCGAGTGGTTCGGAATGTTCTTGGTGGGTGGCAGTGACGACATGATTTGGCCTAACAGTTCTCGCGTTTCATGCAGGTCAGTCCAGTGGCGAAGGTAATTCCAATCCAGTCGATCGCCGCAAACTCCCAAGACGTCTTTTGCGTCATCACGGTCTTTGCTTCGAGCGGCGTTCTTGGCCCAGCGAAGTTTCATAATCACGACATCTTCGGCCGTGGCAATGAAGACGTCTCGTTCCAGAGCCGGATCAAAGACGCGCCGTCGACGTCGAAATCGTTCTTGGTCGTGTGGGTCGTCGCTGAGCCGAAACAGCTCGATCCGAAACGGCGAATCCTGTACCACGACAATATGCCGAGTCGTTCCGGTCGCTGTCTCGAAGGTCAATTGACGGTCCATTTGCAGTTGTGGTGACAGTGGCAGCAGCGCTTTCCGAAGGTCGGCCGACAGTGCCGAGACAACAATGTCGGCATCTTTGGTGGAGCGGGCGACGCCGTGGTAGTTGCTCGACAACGACCCGACCAGCATGTAATCGACCTGTGCCGATTCCAACGCTTCGATCAATCGGATTGTTGCCTCTTTGCCGTCCATTAGTTCGCACTCTCCTCGATGGGACGATACAGCCCCCACTCTTCAATCTCGCGAAGCCGGTCCACTCGCTGACGCAAGATTGTTTCAATTTCCGTCGCGTCGGCGTTTGGAAAATCACAGCGAATGCCGGCTCGCATTCGGTGGCATGCCTCATCGAACAGCTCAAAGCCATCGAGCAATTTCAACATCGATCGCCGCTCGCGAGCACGCTGCAAGCGATCCGCGTCAATCTCATCGGCGAGTTCTTTGATGTTGTCCATCGAGATCACCTCCGCATGAACATCTCATCCAAATTGAGCAGCACGTTGCCGACGACGGTCCATGCCGCGAGTTCAACCGGGTCTGCTCCTTCCGGAAGCGGGCCGAGCGGATTCGTGGCGAGCTTGCGGGCCTTCTCGACATCCTTCGCGAATCGCTCGCGAGCGTTGTTGAACAGTTTTGTCAGGTCTGCCAGTTCGGACTCGGTCGGTTGTCGCGACACGCATTGCAGGAAGCCGGCTCGAAGGTGGTCGGCGGGCGTTGTGCCGCTCTTGGCCATCGTGCGAGCCAGCGCTTGAGCCGCTTCGATGTAGACTGGGTCGTTGAGCGTCACGAGCGCTTGCAGCGGCGTGTTGGTTCGCGCTCGGCGGATCGTGCAGACCTCACGGTTGGGAGCGTCGAACGCGGACATCGACGGATACGGGTTCGAGCGTCGCCAAGTCGTGTACAAGCCGCGACGGAACTTGTCCTCGCCGGCGCTTGCTTGCCAGTCGATCCCGCTGCCGAATGCGGCACTCACACCAAGATTTGGCTGAAACGGCTTCACCGGCGGACCGAACATCTTCGGACTGAGCAACCCGCTGATCGCCAATGCCTGATCGCGGATCATCTCGGCTGACAATCGGAATCGAGGGCCGCGAGCCAGCAGATAATTTTCGGGATCGCGGTCCAGCAATTCCGGAGTGACCTTCGAGGATTGCCGGTAGGTGGCCGAAGTCACGATCAACTTCAACAACGCTTTCGTGTCCCACTTCAGCCGCACGACTTCTGTTGCCAGCCAGTCGAGCAACTCTGGATGCGTCGGCAGTTCGCCCTGTGAACCGAACTCCTCGCTGGTCCGCACGAGGCCGTTTCCGAAGATCGTGTCCCAATACCGATTGACCAGCACGCGAGCGGTCAGCGGGTTGTTTTCATCGATCAGCCACTTGGCCAGCGCGAGCCGATCCGGCGTCGATCCTTGCGGCAGCGGGTGGAACGCGGCGGGGACTCCAGGAGTCACTTCTTTGCCGAGGTCCATGAAGTTGCCTCGCAGTTGGATGTTCGTCTTGCGGCGTTTGTCCGCCGCGAGTTCTCTCAGGATCGGCACGGTCGTCGCCGCCTTGAGTTCCGCCAAGCTCTTGCGAGTCGCCGCCAACTGATCGCGAGCAGTGGCCAATTCCGGCGCGATCGTCAAATAAAACTTCGTCAGTTCCCCGCGTTGCGATTCGTTGCGCTGCTCGGCCGGCGCGTTGAGGATCGCCAGGATCGCCGCCGGTACGCGAGCCGACTCGGCCGCGCGCGGATCGTCCGTCAGCGACAGCTTGAATTTGCCGAGCACATGATTCTCGAACGAAGACGATTGTTCGAGTGTGATCGTCAACGTCGAACCGTCGGCGATTTCGACAGGAGCCGACGTCACCAACGTCAGTGAGTGCGGTTGATCCAGCTTCCCGCCGACCGCCCAGCCCTTGTTCGCTTGCGGAGCGAGCACGACTTTCGCTTCAAAACCGGCCCCTTGTTCGTGGTCGGCGAACGCCGTGGTGAATGGCACGCCGCGGACGCCGCTGAGTGCGAACTCCTGCGACGGTTTCGGCGGATCGACGAAATCCTTCGACCAGATCGGCTCGTGCTTGTCGTTGAGAACGAGGACTCGGAAGTTGCGGATCCGCTCTTCCGTCTCACCGTCGGTGCGGTTCCACAGCAGGACACGATCAATGGACTGCTCGGATTTCAGATCGACTTCCCACCACGGGTTGTCCTCCTGAGCCGTGTGCGACACGGAGTTCTTTGTGTATTCGCCGTCGGTGTTGCCGTCATTCGCTCGCTTCGCCTCGCCGCCGTAATCGGTCGTGCTCTGCTTGGCTTCGCCTTTCGGGGCGAGGTTGTCGTTGCCGTTGAAGACCTGCACCTCGGCGAGATGTAGGAAGCGAGCTTTACCGGGCAACTCCACTCGCACGAAGCGGCCGTTGAGTCGCGTTCCATTCGGTGGAGTGATCGTGGCCGAGACCTTCGACAGCACAAAGTTTCCGCCGCCGAATCCCGCTCCTTTGCCGGGCAGCGAGTCATCCGGCAGCGTGTCGAGCCGTATCGCGCTTAGGCGAGCGGAGGGTGTCAACCCTCCGAGTTTGTTCGCGTTGTCCGCCGATTGGCTCGGAGGGTTGACACCCTCCGCTCGCCTGAGGACGACCTCGACCGAGTACGTCGCCTTGGCCGCAGCCTTGTCCGCGCGAACCGTTCCGTCGTCTGCCACGCTGAGCGTCACGCCCCCGTCCGACTTGCCACTCGTCGGCTTGAGCGGCTTCCAGGTCAACGCTCTCGGAAACGCCGCGTCCCATTTCGCTAGCGACTCCAGCACCGCAGGTGTCGACGTCGCCACGTCCTTTTCCAGCCGAGCAACATCCGCCAGCCACGTCTCCTTTTGCTTGAGCTGTTCCGAAGTGAACAACTCCAACCGAGGCGTTTCATCTCCTCGGTCGGCGTCCTCAGTTTGATTCAGAATCGCGAACAGTTTGAAGAACTCTTCCTGAGTGATCGGGTCGTACTTGTGCGTGTGACACTGAGCACACGCGATCGTGGTCCCCATCCAAGTCGCCATCGTCGTGTTGACCCGGTCCACGATGGCGACGTTGCGGAACTCCTCGTCGTTCGTCCCCCCTTCGTTGTTCGTCAGCGTGTTTCGATGAAAGGCGGTGGCGATGAGCTGGTCCTCAGTTGGGTTCGGCAGCAAGTCCCCCGCGAGTTGCTCGATCGTGAATTGATCGAATGGCATGTTCTTGTTGAACGCCTTGATGACCCAATCGCGATACCCCCAGATCGTCCGCGCCGGGTCGTCCGCGTACCCGGCCGAGTCTGCATACCGCGCGAGGTCCAACCACTGCCGCGCCCAATGCTCGCCGTAGCTTTCTTTCGCGAGCATCCGATCCACAAACTTTTCGTAGGCGAGCGGGTCGGAGTCCTTCGCAAACGCTTCAATCTCCACCACTGTTGGTGGCAACCCAGTGAGGTCGAGCGCGACGCGACGCGCCAGCGCGTACCGATCGGCTTCCGGCGAAGGCATCAGCCCTTCGCGTTCCAACCGAGCGAAGATGAAGTTGTCGATGGGGTTTCGGATTTGAGATTTGAAATCTGAGATTTGAGCTTTGATATTCGGAACGAACGGCCTCGCCGGTTTTTCGTATGACCAATGCTTCGCAAACTTCGCTCCCTGCCGAACCCACGCTCGCAGCAACTCGACTTCACGAGCATCCAGCGGCTTGCCTTGACCGGCTGGCGGCATCCGCTCAGTTTCGTCCTGCGAGGTAATTCTCCGGACCAACTCACTCTCCTCCGGCTTGCCGACGACGACGGCCACTTTCCCCGATTCGAGTTTCGCGATTACTCCCTCACGCGAGTCAAACCGGAGCCCCGCCTGCCGTTCCTTTTCATCCGGCCCGTGACATTTCCAGCAACGATTCGACAGGATCGGCCGAATGTCGCGATTGAAGTCGATGGGCGAGTCGGCCGCGTGAGCGGTCGCTCCGATCGCAGCCGCCAAAAAAACAAACGCGAACCGTTGCACACTCAGGGAGAACCAGCAGCGCATCGGGAGTCTCCGAATCGACGAATCCAGAAGGCAGGAATCGCTCGCGCTCGCGAGCGGTGGGAGCGAGATGATATGCAAGCTCGCCGCCCGCTGCCCACTCTCTAAGCCCTCACGGCTGCATGAACCAGGGCTTTGTCGTGGAGTCGGACTCGAAGAACTTCAGCAGCAACTGGCCGACTTTGCGTTGGCCGGCCGGCGATTGATGCGTGCCGTCGTTGGGAGTGAAGTCGCCCGGTTCGTAGGCGAAACCGTCTTCACGCTTCGTCGAGCCGTTGGCCCAGAGGTACGGTCCCCAACTGAGCCACGGCGCTTTGACCTCACCGCGTGCGGGATCGAAGTTGAGCGACTTGTCACCGCTGATCTGCTGCTCGATCAGCCACTTCACGGAGAAGGCGGACTCGAAGGCATACGGTTCGGGATTCAAGCCGGTGGTCGCGTAGCCGCCGTAGGTACGGCTCGACAGGTACACCAACTTTGCGTTCGGGAATCGCGACGGAAAAATCTGCACGATGCGAGCCAATTCGGCCTGCAACGTCTGCGCGTATTTCGGGAAGCCTTGATTCGGTCCCGCGTCGGCCTGCTTGATCCAGAGGACTTGGACTTGCTCACGAGTCACTCCCGCCTGCTTCAGCCGTTGATCGACCGTGTCCCAGTACTGTTTGCCCCGTCCATCGTCGTCGGGATCTTGAATCGCCGCAGCGGTCATGGTTCCCTGAGCACCGTTGACGAATTGAACGTGCGGATTCAGGTTCGACGCGTCGCGCAGCTCCGCTCGAAATCCGTCCGACGACTGCGACGTGTTGCTCATGCCGACCGACATCAGCACGATCTTGCCGTTCGGATCGGGCTTGCCCTGAGCGTTCAGCGGTTGCACTTGCTTCGCGAGTTTGAGTCCCGCTGCTTCGTGATCCTTTGGCCGTTCGTTGCGGCCTTCAGGATAAAAGCCCCCTTCGAATCCCTGATACTTCTCCCGTCCGAGTTCGTTGAGCGGCTTGAGTGACTTTGTGTCGGGTGAGACCGGTTTGCCGTCATTCTTTCTCCCCGGCTGATTTCCGCCCCCTCGATTTCCCAGCGCGATGCCACGCAGCTCTTTGCTGTCGCGCGCGACGGGAGCCACCATGATGGCGCTCCTTTCGCGAAAGTCCTTCAGCTTCTCGGCCAAGTCCTTGCCAGAGCTATTCAGAACGCGTGTGTCGTCAGTCAGCTTGAACTCGCGCTGCTTGCCGTCGATCTCGACGGTGACTTTCTTGCCGGGGATGTCCAACTTCTTGAGCGTTCCGCTCAAAATCTCTTGAGCCGGCAACAGACTCGGAAGGAACAACACCGCCAGGAGAACGGACCGCACGAGAGTTCGTGTCATCGTCAGGCTCCAAGTGCTTCAAACGTTGGTCCACTGGCCGCTCTTCGCGCTGTTGAGCACCGCGTCGCAGATTTTTTGAGTCTCCAAGGCGTCGCGGAACGTCGGGCCGCACGGAGTCCCCTTTGCCAGCGAGTCGCAGAAGTCGGCGACTTGATGCACGAAGCTGTGCTCGTAGCCGATCTGCAAACCGGGAACCCACCACTTGCCCATGTAGGGATGATCGCCGTCGGTGATGTGGATCGAACTCCAGCCGCGCAGGTTGCCGGCGTCGCGGTGATCGAACCATTGCAGGCGATGCAGGTCGTGCAAGTCCCACTTGATCGAGGCGTGTTCGCCGTTGATCTCGAACGTATACAGCGCTTTGTGGCCGCGCGCGTAGCGTGTCGATTCAAACAGGCCGAGCGAGCCGTTCTGGAAGTGGCAGAGGAACGCGCAGGCGTCGTCAATCCCGACCTTCTCGACCTTGCCGGTCGCTGTGTGCGTTCGCTCTTTGATGAACGTCTCGGTCATCGCCGTGACGTTCGTGACTCCACCGTTGAGCCAGATCGCGGTGTCGATGCAGTGGGCGAGCAAGTCGCCGGTGACGCCGCTGCCGGCTGCCGCGACGTCCAATCGCCACAGGCCGTTTCCACCTTGCGGAAGGTCGGCGGAAATCGTCCAGTCCTGCAAGAAGTTCGCGCGGTAGTGGAAGATGCGGCCGAGCTTCCCCTCGTCGATCAACTGCTTCGCGAAGGTCACCGCTGGAATGCGGCGGTAGTTGTACCAGACGGTATTCGCGACCTTGGCCGACTCGACCGCTCGGCACATCTCCTCGCCTTCCGCCACGTTCATCGCCAGCGGCTTCTCGCACAGGATCATCTTGCCGTTCGCCGCACAGGCCAGCGCAATCTCTTTGTGCAAGTTGTTTGGGACGCAGATATCGACGGCGTCGATGTCTTTTCGCTCGACGAGCTTTCGCCAGTCGGTCTCGGTGGATTGATAGCCCCAGGTGTCGGCAAACGTCTTGATCGCGTCGACGTTACGAGCGCAGGCGGCTTTCAGCACCGGCTTGTATTCCAGCTCCGGAAAAAAGTTGGCGACGCGGTTGTAGCCGTTCGAGTGTGCTCGGCCCATGAAGCCGTAACCGATCATGCCGATGTTGAGTTGCTTGGCCATCTGATGTGTCTCCCTTCGGTGTGTGAACCAGCCATTTGCGACCGTCACAGCAGTTTCGGGGGGCGGCTTTGCAATTTCAACAGTGCGGGTTGTGGCTCACGCGGCTCGCGAATTTCACGGCCGGCGGAAAACGTAGGGTAGGACCAGCGACGCGCCGGCCCACCACAATCGCCAAGAAATGGTGGGCCGGCGCGTCGCTGGTCCCACCCGACAATTCACTTGCTTTTAGAGGATCATGTTCCTGAGTAGGACGCTGACATCGTGTGTGTCTGGATTCGCGACGATGATGTCTAAGGTCCCGTCTCGGTTGAGATCTCCAAGCGAGATTGAAACAGGTTGGCGACGGCGTATATCCCCAACACGGTTTTCGATTGAGTTCGTGAAGGTTCCGTTTCCGGATCCCAAAAGAATGCTCAAGGTGTTTGGGACGCGGTTTGCGATCACCAAATCCATGTTGCCATCGCCATTCAAATCGCCAGTTGCCGACGAGACATCCAGCGCGATGAGCGGATAATGCACGCGAAGTTGCTCTTGGAAAACTGGTGGGCCAACCACGCCATTGCCCAGCATGACGCGAATGGTCTTGCTGAGTTGGTTGGTGAGCTGGCATCGTTGTGTGACGTCACGAATTGGCGGCGTAGCGATCAACCCTTCCAGACTTCTGCTGTCAGCGGTAACTCGTTGAGTTCAGCGCGGGCTTCACGCCAGGTTGGGTAGTGCTTCTCAAGGATGGCGATGAAACGGTCATTGTGAGTTGGCTCAAGCAGGTGGGCCATTTCGTGGACGACGACGTATTCGAGGAGATCTTTCGGCTTCTTCACGAGTTCCGTGTTGAGCCGGATGTGACCTGCTCGATGATTGCAGCCGCCCCATTTCGTCTTCATGCGTTGCAGGAAGTACCCCGTGACCCTCACGCCGAGCTTCGCCTCCCACTTTGCGATGAGAGGGGGCACAACGACGTGGAGCAGTGACTTGTGCCACTCGTGGATGACCTCGGCTCGCTTGGCTTGGTCGCTTCCAGGGCGAACGCACAGGGTGATGCGTTTGTGGTCGAGCGTGACTCGCGGCTTTTCATCCCGGTGGATGATGGTCAGGAGATAGCGTCGTCCCCACAGGTGATGGCTCTCACGCTCGATGAACTTGCGGGGCGTTTCGCGTGCCTGACTTTTGAGTTGGCGCTGTTGGTCTCGAATCCAGCCGAGCTTGCTGATCGCATAGGCTCGCGCGACATCGGGTCGTGTGGCTGTTGGAGCGACCAGCGTGACGCGACCATCGGGCGGATGCACGGAGAGATGGACGTTCTTGATGTCCTTCTTCGTGAACCGAATCGAAAGGTCGCCAATCTGGATCGTCGCGGCCATCAGTATCCACCTTGATGCTTGATGATCTCGAAGATTGACTGCGTGGCCGTCCGGTCTCGTGACATGATGGGGAACAGCGCGTTGAGCACCTGCTTCTCTCGCGTGTCGTCTCCTTTCCATCCTGCCGGAGCGTGTTCCCGCATGGCCACGCCGAGTTCCAACGCGAGAGCGGCCTTGTGGTCGTCGTCCGTCGGGCATTGAAAGGTGGTGGCAGCGATGCTGTTGAGGATGTCCCTGAGATAGTTGAAGAGGCAGGTCGGTTCTGTGAATTGGTGATGATGTCAACCGGCATGGCGTTGTGCCAGGCCGCGTGCAGTTGTTGCAGGGCTTGAGCCTGATGCTGCTCCGGGACATGAGCCAAGACGTTGCGTTGCTTGTGGACCTGGCAACGCTGGATCAGGGCGAAGCGGCCCCACACGGCAGTCACGGCTTTGGTCA
>SYJG01000364.1 GCA_005798445.1 Planctomyces sp.
ACGGACTAGCCGTTCTCCTCCCGTTGCTCTCCACCCCGTCTCACGACGACGCAGTTACGTTCGGATACAAAGTTCAAACCAACTTCGACGAGGACTTACACCTCACTGATTCAATCCACTTGCAAACGCACTAGCCCAGGTCCTTGTGGCCTGGATGATTCGCAAGCAAAATCAAATCGACAGACCCACGAGGGGTCGGGCTACGGGCTGCTCAGCCAGAGTTCCAGATATCCGGTGTCCGCGTCTGTGGAACCGGGCTTCTGCCACAGGCCGATGCCGAGTGCGACATCCGATTTTCCGTCACCGTCGAAATCGCCGGTGGTCAGGGTCGGATAGCGGCCCGGTCCCCGTTTCCAAACGTGAAAGTCAAACTTTCCCGGTGCGGTTTGTTCGAGCCACACGAGCGCGGGTGGAAGGGAACTCTGCTGGCGTTTCGCTTGCTTTTCCGTCCCAATCGGAACCAGCGTGCAAGCGACGATGTCGAGGTCGCCGTCCCCATCGAGGTCGGTCGCTTCGGCACGGTGTGCTCCGGGAAGTTCGGCGAGCGTGTGTGGTTCGAATTTCAACTCGCCGACATTTTCCAACCAAGTGACGCTGTGATACGGCTTGAGCGTCGGGCCATCCATCATGTCGCCGTTGGACAGCAGCACGTCAAGGTCTTGATCGCCGTCGAAATCCAGCAACTGAAAACCAGAATAGCCCCAGGTGGGATGCGGCGCGCGAAACAGTTCGCGAGGTTTGAATGATCCATCCGGTTGGTTGAGATACGCGACGAGCATCTCGTGCTCTTGAGCCAGCAGCGCGGTCACGTCGGGACGGCCGTTGCCATCGACATCGCAGATCTCAATTTGGACGGCTCCGTGGCGTTCGTCGAGCGTGCGTTGTGCAAACTTCAACCCCGCCGGCTTTGCGGATTTGGAAGTCGAATTCTCCAACAGCAGCACATGACCGGTCGTTCGCCAACCGAATTCCGCGACGGCGATATCGACATCGCCGTCGCTGTCGAAGTCGAACGCTTTGAGATCGGCGACCCGGCCGAGGTTGCTGGCAAGGCTTTGCAATTTCCAACCGTCGTCTTGTCGTCTCAGCCACTCGACGCTGCCTAGGTTGTGATCCATCGCCACAAACGTGCCCAGACTCGCCACGAGAAACTCGCTGCCGCCGAGTCCGCTCCATTCGATCGGCTCCAGGCGGCACGGGTGAGAGATCTGCTCGTTGAGGATTCGAAGGTGGGGTTTGCCATTGAGTCCCGTCGTTTCGCAAATCCAGCCATTCCGCATGTCGCAGGTCAGCAGTCGTCTTTCACCAGTCGGTGAGGAGAGCAGCTTGACCTGCGAGACGAATGGCGTTTTTTCGGGATTGGGCGATTTCAGAAAGACTTGGCGGAGCGGCGGAGTTTTTTCCGCAACATCGACTCGGTCGGTCAGCGGCAGCGAGTCGGGAGCGCGATCGACAAACCAACGCTTGACCGCTCCCAATTCAAATCGTTTGGGAGCAATGACCTTCCCATAGGCAGGCATCGAAACCATGCGCGGGATGGCCTCGTCCCAATCCGATTTCGTCAGCGTCCCAGGATCAGAAAACTGATGACATTGCAGGCACAGCTTCTTGAGCAACGCTTCATCGTCGGGCGAACTGATGGGTGTGACCACGTTCGTCGCGGGTGAGGCGGCCGTTGGCGGCGAAACCGCCGCAGGTGAACCGCATCCAACGAGCCACAACGTGGCCAGCGCCACACCAGCGGCAGAAAACATTCGACTCATGCCGTCCCTTCCGGTCAAAAACATCGGGACGGATTGTAGGGACAAATGCGACCGAAGCGGATCGAGACCGCAGCCCTCATCAGACTCGCTTGTGCCGGCCCAGGATCGCTTGGACAATCCTCGCGGTTATGAAATTGACGATCCTTGTTGAGGAGTCTTGCCATGCGTCATTTGTGGGTGTGTTTGGCAGCGATGGGATTTTTGGGCTGCGGCGATTTTGACAAAGCCCTGACCGAGCCGGCACGACAATCCGTCACGGCCCCTTCGGGAATCGCAAACGCCGGAGATGTCTCGGCAATCCAGAATGCCACTGGAGGTGGAGCCGTTGCCCCCGCTGAAAACCCACAGCCCGTGTCGGCACCCGATGCGAATGCTCCCGCTGCTGTGCCTGCACAACCGACAGCGGCCGTCATTGGCAAGACGACCAAGGCGCTCGTCGATCTCGCCGAAGCCAAAAAGAATCCCAAGATCGTTGAGGTCGAAAACAACGTGACCGGCAGTGATCCGCTGACGGCCACTTTCAACGCCTACGTCTCGATCACCTCGCGAGCCAGCGTTTTGAATTTCAAACAGCAGATGGACATTCTCAAAGCCACCAACGACGACAAGTATCCGACGTTCAAAGAGGCTCAGAAGCTGATGAAGCAGCTCAACATCGACCTGGCCGCCACACTGCCCCCCTATCAGATGTACGCCTACGACGCCAAGACGGGCGGCATCGTTGTGGTGGAGGACAAGGCCGAAAAGATTCGCCTCTTCAAGCTCAACAACATTCCGCTCGAAGAGGCCGACAAGCCATTCGACACGCCATAATCCAACGCAGACCGCAACACCATCTTTGATTTGAGCCATTTCGATGAGCTTTCGCGGTGCTGCACGCAGAGCCGTTTGCTCGGCCTAATTCGGTCCACAACTGTCAGTTGATGCCAGCGCATCGCAGCAACTTGCTCATCGACCGCGCATGAAAAAAGCCGCCACCTTGCGGTTGCGGCTCGGTTGCCCCGTGGGGCAGTGCCTGCGAATGTTTTGTCTTGTTGCGAAAAGACTCACAGGCCGCAAGTTTCCCGAATTTGCTGTTGAATTGCGGAATCGTCTCGCCGCCGTAGGATTTGTCTCAGTTGACAAAAAAACCGCAGGTCGGTTGTGCGAGCAGCGGCGGTCGCCCGAAGGCGGTGCCTGCGATTTGTATCTTGTTGCGTAAAACCACAGGTCAGGGTTGGTTACACCCGCTCGCATAGTAGCCCGCCGAAAACTGCGGTCAAGCAAGGCGGAAACAACATGACGATCTCAATGGGACTGGACGTTGGCTCGAATTCGGTGGGGTCCGCATGGGTTGACCATCAGACCGGCAACATCACGGTTGGCCTGAGCATCTTCCCGGCAGGCGTCGATGAGTCCGACGAAAAGCGTGGCGATCCAAAGAATGCCAAACGACGAGCGACGCGACGGTCGCGAATTACTCTCGCACGCAGGGCACAGCGGAAGCGACTGCTTCGATTGAAACTGATTGCCGTCGGACTTTTGCCAACAGACGCCGCTGAGTTCAAAGCACTGTTGCAGGAGACCGACCCGTGGGAACTTCGACGTAACGCACTGTCGATCTCGCTCACCCCGTTTGAATTCGGGCGCGTACTTCTCCACTTGGCTCAGCGGCGAGGTGCCCTGGGATTACGGATCGTTGACCCCGATGACCCGGATGCAACCGACAGTGATCGCGATGATGGGAAAGTCAAAAAAGCGATTGGCGAAGTTCAGTCGCAGATGCGGAAATGTGGCGCTCGGACCTATGGCGAGTTCATCGCACAACTGCGAGACAAGAGCATCACTCCGATCACAACGCCGGATCACCGGGCAAAGGATCGTCGCAAGGGGCCGCGAGAGCACCGCAGCGCGGTTCGCAACAAGGCGGGAAGCTATCAGCATTGTGCGGATCGCAAGATGATCCGTGACGAGTTCGCCAAACTGTGGGACGCACAGAAACGTCTTGGCGGGCCGCTGGCGGAAATACTGACCGATGAATTGCGTCTCGCTCTGGACGACGACTCTCGCAATTCCAATTGGCGTCACAAGGGCCTGTTGTTCGGCCAGCGAATGCAGACGTGGGACTTGGGCACGCTTGGCCGGTGCGTTCTCGAACCAACCGAACGGTGCGCGCCGCACGCTGATATGGATGCGTCGCGATACTTGGTCGTCGAGACAATCAACAATCTCAAGATCATTGAGCGCGGGAAGCAGCCGCGATCACTCACCGTTGCGGAACGGAGCCAGATCAAGAACTACTTGAGCGGGCCGCTCGGCGAGGTGACACGAGGGAAACAAAAAGGACAGCCGAAGCGGTCGGTCACGGTAACCGACCTTCGCGACCTGATGGACTGGGGGAATGCCAGCAAAACATCGGCATTCCGTTTCAACATCGAAGCGGACAAAGAGCGGACGATCAACACGGACTGGTTTAGCCGCGAGATCATTCACGGCGCAGTCACGGCGGCGCGGTGGCAGCAATTGCCTTTGCGGTCGCGCGAAGGAATCAATCGCGCGATCCTCAAGCACGATCCCGATGACGAAACGCACGACGAGAAACTCAAGGCGTTGGTCATGCAAGAATGGGCCGGACTCAACGCATCGCAGGCCGATTTGCTGGTTGCCGCCTGGAAGAAGCGGCCTCGCCCCGATGCCAAGCGCCTGAGCATGAGCCGTCGCGCGGTGCGCAACCTTTTGACCGTGATGGATCGGGAGGAACCGTGGCCCGACGCGGAGCAACCGGGTGAGACCCGCTGGCTGACTCAGATCGAAGCTCGAAAGCGCATCGCCAAGGACCAGAACTTTCTGGATGTCACGACCGGCAAGCCGTTGGATGAACATGCCCGACGCCGATATGCGACCGGAACCAAAGGAGCGACAGCCCGCGACCGCCACTACATGAAGAAGCACTTGTTGATGAAGAACAAGGAGCCGGTTTATGGCCCCGACGGCCTGCCGCTTCACGAACCGCCGCCAGCGCCGCTCATTAGTAACCCGGTGGTTCGCAAAACCATCCACGAGGTTCGTCGGCACATCATCGACTACCTCACCAACCTCGGTTGCAAGCCGGACGAGATTCATGTCGAACTCGCACGCGAAGCCAAGATGGGAAAGAAGGACTCCGATCGCACGCTGTTCATGAACCGCTTGCGCAATCGAATTCGCAACGACATCATCGAAGTCCACAAACTCAGTGCGGTGAGCGCCACGCAGCAGCGGGCCGCCGTTGAGCGTGTCGTGCTCTGCGCCCAGCAGGATGGGGTTTGTCCGCTCTGCGGCAACCAGAAAGTCAAGACGAAGATCACGCCAAGGATGGCGGCGAATGGCGAAGGTTGCGAAGTCGCTCACATCATCCCCAAGGCCAGCGGAGGCCATAATGGACTTGGCAATCTGGTCCTCGCGCACACCGGCTGCAACCGCGATATGGGCCGTCGCACACCCCGCCAGTATTGGGAGGCGACCCTCAGCGGCGGCTTCGACGAGGGATTCCGTTGGATCGAGGGGATCTACGCGGACATCCAACGGCCGAGTCCTTGGGACGTCAAAGAGGCGTCCGGCGATGCTCTGTGGTTGTGTTATTTCGCCGGTGGACCAAGCCGCTGGGGGCCAACATATGACGGATTGAAAATCGGGCAATTCAAGAAAGACATCAAAGACATTCAGCAAATGACCGAGCGGCAGGGAGCCGCGACCAAATACGCCGCGCGACAAGTCATGACCTACCTCGCCAATGCACTCTATGACGGCAAGGGATTGCCGGAACACAGCACTGGCACCGAACAGAATCCCGAAACACGGCGCATCTTCGCCAACGATGGCCTCTGGACCAGCCGACTACGCCGCGAATGGGGACTCTTCTTTGACCGTCATGGTGCCAAAGCCCACGGGCTGACCAATGAGCAAGAGCACGAACTCAAGGAGAAAAACCGGGGCGATCATCGCCATCACGCCATCGACGCCATCGTGATCGCTCTTTGTTCGGAGCAAGTGCGAAAGGCCTGGGATGCTCGCGAGCTGGCGGCGGACCAAGCGGACATCAACACGGCCGACGAGGAGGCGATGGACAATTACCGTCGCCAACATCCGTTACCGCTGCCCGTGGCTTACAAGAGTCGCGACGAACTCCGTACTGCCGTGCAACGCGCGGTGTTCGGCGAGGGACCGCTCGAACGCCCGGTCGCGCATCGCGCCGGTGAAACGCAAGCTGATCGGCGCACTACACGAAGAAACCCTCTTTGGTCCGGTCGTCGATCGCACCGGCAATCTGACAGACAACTTTTCGGCGAAGAAAAGCGTACTGCAACTTGATCCGAACCACCTGCGTAGGCCCCGCCCAGAGACCGAAAACGAAGCGATTGAACGACTCACGCTGCGGCGGCTCAAGGAGAAATCGGTGGACGAGAAAACCGCTCGCAAATG
>SYJG01000365.1 GCA_005798445.1 Planctomyces sp.
GCCGGTGTGATTCAAGTCCTCACGCTTGAGATAAATCTTCGCGCCACCGAGATGCTGTGTCAGCCGCTTGGCAAAGTAGAGCGGATTTGGCCGGCCAACAAAGTTCTTCAGCAGTCCATCCAGCTCGCGATGAAACTCCGGATCGCGTTGAGCTTTTTCGTACTCGACGGTGAGTTGCTCGAGCGCCTGCATCAACGTTTCGGGGACGAAGCGACGACCGAACTCGCCGAAGCGGCCGCTGGCGTCGGGAACGTGTGATGTGGCGGAGTGTTTTTGAGAAACCGGGGCGACAGAAGCAGTCATTCGAGATCAATCCTTGGTATCGTGAAACGGGGGTCGGATTGTAGATGTCGGCCAAAACAAAGCCACTGAGCGGTTGCACGATGTCTCCGATAAGAGCAACGACAAATCCAGGCATCAATCGCGCGAACGTAGCTGCCTCGCTCTCGCGAGGCAGAGCTGAGAGAACCAGCTTCCGTTCGTTGCGCTATTTTCAACATGCTCCGCCTCGCGGGAGCGAGGCGGCTACGTTCTCACAAGTCTGCCGAACCGTGCTGATTGTCGGCATGTTGTTCGAATCGGCGTCGTTCGCCGCTGATTGGCCGCAGCTTCGAGGACCGACGCACGACGGGCATTCGGTGGAATCCAGCATCGCCGAGTCGTGGCCGACAGACGGGCCGCCGGTGCTGTGGGCGAAGGAGATCGGCGCTGGCTATTCCAGCTTCGCTGTGGTCGGCGATCGAGCCTTCACGCTTGCGCAGTCGCTGCATCAGCAGTTCGTGCTGTGCCTCGACGCGAACACGGGCGAGACGATTTGGACGCACCGCTACGGCCTGCCATTCGAGGGGGGCTTGTATCCGGGTCCGCGATCGACGCCGGCGGTCAGTGGCGATCGTGTTGTGTTCGCGACTCCGGACGGCGTGATCGGTTGCGTGCGAGCAAGCGACGGTGGCTCGATCTGGCAGTCCGATGTGCATCGCCGGTTTCGAGGCAAGGGGACCGACTTCGGGTACTCGGCCTCGCCGTTGGTCATCGACGATTTGGTGATCGTGCCGGTGGGTGGTCACGGAGCGAGCGTCGTGGCGTTGCGGCTGTCCGACGGCGAGGTTGTCTGGCAGAGCGGCGACTCGCCGGCGAGTTACGCAACGCCGATTCCAATCGAGTGGCAAGGCCACAAGTTGGTGATCGCGCTGCTGGAGAATTCGCTCGCGGCGTTCGATCGCAAGTCGGGTGAGTTGTGGTTCGAGGTGGAACTCTCGAACGGCTACGACGAGCACTCGGCCCAGCCGTTGTATCGCGAGCCGTACCTGTTCATCGCGGCTCCATTCAAGGCCGGAGCGAGGCTGTTCGAGTTGGTCGCCGACGAAGCGACCGGTCGCTGCCGTCCGAAGCGCGTGTGGGAGAGTTTCCAGCTTTCCAACGATGTCGCATCGAGCGTGCTCGTCAGCGATGATGTTTTTGGGTTCGATCTGAAGGAGGCTCAGTCGCGCCGCAATCGGCCATCGCGCGGCGAGTTTCGCTGCGTCGAGTGGCTGACCGGTAAGGTCCTTTGGTCGGAATCGCACGTTGGGCAGGCCAACGTGATTGTCGTCGGTGACAAACTGGTGCTGTTCAACGACGCGGGGGAGTTGATGTTGGCTCGCGTCTCAGGCGAGTCGTATCAGGAGCTGGCCAAGACAAAAGTTTTTGACGGCGAAGTGAGCTGGACGCTGCCAGCGTTCTCGAACGGCAGACTCTTCGTGCGCTCGCAGAGCCAGGCCGTCTGTTTGTTTCTCGGTGATCGGCCGGGACGAGACTTGTCATCGCCGGCACTGACAGTGCGAGACATTCCGAAGCAGACTCGCTTTGATCCGACGAGCTTGATTGGTGGCGAACGGGAATTTCCCGCGATGACTCCCGAGTGGCGTGAGTTACGGGCGTGGTTTGGATGGTCGGCACTGTTGATTCTTGCCAGCGGAGCGGCGGCAGGTGGACTCAGCGTCACGCTTCGTGCGGCGGTGGTGAGATTTCGTTCGGAGCCGCTTGAGTCGTCAGCGATGCTACGCCGCGTTCTATTTTTCGGCAGTGTGATGGGATCGTCCGTCGTTGTCGGTCCGTGGCTCAACGCGCGATCTGAGACGTATTTGTTTCTGTGGCCGCTTGCGTTGTGGGGTGGATTTCAACTCGCGGTGCTGGCGAGTTGCAGGGCGCGGAACAGCCGATTCGTCAGTGTGGCTCGGCTGCGATCGTACTTGACGGGCTTCGCGTTCTTTGGCTTGTGCGGCGTCTATTACCACCTGACGCGGCTGTTGGGACTCGCGACGGAGTGGAGCTTTCTTGTCGGCTTCCTGCCATCACTTCCGGTCGCGTCTCTCGTCGCCAAGCGGATGAGTCCGCCGGTTCGCTCGTGCTGGCTGAGCGATGCCGCGTGGTCGCTCGTTTCGTTCGCGGCGTACTTCTGGTCGAGCGCCGCGTTCGTGAAATGGTGGCTGGCCGTCGGAACGTGAGGCCGATGGCCAGCCGAGTTTCTGATACGGTGTCAAGACTGCCGACGTTCTCCCTTGCGGCGATCAACATCGGGGAAGCCTGGGCCGGCGACGTTGGTCTCCAGAAACCGCGCGAGTTTGTAGAAGTCGCTCTCGGGGCGAATTTTTCGGACGAGAGTCGTCAGCGTGGACTCATCGACAAGCTCATCAAACGGGACGTACTTGAGATCGAACTGTCCTTCGACCGAAACCATGACTCCGTTCGCACCTTCCTGGACGAGTGCCCGGTAGGCACCGACTCCCAGCTGGCTGCCGAGGATCACGTCGAAGGCGTGTGGGCGAGCGCAGCGAGTCTCGTAGCCGAGCTGCACGCCGTTGACTTTTCGATCCGAGTTGGTGACTTCCTTGTAGCGCTTCGCGACACGCTTGGCGATTCGCTTGCCGAGGTCAACGCTCGATGACGAGATGTGACCGAACGAGTCGTACTTGACCTCGATCGGAGGCTCCTCGGAGGGGGGAAGCGTGAGCGGATAGAACTCGGCCAAGCCCTCGGCCAGAACGACGACACCGAACTCCTTGTCCTCGGCCTCTTCGCGGAACCGCATCAACTCGACGATGTTGTTCACGAACTCGTCAAGCTTGAAAATCTTGTGAGGCTCCATCTGGCCGGTGGATACATTTTTGACCTGCTCCGTCGTCAGCATGGACTCGTCGAAGTCCTCAATGCTGATGACTCGACTCGCCTCGCCGGCCATCGCGGCTCCGTAGGCCAGCCAGCCGGCACCGCGCCCCATCGACTCGACGATGAAGTACGCTCGGCCCGCTTCGGCGTCGGCCAACAGGTTGCGGATCTCACCGGCCATCGTCTCGACGGCGGTGAAGAAGCCGAAGGTGAAGTCGATGCCGAAGTAGTCGTTGTCGATCGTCTTCGGAACATGCACGACCGGAATCTTGCGACTTTCGGCGGGCAAGGTCTCTTGAAACTTCGTCATCTTGTAGGCGGTGCGGAGTGTGTCATCACCGCCGATCGAGACCAGTGCGTCGATCTCCATCGAACAGAGTGCGTCGTAGACCGTGCGGAGTTTTTTGCATTTCTCCGCGTTGTGCAGGTCTTCCGGCCGATCGACCCCTTTGCCGGGATTCGCACGAGCCGTGCCGATCAAAATGCCCGGTGTGTTGCGGGTGCGCCGCAGACGCTGAGCATCAAGGTTGATGTAATCGCGATCCTTGGTCATCGGATGATCTGGCCCGAACTCCACGAGGTTCGAGTAGCCGTTTTTCATTCCAAAGACCTTGATCCCGTCGCGGACGAACGACGACGCGGCGGCGGAAATGACGGCGTTGGCGGCTGGAGCTGGGCCGCCAGAAAACAGCATGGCGACTTGTTTGATGGAAGATTTGACGCTGATGGACATCGTGACTCCTGAAACCGGGATACGGCTGGCTGCGGGCAAATGCCCAGAAAGATGGTCATCCAACCGGCTGCGGGCTGGGATGTGATTGAGAACGCAGGTTGGCGAGCCGATCGCTCATCAACGGCGAGCGGATTGTGGTCGTGACCTCGCGCGCGAGCAAGTTTCGCGACGTGAAAAGGGATTGAGAGGAAAAACGAAAAGGTCATCTCCGCGAGGCAATCGCAGAACATCCGGGTTTGTGAGGCTTGCTCTACCGGTTCTGTCAGCGCGCGAGACCTTTCCGGTTGCTCCGCCGGAATGAGATTCCTTTGTCGCTTGCGACGATCAAGACCGATATCCCGGATGGTCTGATCGGTCCGTGTCGGCACGTCCTGCTGACCGAGTCATATTCTCGCAAGCTGCAGAGGGGTGAGGAGCATGTTGGACGCTCTCAAGTTTTGCCTGATCCGCAAAGTCGCGGGTCTGTTCACGGTCGCAACATTGGTGGTCGGAGGAGCTTCGCTGGCGAACGCTCAAGTGGTTCCCGGCACCGGCGAGAAAATGACCGAGGTCGGCGACGACTTCGAGGATGCGAATTGGTCGTACATCCCCAACCTGCCCAAGAGCAGCAACAACATCGACAAGCAAGTCCGGTATCCCTCCGGAGCCACGACCAACAATCGCTGGTTCGAGAGCCTGCTTCGCGGACAGCCTGATGTCGTGGAGCGTGTGGCGACTCCGGAAGGGGGCCTGCCGAACAGCAAAGGCGCGCTCAAGCTGCGATCCGTACAGACCGGGATCCCCGGAGCACCCAGCTACAAGATGCAGCAAGACGACTTCATCATGAACGGCAATGGTCGTTTCGGTGGCACGATCCCGGCCATGTGGACGCCGAACGTGGTTGCTCGCGTTTTTCTGCCGCCGTTCGATCAGTGGGAGAAACGGACTGGCTCGTCGTTCGGATTCCGAATCGAAACGCTGACGCATGTGATGAAGCCGGTGACCGATCGCAAACTCTTCAAGAAGATCGGGAAGACGAAGCAACTCGAACAAGCCTGGCCGGGGATGTTCCTGCAACTCAACAGCAAGAGCGACGGTCAGAACAAAGAAGACACCGCCGCGTTTGTCATCCGTGGCGATCAGTACGGCCAGGACTTCGTCGCCGGCCAGATGATCAAGGAAACCGGTTGGTGGACGCTGGGCATGACCCTCTCGCCCGATGGCCGTGTCCATTACTACGCGACCAAAGGGACCGGGCCGCTCAAGCCTTCGGACCACCTCGCTTCGACGATGCCCTACGGCGAGCCGAACCTGCAAATGAACACGCTCTTCTTCAACGTGATGAGCGCCGACAATGGTCGTACTTGGTCCACCGAATGGATCGTTGATGACGTCGAGGTCTTCTTCGTACGTCGGTAACGTGCCCCACGTCAGAACGTGATCCCTAGGCGAACAAGCGCGGAGCTGGGCAAGTTGATTTCGCCGGGCGTTGAGCTGTACTCCAGCGTCCGGCTGAAGACGTATCCGGCCTCGACCAGCCAACTCCGTCCGCTGGTCCATTTGCGCTCGTAACCGGCCATCAGGCGGTAGTCACTCAATGTGGCGACATCGTTAAGGCCGGACGCTCGGCGGATCGCCCAGGTGCCACCGCCAAATTCGCCGACGATGTAGCCCCAGCGAGCCGATTCGTCATCGTGCGAAAAACGCCAAGCGATACGCGGACGCGGAGCACAAAGTTCAAACTTCCAATCGTCGTTGGGATTCCAGAGCAGGCCGGCACTCGGAATCGCTTTCACGTCATCACGGTCGAGATACAGCACGCCGCCGATGAACGTGAGTGTGTCCGAGTATTTCCAGAAGGCCAACGCCCGCCCCGGCGTCCGAAATGCCTCAGCACCGGTGTTGTCTCCATCGGTGTAAAAACTTGGTGCGACCGCCGCCTGCACGAACCAGTGTTCTCCGATGGGCAACATCCCGACGACCTCGAACGAGGCGTCGCACAACTGCCCCGGCAGATCCGCGATGGTCGGGCCGTTCAATGCGTGCGCCGCAAACCTCGGCACGAACCACAGCGCTTGAAAGCTGGGGAACTCGATCGAGCCGCGAGCCTCCAAGCTCGTCACTCCCATCCCCCCTGAGTTGGGAGCGATCCAGGTCGCCGTGCCGATCGTCTTCTTCCATTCGATCCACGGAGCTTCGTCATCGGCAAATTGGTCATTGGTTTCCGAATCCGATTCTTCTCGCGGGGACTTGGGGGAATCCTCCTCGAGCCGATGCCAATGATCTTCGCGTGGCAACAGGTCTTCGGAGTCCTTGCTCAGCGGATATTGATTTTGATACGCCGTTCGCCGGATTGGATTCGGATCGAAAGACTCGTCGAACTCCTCATCTTCCCAGACAAATCGAACGGGCGAACGAGGCTCAATGGCGGAATTTGCTGGTCGAAGAAACGGATCGTGCCACTGTGGTAAGAAGTCTTGTCCGTGGAGAGACGAGCCGATCAACAGGCTCGCCAAACTCTGAGCGAACACTGCGTACCATCGCCAAAGGCTTCGTCGTTCGAGACAGACGAGTTGCACAGGACAAGTCCTCACGATTCAGCGCACTCCGTGATCCCGCCATGAGAATCGTCCGGCGGGCATGGCCTATCGAGTAAAACCGGAAAGGTTTGCCGTGTCTTCTCGAAAGGAGCTGTCAGCGCACGCGGAATCTCCGGCATTTTGCCCAGTCTTTCGGCGTCGGGCCGGTCGTCAAAACCGCTTTCGTGGCCCATTTCAGCACAACCCGTCGATAGCGATGAGGAAAATCATCGCGCCGCGCCGACTTGTTCCGGCACTGGATCGCGGGGTCAGGAGGACGGGATTTTGCGACGGAACGGAATGCTCTGGTTCATGATTTTGCTGGCGACGTGCCGTCCTTCGCTCGGCATCGCGATCGCTCGAGAAGTGACCGTGGAAACATGCTTCGACGATGCCGCCGCGTATCCGCCCCTTCGGCTGATCGACGAACAATTGGATGCCCCGTCGTTCGACGACGACGGATTCGATCAGGTTCGAGACGCGCGACAGGTTCCCGTTTTTGACGATGAGCCGGACCACCAGTTCGGTGAATTTTTCGGGGTTCAAGTTCTGCCAAAGGGATTGCTCTATCGGTCCTACATTGCCGGGGAAAAGGAGCCACGATTCAACGCCGTCTGGTTGAAAGAGAGGGGCCGAGGGCTTGTGTGGGAAACCCAGATGGGGGGCCGAATCGGATTGCTTGGCAACAGCAATCATGACGAAGCGAATCTTCGAGCCTGGCAATTCGACATGGAAGGAGGAGCGCAAGCTCGTGTCGATCCGCAACAGAATTCAGATCTCGAAGCCGTCGACTTTCGCTTTGGATTGCTCTTCACTCGAAGGAGTGGCCGTAATGCCTACAAGGTGGGCTATTACCACCTCAGCTCGCACATCGGTGACGAATACTTGCGACGGAACCCGGGCTTTCCACGTGTGAATTATGTCCGTGACTCGTTGATCTTCGGTATCACCCACACCCTGACCGATGACATGCAGGTCTACGGTGAAGTCGGCTACGCCTTTGGACACGAGGGGGGGGCGGAACCCGTAGAACTGCAATACGGCTATCAATACACGCCTCTGCGAGCCTTTGGCCTGAAGAGCGCACCGTACTTTGGAATCAACGGTCACACGCGCCAAGATTTTCACTGGGGCACCAGCGTCAACACCGTCGCCGGTTGGCAGTGGCGAGGTGAAGAATCGCACCATCTCTTCCGTGTGGGTTTGCAGTACTACACCGGTCCCGCTCTGCAATGGCAATTCGCCGGTCGCAATGAAACGCTCTGCGGAGCCGGCATGTGGTTCGACTACTGACCCTCCAAAATTCCTCTTCAACCCGCATTTGGAGAAAGGCTGCCATGACGATTGCTCGGACTTATTTCCTGGTGAAATGGCTGCGTCGTGCTATCGACTGTTTTCAGAGACGATTTGCAGAACTTGTGGATCAGAGGAAATTCCTCCTTCATCGTTCGACACTTATTGCGTATCCTGTCCGCACCCGGGGGCGATTGGATTCGACTGGGTCACCATAGATGATGGTGGCGTGCCGTGGTTGATCAGCAGGCCACGTTAAAAGCCGATCACATAATAATTGCCAATCGGCAATTCTCCTTGGCAGCCTAGTGCTGCCACAGGTCTAGGAATCCCCGTCTGAGGAGTCCGAATCGCCTGTCGCAAATTCAGACTGGTGTCCGCTCAGCGCCGACTACAGCGGGCACGAGACAACGTGGTTAGCTGGCCAAAGACAAGCCTCGTTCGTTGAGCTTGTTCCGGTGAGATCGATCAGCGAACTACGCACGTAGAGGCCATCGTTGAGGGATCACAGGACGGGGGTTCGATTCCCCCCGCCTCCACCTGGCATTCCTTGCACTAATCGGCGAGGAGCGGAAAGCCCCAGAAACTCTGGGGCTTTTTCGTTTTCATGCAAAGGCCGAATGACACCACTTCCGGTCTCGTCGGGCATTTCCGCTCCTGCGCGCGTCGGGACGCGCGTGGCTTTTTCAAAGTGGGACGGGAGGACTTGGCGGTAGTGAGCGTCGGCGATTTCTTCGGTATGGCCGAGCCATGAAGCGCCGACGTGGCTGGCGAACTCTTCCGCCAGTTCCGTTGCTCTGGACGCTCGCAGGTTGTTCCATGCTCGTGGCCACGGCTCGAATCCTGCGCGACGGATGATCTTGTGAAGCATCGTTCTCAGATTTGCATTGTGCCAGCCATCGCCGTTGCGAACAGATTGGGGGCGATGCTTCGCGATGATCCATTCGGCCCCCGGTTCAGCCGCGTCCCGGCATTGTTCCAGGAACGGCCGCAATTCGCCGAAGATGGGGACAATTCGACTTTCTCTTCCTTCAAGGTGTTCCAGCTTCGGGCAGGGGACGCGAATCTGATTGTGCTCCCAATCAACGTCGGTCCACTTCAGGGACAGCGGTTCGGACGGGACACGCATCCCACCGAATCGAGCCAACGCCAGCAGCAACCGCCATTCAACATCGGGAGCCTTTTCGACGATCCGAGCGAAATCCTCTCGCGTGATGAAGCGTTGCCGAGCTTTGTTCGTGCGGCTGATGACGTTCTTCAGCGGCTTTCGCCATTCAGTGAACGGGTTGTTGTCGATCAGTCGATGCCTCACGGCGTCGTTGAAAATGGTTGTGGCAAGACTCATCCGACGATCAACAGTGGTGCGGCTTAGCTTCGCGTCTGATTTATTTCGCCGAGCCTTTCCGGCGGCAAGGTATCTGCCGAAATCCACGGCTTGACCCTCAGTGATTTCGCAGAGCGGCTTGTCCTTGCCGAAGAATGCTTCCAAGTTTCGTTGGACGTGTTCATAGACGACGCACGACGTCCCCTTCAAATCCGAGCGTCGTGCGAGGTGGTCGGTCAGGAAATCGCCGAGCAACGCTCCCCGGTCGGAGTCCTGATCCGACACGCGCGGAGCAATCAATCCCTTGCGAGCGAGTTTGTCCGCCAACCAATCGGGTATGTCGGCAGTCCATTCCGCGAGGTCGGATTCCATTGGGCGACGGGACAATTTCGCCGACAGAAGTGCTTCGATCCTGTTGGCAATCGTCTCGGCGTCCCGCATCCGTAACTTGCCGACGTAGATTGCGTCGCGTTTGCGGTCGAGGTTCTTGAAGACGATGCGACGGTTGCCGTTCTTATCAGTGGAGACGCTGGCCATGAAGGGGCTTTCTCTTGAGAAATTGGAGGCGACGCTGTTCGGCGGCGACACTCGCTGAGAGAAGATTCTATCCAAGCCCTTCGTGGCGCGCTAGGTTCCGTTGTGTTCCGTTTCTTTCTGTTTGATTCGTGGCTTTGCCGGTTCGCCGATGGCAACACTCTGAATCAGTTGGGTGCTCACTTGCTCGTTGGCTCATCGCCGATGTTGCCCGAACTTGGCGAACTTGCCTCGTTCTGCGAATTGGGCAACTTCGGCAAGTTCGTGGCATCTTCGGGGGCTTGAGCCTTTGACGATGCTTTGGGGCTCGCTTGCTCGGCCTTCATTGGGTTAGAGCGGAGCGACCAGCACCAAGGCCCGTCCATTCCAGACTTCGATGATTTTCCCCCGATGCTCTCGAATGCGTTCCGCAGTGACTTTTCGCCAAAGCCGGCTTCCTTGCCCTCTCGAAAGACATCCTTGGAAGCGACAGGACCATCGTTGAGGCGTTCGCGGAGCCATTCGGCCGCTTCGTCTTTTCGGGAGGCCCGAAAGCCGGCAGTGGCTCTGGCTTCCTTCGCGAGCAATTCGTCGGCGGTCATGTGGACGGGATCCGTTTCCCAGCGGACAGCCCCATCGTCGATGGAATAGGCCAGCCCGCTTGATTCGGGAGCTAGGTTCGACTTCACGGACAGGAACAGTCGCCGTGATTCGTTCTCGGTGTCTTTGGCAACGTGCCAGACAGCCCGCGCGGCTCCGGCAAAGCCGATGGAACCCGTCGAACCGTAAATCGCTTTGCCCCCCGTACTTTTCGAGAGGTGATTCACCAACACGACGGCCGCGCGATGCCGTTCTGCCAATTCCACCAGCGGAGCCAGCAAGGCGCGAACATCGGCGTTCTTGTGAGAGTCGGCATCGCCAAGATAGGCAGACACTGGATCAATCACGACCAGCCGGGTGTCCGCCAACTTCGCGAGTTCTTCGGCGAGTCGCGGCAAATCAGCGGCCAGCGAAAACCCTCGTCGGCGGACTTTCTCGGTTTTCGGATCGAAGAAATGGACCCCCTCAATCGCGACGATCTTGGTCAAGTCTGCGTCAGCCTTCTCAAGTCGCGGCCGAATCGTGTCTGCCAGTCCGTCTTCGCAGTTGAAGATGATGACGGAACCAACGGGCTGAGGCAGTTCGTTATCCGGCCAAGCGGCCCCTTTGCTCACTCGCGCGGCCATGTCGCACGTCAGGAACGACTTTCCAAGCCCCGGATCGCCTGCCAGCAATGTGACCTTGCCGAGCGGCACACGATTCAGCCAGAGCCATTCCAGCGGCTCTGGGATCACGTCACAGAGTCGGCGAGTAATCAGTCGTGGAGCCGTTTCATCAATCGGCCCCGCCGGCTCCTGCGAAACGTCCTCCAGACAGACTACGGGAACGGATTCGGCAAGTTCGTCCACCGTGTCACGGATGATCGTCGGCGAATCCCCGGCCGCAGTCCGAGCCGCGATGAATTCCAAAATGTCGCCACCTTCGGGAAGCTCAGGCAGTTCCACGACTCGCAGCGTTGGACGCGGATTCAGAACCGCCAAAATGCGTTTGACGGTCTCACAGTATTTCGCCCCGGCATCATCATGGTCTGGCAAGATGACAACATCGCGACCAGCCAACGGAGTCCAATCGGCGTGTTTGGCGGCTTGCGAGCCGCCGAACGATGTCGTCGCCGGTAATCCGAGTTCGCAGGCGGCGTCGGCCGCTTTCTCCCCTTCACAAACATAGACACGCGCTTCGGCCGGGAGCGACGCCAACTCGTGAAGCCGATACAGCGGTCGAGGCAATGCCGGAGCATTCAGAACCCAACCAGCCCCATCGCGCGACGCCGGCCGAAACGTCTTTTTGCCATCCGGCAAGTTGTAGCGAATCGCAGCGGCGACGATTTCGCCAGTCGCGTCACCGTAATGCCAAACGCCGGCCGGTGTCCCCATCGTTCGCGAGTAGGCGGCAATCGCGTCCGCCAGTGTTGAGAAACGCTTGCCACCTTTCGAGTCGTGCCGCTTTGTCGGTTTCTGACATCTCGGCGACGGCTCTGATTGCTCAAACAAATCCACAAGCGTCAGGCCCAACGCCGAGCAAATCGCTTCCGTGTCGCAGCCGGCAAAGCAATTCATCAACACCCGCCCATCGTCACCTTCAGAAATACTCAACGAAGGAGAATGGTCCTCGTGAGCGGGGCAGCAAGCCGAAAAACCTTTGCCTTGTGGTTTGAAACTTTTTCCCACCGACGCCAGCGCGGAAAGAACTTTGGAGATTGGAGTGTCAAACGATATCATTCGCTTTGTCCTTTCGAGGATCGCGGCGCACCAACGCCGTGAAGTGTTTTGAAGAGAAGAAAATGAGGGGCGGGCACTGGCTCGCCCCTTTGCTTTGACGCGATCACAAGCCGATCAGCTTTTCGCGGTCTGCTCGCGTTCAGCCAGAAATTGCCGGAGCGATTCCAAACGGAACAACAATCGGCCGCCGAGACGGATGTGAGGAATCTCCGCGAGGTGCGACCGAATATGCCGGTCACTCACGCCGAGAAGGCGCGACGCTGTCGCCAACGACACCGTCAGCGGTTCGATTTCGTCTTCGGCCTTCACGACGACTGGTTCAACGGGTGATAGACTCAGCATCGTGTCACCTCGCTTTCGTCGGTTGTGGCTGCAACGTGACGCAACAGCGGTTCAATCTCTGACCAGCAGAATCGAATTGAGCCGTCTGGCAGCACGACGTGAGGCAGACATTTTCGACGCGCGAGCCTTTCCGCGCGGCCCAACGGCCAATTCAGTCGGCAGTCAACATCTTCCGGGTAGAGCAGCATGTCTTAGGTCTCCGTGAGTTTTGGAATTCGGGGCATTCCCCGAAAACTCAGTGGGAGCGACATGCTCGGAAGGATGTTTGGTTATGTTTCGTGAAGGTTTGCGATGCTTTGTTAGGTGGAGGTACGCCGACGAGGTTTGACGTGTCCACCGATTTCAGGAACTAGGGTTTCTGAATGACCCTCGCGCCCTTGATCGAACTGATTAGACACCGTCGCAGATTGATTGGAAAACGCTGCGGCCCGTTCGTCAGCTTCGGCTTTGTAATTATCCTCAAGCCCCTCCCACCATACGCGCAATTCCGCTTCGACAACTTTCGGCTGTCCACCTTGCCCCGGCAGTATGATTGGCCCAGCAAAATTCTTATTCGCTTTGCGGATGCGGTCTCTGCTTGCTCGTTCATCCTTCAATCCGAGTGCATTGAGGATTTCAGCCCAAGAGTTCAGATAGACCTTTGGCTTTTCTGGCGTTGAGGTCTTACTTGCTGCAATGAATTCTCCAGTCCTTATTGGCGTCGCTGACGCCAACTCCACTCCACCCGTTTGATGAACAAACTCAGCCGGCAAGTCTGCGATGACCTTGAGAACTTGCAAAGCGTCCGATTTGATCGCCGTTTCGGCCACTTTCAGGCGTGGCTCAAATCGCCCCCGATAGACGGCGACTCGATTAAGAGGATTGACCAAGTCGCTTCCGAACCTCGCCACGCCCTCACTGCTAAACTCGCCAAAGTCGTCCCACTTTTGAAGTTCTGCAATCGCGGAAATGACGCTGTCCAAATCACGCGAGCAAGCAGCCAACTCGGCTCGACTCAATCGGCCTAGAGCAACGGCCCTGCATTTTGATGCCAGTTCCCTCAGTCGAGCCAGAGAGTCCTTGCGTCTGCCCTTCGCTTTCGTCGCTTCAAGACTCAAGCTCAAGGTTTGCAGAATTTTTCCGGCGTTCGGCGTGAGCGAATGCAATCCGGCCGTGTCTTCATAGCACGTTTTTTCGTGCTCAATCAACGACTTCGCGAGCGAAAGCCATTCTTCAACGTCGCTGGTCATCGCCTTTTTATCCTTCAACAACGAACCCGCTTGGACGTTTGGCTGATATAGATCGGCAACCAGCTAGAACATCCAAGCCGCTTTGGCGAACTTGAGTCTGCCGCCCCACCGTTTCGCCGGTTGTTGTCGTTATTGGTTACTGGTTAAGTCACTCAAGCCCGCATTCCCAAGTCAGGGAGCACCGTCTCGATTCCTCGAAACCCAAACAAAACCGTTGTCTTTTGAAATCATAGCAACATCGACGTGGCCGCCGACCGTTGGAGGAGCCGGTTGGATTCTGTGTTTGAGTGATGTCGTTTCGACAAACACTGACGCGAGCTCGGCAAGTTCCTCAAGAGTTAGAAACTTGATCGCGTCGGCAGACGTCCTGCGATTTTGAAGCTCGCAGTCTGCTGCGAAGCTAGCTACATATTCTTGAAACTTCTTTTTGAAGCATCCCGTCAATGACAACAAATCGGGGTTGTTGAGTTCCGTCGCAACGTCAGCAACGATGGCCGGAACCTTCTCGCACAGATCGTTCAGCGTGGCTTGGAGAATCGCCGAAGACATTCCATGAATCACCGTATCCACGGTCTCGCGCTGCCCGAATGGAATGATCCGCGCGTACGCTTTGCCGACCGCAACAGTGCGTTCATCAAAGTCGGGGTACGACAATTGTTTCGCCTCGCACCAAAGCAACTGATTCTGGCAGACCGAATGCGTATAAAACGTAAAGACATGCGGGAAGAGTTCGTCGTCTCCAAATCCAGCGATGACGACGCCCGTGCTTCCAAACGGATTCCCGGTGCTGCCCACAACAGCGCCTCGATTCACCTGCGCCCATGCAATTTGCGTTAATTGAAGAAGCGCGTTTTCAGAGAGAGGCACTTCGTTGAAGGCGTCGTTTCGTTTTTGATTGATTATGGCATCGAATTCGAGTTGCTCCTGTAATTTATGCTCCAAAAGAGGCATTGCCATCAGTCGTGCATGTTCTTCGTCGATCACCTTCTCTGTCCGGTCACGTCTGGCTTCGTCAGACGGTTCTGACGTTCCTTTTAGCTGAGATTCGACTGTCAAAACGATTCTTGCAAAAGCGGTTTTGGTTGCTTCATTAAAAAACGCCATTTGCCGTTCCGCAGGGAAAAGTAAGGCCGATTGGCTGACAAACTGAATGAAGTCGGTGGCATACTCCCTGATCGTCTTGAATGATTTGTTACCTAAATTCTGACGATATCGTCCAATGATAAGCGCCCAAGGAACTCCCAGTAGTTCGCGTGTCCCATTTGTCATTGCGGCAACTGTGTGTTCGTTTGACAGCTTGTATAGCTTACGGCCATGAGTTGAGTTGGCGACGTGCTCGCGAATCTCTTGGTCAGATTCATCCCAACTCTTTCCTGTGACCGTAATCAAGGTGTCCGCAGCCAGAGCGATCCCGTATTTGTTTAACACTGCGACTTCAGCGGTCATCGTGAGTCTCCACGGAAATCGGTGACTTCAAGACTTTCATCGCCACATTGGAATCGACGAAACAATCAAGGATGTCACCTTGGTCGCAAATGGGATTCCCGACTCTAGTGGCTGTCAAACAACCTCCCGGCAACTACGGAAACGCCGAGGATTTGCCAACCGGAATGAGTTTCTTTGTCAGCCTGTTAGGAAATGCACACGTTACGAGCCGGACTGGAATATAGATCGCGAGTGCATTGTGGCAAGGTGCGCCCATGCCCGAAGTCGATGTAATTCGCTGCCAACAATGGTCTCAAAGCTGCAAAAATTGTTTTGTGCCCGCCGTCAATAGATTCGGAGAGGTTGCCGGGGGGTCTAGGTTGAAAACTCCGATCACGGGGACCCTCTGGAGCGATCACCGGGGCAAAACGTTCCGAAAACTCACAGCAGTAGCGTTGAGGGATGCTACGGTAATAACAGAGTCGGCTTGGCATTCTCGACACCCTCCCCCTCGGCATCGACCGCTTCGATCAAACGGACTTTGCCCTCTTGGACCAACCGAGCGAGCGTCGCGCGATGCTCTAGTTCGTCGTCTCCCTCGTCCAACAGGCTTTCAAATTCAATCCTGAGCGTCTTGGACTCGCGCACCTCCAGAATCTCTGTCCGTGTGGCGTCCAGCCCGCAGATTTCTCGGATGCTTGCCAACACCTGCCGCGCTTCGGACAGAAAACGAACGTCGCCGCTCGCAACCTGCCGAGTCGTCGAACGCAACGGCGTTCCCGAACCGTTCGTCGTCTCCGTTTCCGAGTACCGCCCAGCCGTAGATCGCTGCCAAGCGCCCATCGCCTCGCCATAGACGTGCTCAAGTCTCAAGAGCGTTTGCCGTCGATGTTCGGCGAAGTCTTCCGTCAGTTCATCAAAGGCCATCCGCCGCAAACGCTCACAGATTGTGTGAACGCGCTGCTTGCTGAGTCCGACATCCTGAGCCACAACCAACAGCCGCTCCCCACGGAGCACGACCCGCCGGAAGATTTCGGCGTCGCGGGCGCTTGGCAATTTCGGATGCGTTCTTCTCGGCATGGCTCAACCCTCTCGGAACGTCGCGGAACAAATCGCGAGTTTCCAAGGATTGATTTTCACGCCATCGCGTTCCGGGGAAAACATCAATTCCCCATCGTCAACACCAATGGTCAACGCCAGAACGCGCCGAGCGGACTCCCGATGCCGTCAACTCCGCAAAGTCGAGAACCAGACACCGTCAAACGTCGGCCCCCAAGTCTCGCTCTATCGAGGCAGGGCCATCCGAATCCCGAAACCAATCCAAAGCGTCGGTCTCCGCCATGTTGTTGAAGTCGCCCAAGTCGTCGGATCGCATTCCCGCGTGCCGAAGAATCTCCTCCTTCAAGCCATCCGCCAAAGCCGGCCAAACACCAATCAACCAACCCAACCGCGCGTCATCAACCTGACACGACACCGGGCGCGCGTCGGAAAGCGCGTCGTCTCCCGTGAGTCCCCTCGTTTTCTCCGTGCAATTCTCACAATTTCGATTCCCCCCGCCTCCAAATTGTCACCGATTGCCAGTCGGCGACAATCAACGCCTAACTCCTTGCGATTGCAGGGAGTTAGGCGTTCTCTTTTGGTGGAAGCATTGCCAGTCGCTGACAGCGATTGACGATCAGAGACGCCCGAAATGCAGCGCCGGTGCAGCGCACTGGCCGGCAGGTTGGCCACCGCCTTGGCTTGGTCGTTCAAGCCAATGTGAACGTAACGCATCGTCATTTTGATATCGGAATGCCGGGCAAGTTTCTGAGTTTCCGGCAGCGAGGCTCCGTTCCGAAGTAGTTCCGTAATGTGCGTGTGCCGGCCGGCCGCGTGGAAATCGGCGATGCCGTCATCGGTTTCATACGGGATGCCCACTCGCTCCAAATCGAGTTTGACCATCAGCCAGGCTTTCCGGCGTTCCAACTTCGGGAACAATTTGTCCGATGGTCGCAGGCCCTTCAGCCACCCAGGAAGTGCCAAGGCCAATTCCGGGTGCAGCGGGAGCACATCTTTCTTGCGGTGCTTGGACGAGACGGCCTCAACGGTCAACGTCGCTGGGTCGCTCGCCAGATTGAAGCTACGCGGGGTCAGGCTCGCGATTTCTTTCTGTCGGATGCCCGTCAAGTACGACAGTAAATAAATCCTCGCCCGCTGCTCGCCATTGAACCGCTGAATGCAAACGCTGCTGTCCCGCGCCGATTTGACCAATTGGGCGAATTCCTCACGGGTCAGCGCTCGCCGCTTGTGTCGAACATCCACATCAACATTGAGTCGTTCCATTCCAACCAGCGGATTGGCCAGCAGCCGTTTGGTCGTGACGCACCAATTACAAAAGGCGTCGATCGCTTGCAGGTAGTGGTTGTAGGTCCGTGGGCCAAGATCGTCGGACTTGCGCAGAGACCGCATGAAGTTGGTGACGGCTTCGGCGGAGATGTCCGCCAGCTTGGCGAACTCGGCCCCCGCGATAATCCGCCGCAGCCGCGACATCGTGTGCCCGATGTACTGAGCGCTTCGCTCCGACAGGCTCGCTTCAAATGCTTCGACGTGTGGAGCGATGGCCGATTGCTTCGTCTCAGCAAACCGTTCTTGGTCAACATCAATCATCCCGGTGCGGCGCAGACGAGCTTCTGTTTCCAGCTTCAACGCGAGTTGCTCGGTTAAGCCTTTGTCGGTGAAGTGCCCTTTTCGAAAATGGAGCGTCCTTGAAACTGGCGTGTTGTAGAGTCACACCAGAAAGGACGCATGATGAAGAAACCACGACGTCAGTTTTCAGCGGCGGACAAAGTCGCGATCGTCAAAGCTCACGTGGTCGACAA
>SYJG01000366.1 GCA_005798445.1 Planctomyces sp.
CCCCTGGTGCATTCGCCGCAGGACCGGGGGGCTGACGCCGCCCCGCTCGCCTGCTTCATTCTTGTCCGCGCGAAGTATCAAGGAACCGCAAGAGTCACTTGGCGCGTTTGATCGTTTCTGGGCGGATCGGTGGCGGCGCTGGCAGGTATTCGAAACGTACTCTCACGGTTCCACCGTCGGTCGCCATTGTGGCCCACGGCGGACCTGGTTTCAGTCGAAAGGCCCACAGGGTGTCTGCTGGGTTAGTCCCATTACTGGCGAAGGTAGGAACCGTTTTGTGCAATGGTCCAACAAGAGACTTTTACTAAAGCCTATCTGTCCGGATCCACCGTTACAGGAATCATTTCGATTGCAAGATCGCAGACAGTTGAGGCGGCAGCTCGGGCAAATACTCAAATCGAACGCCCACTGGTCCTCCGTCCGGAGCCATCTTTGCCGCCGGTTGGCCTTTCTTGAGTCGAAACGGCCGATACAAGTCCTTTGCCAAGGGGCTGCCTTCGGGAAGCGGTATCGAAGACAGTTTTGATCCGGGAAGCATCGCATTCAGCCCGCGATCTCGTTCGGCAGCGGGAACGATTCGATCCGACCAAGAAATGCAGTTGTCCAACCCGTCATAATTGACGCGGGACAAACTCGCTGACGGTTCGAGACTGACAAACGTACCACCCCCCGTTTGCACCACGAGGTTTCGTTGGCAGCGCGCGCGAATTGCCAGCTTCGGATCATACACATTCAGAAAGAGCGCTTGGCCAAACACCGAGCAGTCCGACAAGACGAGATCGGATTCTGTGTTGGCTTCCGCATAAGTGCTCAACGAGAGGAACGGACCAACCGACAGGCAATTACGAATCGATAAGTAGCCGGGGCCCTGTGCACCGAGATTTGCGCCGTCACTAAAGTTTGCGTTGTAGCTGTTGTTTTCCAGCCAAACGACAGATGTTCTGAAAAGTGCCTGGAATCTTGGTTTGACGGTAACCCAATTATAAATCGCCTGACCACCATCGTTCGCCTGAGTGAAACTGCAATTCGTCCATCGGCAGAACCTATTTTCAATTTCAAAGGCGATGCCGGCGCGACTCTCTTTCGGTTGAATGAGATGGAAGTGAATGCCTTCGACGGAAAATGCCTGAGCACTTGCGACATAAAAGAGTACGAGACTTCTCCGTCCGAGAGATCGTTGCTTGCGTTCGTCGAGTATGACAACCGGCCGCGCGTCATCGGAGGCTCGCAACGAGAGTTCAGAGACGGTAACCGGAATGACAGCCGTCTCGGCAGACGCGAGGGCATCCTTGGGTTG
The DNA here is from genome assembly GCA_005798445.1 of Planctomyces sp. GTDB lineage: Bacteria > Planctomycetota > Planctomycetia > Planctomycetales > Planctomycetaceae > SXKJ01. Next base: position 1,298 of record SYJG01000366.1, read on the forward strand.
TCCAAAGTCTCGAGCAGGCGTAAATGGCCCGTCACTCGCAATCTCGATGATGTCTCCATCCTTGGCTGCTGCAAACGCTCCTTCGAGTGTCTTATGCGGCCCTTCCTTCTGGTGGATTCGGAGCACGCGAGGAACTCCTCGCGGCTTTGCTGCTACTTCGGGTGGTGATAAGGGACGGTTGACAACATCGACGAAGGCATTGGGGATTTGATCGTGGTTGGCACCAGTGTCAGCTTCGATGTTTTGATTGCGTGCCTTGTTTCTCGATACTCGTGGCTGAAAATCACGCGCGAGAGACTCCTGCAGTTCATAGCCGTCGGGCCAGACGCGAAAAATCGGATCGGTCTGGCGATCCATGCCCGGCCCTGACTGGCTCCAAAGTTTTCGCCATTCATCAAGGCCCGGTTGCTTACGAGGATCCGGGCCAATGAAGAAGCCGCCGTACCGATGGAACACGTTGTTTGTTCCTCGCCAACGAAACGATCCATCGGTGGCAGCGCTCGTGAGGTCGGATTTCGGGACTCCGGGACTCCAGGCGACAAACGGTTCCTTGTTTGCGTAAGGACCAACGAAGACGCATTTCTCAACCTGAGCATCGATCGTCGACTTCGTCGAAGCGGTCGCGTCATGCGATTCCCAAGAGAGGAAGCTCGGCACGTTGTAGATTGTGCAATTCGACAGAGCCAGTTTGACAGTGCCTTGAGTGTCTCTCGCGACGATCCAAGGAGATGGACCACCAGCCCAAACAGTTTGCAAACCTTTGACATCGATTTGGTTTGCATGTTCGGCACTGACACACGATTGCAAACGTAGTCCTCGAAAAAAGGATTGATTCAAGACGAGTTCGATCGCCCCATTCGCTTCCGGATACATTCGGACCAACGACACCGGTGCGCCTGGCAATTCACCGGGATTACCTTGCACGCCAACGGTCAGTGTGCATTGATCGAGTTCGACACGTCCCCTTTCGCATCCAAACACCGAACCAAGATTGGCTCGTTTTGGTCCCGCGGCAACCAAGTGGAGTTTCCGAAACGTGACATCCAACTGTTTCGCGTAAAAAAGTCCGGGCGTGTCGGCAATCGATGGCACTGTTTCGCTGGTGCGTTCCTGATCGTTGGGCTTCCCTGTGGCTTGGCGCAGGATCGGCCAGTAATCGACGCCGCTCTTGACGTCTCCGGCGATCGTCAAGGGGGTCTTGCCAGTGAGATCAACCGGTGCGAACTCCAGCGGGCCGCGATGGCGGATGAGAATGGTGTCACCCGGTTTTGCCTGAGCGAGTGCGGCTCCGAAGTCACTGATTTCGTCTTTGGCGACGCCCACGATCAATGTTCGCCCGGACTCCGACGGTGCGGTGGTTGATTCAGGAGTCGTCGGCTTGGGGCTTGTCACGGCCGGCGTGGTTGGTGCTGGCTCAGGAGTTGTCGGTGGCGGGTTCGGCGCGACCGGTGTGGTCGTCGCTGGCTCAACGGAAGAATCTGAAGGCGAGACTTCGGGTTTGGTGGCCGATTGACGATTGCGTTTCTTTTTGGGAGCGGGTGCGACCTCTTCCTCATTCGTGATCTCGACCGTCACCTTGCCATCGGAGCCGGCGACTTCCAGAGCCGCACCGTTTTTCTTGGTGAGCTTGATGAAGATCGCACCCAACACAATGAACGCCACCAGACCGCCGAGGATCATGCCGAGCTTGCGTCCCGACGTTTTAGCACGACGCGCCAGCGAGTGGTCGAGCGGTGGAGAAGTACGGTCACTCGCAGACACATTGTGACCAGGGAGGCCACTCGCTGCCGCGTCGTGCTGGGTGGTGGACGACGAAGCTCCCGCGAACATCGTCAGGAACGAAAGTTCGTCGTTGACTGTGGTGGAATCGGCAGGAGCGCCCGGTTCAAATTTGGTCGCGGTTTGCGTTGCGGTGGTGTTGTCGCCGAGTTGCTCCGAGACGTGCTGGCCAAGCCTGGAGGCGATCGTTTCGGGTTGTGAGTCGGTTGCATGTTCGGCGTGGGTGGATGGTCGGATTTCCTGTCGCGGAGCGACAGGGCTACTTCCTTTCACTAGCACTCCTGATGCTCCGGCCTTCGACTTGCCGAACACCGTCAACGCTTCCGCGAGTTCCAAACCCGACGAGAATCGGTCCTCGGGTTTCTTCGCCATCAACTTGCGATACAGCGAGTCCAATTCCTCCGAGACCAAATCGTTCGCCAACTTGGGACGATCAGCCACGGCGGCTTGCCGCGCGGCTTTCAAGTCGGGAATCGGATCGAGCGTGTGCCCCTTCATCTTGCCGACCAGCGACGAATGCTTCGCTTCGGAAAACGGCGCGCGACCCGTCAGCAAATAAAACAGCGTGCAGCCCAGAGCGTACAGGTCCGAGCGGCCATCGGCCCCATGCGTGTTCTCCCATTGCTCCGGAGCCATGTAGTCCGGTGTTCCGAGCACTTGGCCAAACCCGGTGAGCGTCTGCCCGCCACCTGCGTTGTCCCCCTGCACACGAGCCAATCCCAAGTCGAGGATCTTGACCTTCCCCTGCTTGGTCAGGAACAGATTGCTTGGCTTGATGTCGCGGTGAATCAATCCCGACTCGTGCGCGTGAGCGAGGCCGAGCGCGGCATGTCGCAGCATCTCGCACGCATTCGAGATCGACTGCGGACCACGCTGCTTGACCCACAGGCTCAGGTCTTGCCCCTCGTTGAACTCCATCACGAGGTAGTGCGTCCCTTGGAACTCACCAGCATCCATCGCTCGGACAATGTGCGGATGCTCCAGCTTGCCGACCGCCTTCATTTCCCGCTCGAACCGGCTGAGCAACGCCGGATCGCGGTTCCACGTCGCCGGCAACACTTTCACGGCGACCTGCTTGTCGAGCTTGGTATGCAACGCGAGCCACACCGCTCCCATGCCACCCTCGCCGAGCTTCTTCACGAGTCGGTAGTAGCCCAACTCGGTCCCGACCCCGACAGTCAGTTCGCCACTGGCAATCGGTGTGGCGGTCATCCCCGTCACTGAGGTTCCGTCATTCACAGACGGCCGGTGCGTGTCCGCACCAAGCGACTCGCTCGGTTTTGGAATCACCGTCTGGGCATCGAAGTCCTGGGTGACCGCGTTTTCTGCCGGAGAATTGCCCGCCGCTGAATTGCGGTCAGGCCCAGCGGTTGGTTCGTCGGACATTGGAAAATCCTCGACACTGAAAATTCAAAGAGTCGGGGCTATTCTGACCATGCGGATATGAAAACGTCCACTGCCGACGTCAGGACTGGCGATGCGGGTAGCCGCAGAAAAAAGTAGACGAGTCACTTCGTGACTCGAATGTTCCAATCACGGAGTGACTGGGCGTCTATCCGGCGCTGCGAAACGCCACGAGCGACGACCCGCGCCGCGGAAACAACATCAAGCGTCAGACCGGCGAATGGACCGGTGATTATCGGTATCGAGTCGGTGACTGGCGCGTTCTGTATCGTGTCGATGATGCAATCCAACGAGTGAACGTCGTTGTCATCGCCCATCGCCGTGAGGTCTACGAGTAGCCAATCAGTCGCGAGTCGAGGTAGAACGTCGTCAGGAATCGATGAGGAGTCCGAACAATGGTTGCCAGCATGTCGCCTCCTGAGACGTTCGCCGAGATGTGGGAACGTCTTGGAAATGTCCCGCTCAACCGCATCCACATGTTTCCGCCTCCCGGCACCGCGACCGTTGAAGACGTCGAGCGGTTGTGCAATCGCGAGCCAAAGAGTCTTTGCGAACTCATTGATGGCGTGCTGGTGGAGAAGGCCACAGGACATTTCAAGTCGCGATTGGAAATGCGACTGGCTCACTTGTTTGGAGCGTTTTTGGACGAGCACGATCTTGGCATCGTCACGGCAGCCAATGGTCCGCATCGCATTCATCCCGATCAAATTCGACTGCCTGACGTCGCATTCATCGCCTACGAGAACATCCCGGCGGACGCCGATCAGAACACAGCGGTTCCCGAATGGATTCCCTCGTTAGCCTTGGAAATTCTCAGCGAGAGCAACACCAAAGCCGAGATGACTCGCAAGCTGCGCGACGACTTTGACGCGGGCGTCAAACTGGTGCGGTACGTCGATCCGCCCACGCGATCGGTGCGGGTTTATCGCTCGCCGGAAACCTTCGTCACGAAAAGCGAGCACGATGAACTTGCCGGCGAGGACGTACTCCCCGGCTTCCGCGTCTCCATCCGCGACTGGTTCGATCGCGCGCTGCGTGTCCGGCCGAATTGAAACGGGAGGACTATCCACCTTTCACGAGCTGGCTGATTTGCTTGAACTCCGGCGAGCCGGCCGCAGCGCACCATTCGAACATCACGGATTCGGTGGTGGTGATGATCGCTCCGCTGGCGGCCAAGCGGCGGAGGGCGATTTTCCAGTCGAGTTTGGCTCGGCTGGCGAGGGCGTCGGCGGGGACGAAGACTTGATAGCCGCACGACAGCAGGTCGAGCACCGTTTGCAGCACGCAGACGTGAGCTTCGATCCCCGCTACGACGATTTGAAAGCGGCCGTCGGGATGCTCGGCCGCCGTGCCCCAGCCCAGGCACTCGGCCGCGCTGAAGCAGACCTTGTCGGGGATCGTCTCGCCGTCGAGCAACTCGCTTAGTTGCGGCACCGTGGGGCCGAGTCCCTTCGCGTACTGCTCGGTCGCCGAGACCGGTACGCCGAACAGCTTTGCGGCCTCGATCAGCTTACGGCAGTTCGCGATCAGCGACTCGCGAACGGGGATTGCCGGCATCAGCTTTTCTTGCACATCGACGATGAGTAATCGGCTCTCGCCGCGCCCGATGAGTTCATGGCTGCGTTCGTAAGTCATGCGATCTCCTCGTAGCCACGCTCCCCAGAGCGTGGGTGGTAAAAGTTGCTGGCATCCGAACGAACTTAGCTGCCGATTGCTCCGCAAGGCAGAGCAATCGGCCTTGTGCGTGAGTTCCTTTTCGAGCACCAACTGCCATAGCTCCGCCTCGTGGAACGAGGCGGCTACGTTCGCCAAGAATCTCTGTCACACCCTCCAGAGCGTGGGTCATTGCGGTCATTTGCCCACGTTCTGGCGAGCGTGGCTACCGCTGTTTTGTGCCGACGTGAGTTGAATCGTGCAAGCTTCGGCGGAGGGGTGTGTCGTGATTTCGTCGCGGCAGCGGCTGGCTTCCGTTTCATCGCGGCACAGAATCCATAGCGTCGGCCCCCACGAGGATTGGCCGACTCCGACACAATCTTGATCGGTCAAGGTCTTGGCTAACTCGGCCATCTGCCGATCGGCGAAGACTCCGCCTTGGATGGGGGCAAAATGTGATCCGTTCAACTGCCCGAATTCTTGGAGGGCGGCAGCGGTGGCCGCAAAGTCTGCGCTGGCAACGGCTGGCAATAATTCCATGAGAACGATGCGGCAGAGGGTCTCCGTCAGCGAGGTCGGCATGGGCGTGAGCCGTGAGAATGCGGCGCGTTCGGCGTCACCGGATAATCCGCGCCGGTCGTTGGGGGTGACGAGCAGTACGCGCCAGTCGGAGGGGAAGTCGGGTCGTGCGACGAGTGGGCTGATTTCGTCGGGATGCCGCTTGCCTCCCTCGACCAACAGTCCGCCATGTTCAAAGCCGTGAATGCCGAGAGCGGATCGCGCGCCGCGGCCGATTCGACGAGCCAGTTCTTGTGCGGCGATGGTTTGCTCGCCACCCCATTGAGACAGCGCGGCTGCCAAGGCGAGTGCGGTTTGCGTCCCGGACCCCAATCCGGCGTGAGCAGGGATCGTTTGCGAGAGTCGAATGCGACAAGCCGGCGGCCGATGCTCGATGGGACAGCGGCGGCGGTACTCGTCGCGCCAAGCATTCAATCGCGCGGCGATTTCAGGCTCGGCAAGGCACTCGTCCCGATCGGCGGGTTCCACGGACAGTTCACAGCCGGGTGCCTCGACCATCAATCCGACCCCGCCGAAGTTGCGGCCGCTCACCGATTTCAGGGCGAGCAATCCGAAATGCAATCGCGCGCCAGTTTGGACGGTGATGATGGGCATCTTTGGAGTGCGACGGCCCAAGCCGTCGCTTTTCATTTCGCGCGAATCCCAAAACGAACGCCACGAAGGAACGAGCCGTTTTGAAAAGCGGTGACTCTGGTCACCGCACTCCAAATTAGTCGTAGTCCCCGACCATCCAGCGGACGAGGAGGTCGAGTTCGTTTTCGAGCAGGCGGTCGCCGAAGGCGGGCATCGCGTTGTTGGAACCGTAGAACTTTTCGTGGCCGGGATTCTTGAGGAACTCGCGGAGCCAGCGTTCGCCACCGTAGCCAGTGAGCGTCGGACCGGCTCCGACTTCGCCGAGCAACTTGTCCTCGCCGATCGGTTGCAGCGAGTGGCAGTCGAGGCAGTTCGCCTCGAAAGCACCGACCGGAAGTTTGCCGGTCTCGAAGATTTGCCGGCCCCGTTTCGGAGACTCGTCAGAGATGCCCGGTGCGCCGCGGAGTTGGCTCTGCGAGGCCAGAAACGCGACGAGGTCGTCCAGGGCTGGCTCGTTTTCTTTCACACGCCAGTGTTGAGCATGCGAGGCGGACCAGCTTGCCATTTCCCCTTCGAGGAAGTGCTTCGACGATTCGGCGACGTTGCCCTCCTTGTCTTTGACGTTCTCCAACGCCTTGAACGTCCCTTTGAAATCGGTGAGGACCGCTTTGATCCATTCGGGCTTGCCGAATTTGCCGAGGTCGGTGGCGGTCGCGTTCTCCGGGACTCGTTCTTTGTTGACCATCTTCACGACTTCGCGGCCGGTGCCGTCGAGTCCGTCATAGCGGTGGCACGGAGAGCAGTTGCGAGCGAACAGTCGCGGGCCTTGCGTCTTCGGATCGGCACGCAGCAACGAGACGGCTCCTTCCAGCGGAATGCCAGTCGGACGCGCGGCGAGCACTTTGATCCGCTCGGCGTCGGCATGAGCTTGGGCTACGGCGGCTTTGACGTCGGGATCGGCGGCGTCGTTCCTCAACGCCAAGCCGGTCAGGCCGATGATGCCGACCATCATCACGAACAGAAAGAAGAGGTTGAACGCATGACCGGCTTTCCAACGGCCGATGATCGGCATCGCAGCCAGGATGGCCATCAACGCTCCGGGAACGTAGATCGCACCGAAGGCCGGTCCCTTCGTGACGTGTTCGACCCATTCAAAGCGCAGGAATTGGAACAGGAACAAGAAGTACCACTCTGGCCGCGCGGCGTCGTACCCAACGGACGGATCGGCTGGAGCGGAAAGCTCGGCCCCGTGATGCCAGATCGTCAGCGTCAACACCGTGCCCAACACGGCGAGACAGGCGATGCCGTCCTTCAAAACTTGATCCGGCCAAAACGTCGCTGCCGGAGCACGATCGGGATCGGGAACCGTGATTCCGTGTCGCCGAAACACCGCGATGTGCAGCACCAGGAACGCGATCAACGTTCCGGGCAGGATTCCTGCGTGCATCGCGAAGAACCGCGTCAGCGTGTGATGCCCGTACTGCGGGCCACCCTGTGCGAGCACTTGCGACTGCGGGCCGATGAACGGCGTGGCCCCCATGATTTCCGTGGAGACCTGCGTCGCGTAGTAGCCCTTCTGATCCCACGGCAGCAGATAGCCAGTCAGTCCCAAGCCGAGCACAATTTGCATCAGCACCAGACCGAGCCAGAAATTGATTTCGCGCGGGGCCTTGTACGCTCCGTCGATGACGACCTGCATCAAGTGCAACGCCAGCAACACGGTCATCGCCTGCGCCGAGAAGTGATGCAGCCCACGCACCAGCCAACCAGCCTGCATGTGATTCTGGATGTAGTACACGCTCTCCCAAGCAGTCGTCGTGCTGGGGCTGTACGCCGTCCACAGGAACAGGCCGGTGATGACCTGAATCGAGAACGTGAAGACCAGCGTGCTCCCCCAGACGTATCGCCAGCGTGCTCCGCCAGGGATGTTTTCGTAGAGAGCCTCGTGCATCAGCTTCTTCAAGCCGGTGCGATCGTCGAGCCAGTTGATGAGTGCGTTCATGGTGGGTGGTTTCGAGTGGATTGTTCAACGTCGTCGTCTCGTTCCACGAGGCGGAGCAATTTGGAGAAGACTTTGATTTGTGAAACAGGTGTTGATGAAGCGCTTGCTCCTCCTCGCGGGAGCGAGGAGGCTACGTTCACCCGACCGGGATCTTGTCTGAAGGACCGGCTCGGAACTGTTGGAACTTGACCCAGATTTCGGAGCCGTTGCGAACTTCAACGTCCAGCGTGTCGAGGCCTCGCGGTGGGATTTCGTTTTGCTTTTGGCCGTCCACGGCAAAGGCACTGGCGTGGCAGGGGCAGAAGTAAATCTTCTCGGCCGTCTTGTAATCGACAGTACAGCCGAGGTGCGGGCAACGCGAATTGAACGCGACGACTTTGTCTTTGTCCGTCCGCCGCAGATAGGCCGAGCCGACTGGCTGCTGGAGGTAGGTGTTCCAGGCATCGACTTTGTCCATGATGATCTTCACGAGCTGCGGCTCGCCGTTGACTTCCAGTGCTTCGAGCGTCACCGGCATCTTGAGGAATCCGTCGCCCGCTGCGCCCGCCTTCTTCCGCATCAACGGATCGAGAAAGAACGCCAGCCCGGCCAAGACGGGAACAGTTCCGACCAACAGGCCGATGCCGGCCGCGAGAATGTGTGTCAAAAAGCCGCGCCGGGGTTCGCCCGATGCGCCGTCGTCTGCAAGATGCGACATGATTTGTCCTTCGCAGTTTCAGGTGGGTTGTGGGGAGGGACTCAAGCCAAGGCCGCTTTGATCGCGGTCAACACTTGAGCAATGGCGGTGGGTACGGGGCCGGGAAGGATCGCACCGGCGGCTTGCTTGTGGCCTCCGCCGCCGAAGCGTTCGGCGATGGCGGCCACGTTCAAACCGACTCGGCTGCGGAAACTGATCTTCACGGATTTGGTGGGTTGTTCAATGGCGATGAACGCGGCTTTCGCACCCGCGATCTTCAGGCATTCGTTGACGAGGTCTTCGGTGTCGGCCGGGACCGCGCCGGTTTCGGCGAAGTCTTGCTGAGTCACCGTGATGTACGCCAACTGCCCTTCGAAATCGAGTTTCACAGTGCTGAGCACTCGGCCCGCCAGTTTGGTTCTGGAGAGTGTCGTCTGCTCGTACAGCACTTGGAACAGTAAATTCGGCTGCGCTCCGGCGTCAATCAGGTCGCCGGCGATACGGAGCGTGCTCGCGGTCGTCGAGGGGAATCGAAACCAGCCGGTATCGGTCGCGATCGCGCAGAACAGCGCGTCGGCCGCAGGCTTGGAAATCGGCACGTCGAAGAAGCGGAACAACTGAAAGACGAGCGCGCCGGTCGCCTCGGCGCTCGTGTCCTTGAACTCGACCGCGCCGAGATCGTCCGAGCTGACGTGGTGGTCGATCAGCACCTTCTTCGCTTTGGTGTGCTTGATGACGCTGCCAAGCTCCGTGAGCTGCCCCCAAGCGCTCGTGTCCAAAATCATGTGAACTTCGGTGTCGAGAGCTTCGGCCGAGGTCATCCCTTCGCCGAACTTTTTGACGCGCTGCGTCGGGTCCAGGAAGAGCAGGTTGGCGGGAGAGCTCGACGGGTTGACGATCCGCACCTCTTTGCCCAACCCTTCGAGCAAGGCCGCCATGCCAAGTTCCGAGCCGAGCGCATCCGCATCCGGCCGCACATGGCTGGAGAGCACGAAGCGTTGATGCTCGGCGATGATCGGGCGAAGCGGTTCCCAGTTGATCGGCATGTGTCAATTTCCGTGAGTTCTTGTCTGACCGAAGGCCGTGAGCCGAAAGCCGATGGCCGCGATACCGTGTTTCGGACTTCGGAAAACGGTATCACGGCCATCGGTAGACGGCCTACGGTGATCGGCCGGACCAAACTACAGCCCTCTCGCCGTGTTCGCCAGAGCACGCACGGTCTCCAAGTCCTGATTGAGCTGTTGCATTAGGGCATCACTCGACTCAAACCGCACAACATCCCGGACCCGCGCCAGAAAATCGACATCGAGCGTCTGGCCGTACAAGTCCCCCGCGAAACCGAGCAGATGGGCCTCGAACTTCCGAGCGGCCTCTCCGAACGTCGGATTGGGGCCGAGGTTGATCGCGACGGGAAAAGCGGCCCCATTGATCGAGCAACGTCCGGCATAAACTCCATCGGGAGGCAGCAGGGTTGTGATCTTCTCCAGGTTGGCCGTCGGGAAGCCGATGGTTCGCCCTCTCGCTGCACCGGTTCCGACGAAGCCCCGCACACGATACGGATGGCCGAGCATCTCGACCGCTTCGCCAATTTGACCGGCAGCAATTCGAGAGCGGACTTCGCTGGAAGAAATCATCCTGCCATTCACGATGACCGCTGGGACCACCTCCAGCGTTCGGCCGGCCGACTCGCACAGCGTTTTCAACGTGCCGACGTTGCCCGCGCGATGGTGTCCAAAAAAGAAATTGGGGCCTTCGACCAAGCCGACCGCGTTCAATTCGGCCAGCACAATCCTTTGGAAAAACTCATCCGGTGTGAGTCGCAGCAGCTCGTGGTCAGTCGGGTAGATCACGACGGTGTCGATGCCGTGTTGCTCGAAAAGTTCCAGCTTGTGATCGAGCAGGCTCAACGCGGGCGGCGTCTGTTGCGGTCGCAGCAGAGCAATCGGATGCGGATCAAACGTCATCACGACGGCCAGATTCTTCGTGGCCCTCGCCTGCTGAACCAGCTTGGCCAACATGCTTTGATGGCCGCGATGCACACCGTCAAAGTTACCGATCGTGACCCAGCCGCAACGGTATTGGTCAGGTTGTTGAAAGCCGCGTTGGATGTGCATCTTTGGAGTGCGGTGTGTCAGCACCGCTTTGAAGCGTCCGGAACGAAACCTACGGCGATTCCGCCGGTGGCGTATCAAAACAGATTGGGGCGGAGAAATCCAAAGCGGTGCAGACGAACCCCACTCCAAATCACCGGAAGTGTGCTCGGTGACGGATAATTTCCCCTTCCAGTGGCGAACGGTGAGCGAACGCGACGTACAACCGATTCGAGCCAACTCGTGACGGCCTGGATTCACTGAGCTGCAAACGAATGCCGAATGACCTCGATCACGCCATAGGAAATCGCGGCGACAATCCCTGAGGCCGGGATCGTCAAAATCCACGCCCAAATCACGCGACGGGCAATCCCCCACTGGACTGCGGAGAATCGTTGAACGGCACCGACTCCGATAATCGCACCAGTGATCGTGTGCGTTGTGCTGACAGGAATCCCCAATTGGGCCGTGCCGAACAGTGCCACCGCAGCGGCCGTTTCGGCACAGGCTCCGCTGTACGGTCTAAGCTTGGCGATTTTCAAGCCCATCGTCTTCACGATGCGCCAACCACCACACAACGTCCCGAGGCCAATCGCCAGGTGGCAGACCAGCACGATCCAGAACGGAAACGTCTCCTTGCCGGTCTCGAAGCCGATCTGCCGTTCTTTCCAAAGCGTTGCATACAGCAACGCAGCGACGATGCCCATCGTTTTCTGGGCGTCGTTGGTGCCGTGTCCCAAACTGAATGCGGCGGCAGAACCGAGCTGCGCCACACGAAACCACCGATCCACTCGGGCGGGAAGTGACCGCCGAAATGTCCACAGTAGGGCAACGATGAAGATCAAGGCCAGAACGAGTCCCACGAATGGCGAGATCACAATGTACTGAACGGTCTTGATGAATCGATCCCATTGCAGCACTCCGGAAAACTTCGACGCGTGTGCCATCGCCGCTCCTCCGAATCCACCCAGCAAGGCGTGCGACGAACTGGTGGGAAGACCGACATACCAAGTGATCAGATCCCAAACGATGGCCCCGATCAATCCGGCAAAGATAACGTCAGGGGTGACAAACTCTTTATTCACCATCTTGCCGACGGTGTTGGCGATTGCGACGCCAAACACCCAGGCGGCCGCGAAATTCCACCACGCCGCCCACATCACCGCCGGCAGCGGCCGCAGCACCCGCGTGCCGACCACCGTCGCGATCGAGTTGGCCGCATCGTGAAATCCGTTGATGAAATCGAACGCCAGAGCCACCACGAGAATCAGCAGCACATACGGATGCTGCACGATTAGCCCCATGTCGCGCACGAATTCTGCAAAGACCTGATCCATCGCTTCCATTCAGAGTCGCTCCAGTATGGCAAGGCGCGGTCGAATCGCTCAACTTGCCTTCACGACAATCTCGTTGATCACATGCGCCACATCGCGGCAGGCATCAACGGTGTTTTCCAGCCACGCGTACACTTCTCGCTGTTTGATAAACGTCATGATCTCCGGCGGATTGGCGAAAAGGTCAGCCTCCACGTTGCGGAACACTTCGTCGGCCATATTTTCCAGCCGGCTGATCTCGCGCAACTCGATAGCCATTTTTTCAGAGCTGATGTACTTGTTCTTGCGGAGCATATTCACGGCCCGTTGGACGTGGTTGCACGACTCTTGGATGATGAGCGCCATCTTGACGGCTTCGGGAGTCGGCTTATCAATGCCGAACGCGGTCAGCCGGAACGCAGCCTCTTCCAGGTTGTCGAGCACGTCATCGAGACTCGTGGCGAGTGTGTGAATGTCCTCGCGGTCGAACGGAGTGATAAACGTTCGGCCGAGCGACGTCAGAATCCCCTCGACGGCGATGTCACACTTGTGCTCCAGCTCGCGAATCTCGTTCATGCGCCGTTCGCGGTGATCGAATTGGTCCACGAGTTCCGCAAACGTCTGTGCCGCTGTGACGATGAGTTTGGTCACAGCGTCGAACTGGTCGAAGAATTTTTGTTCCCGCGGAATCAAAGAGAATCGCATGGTGATCCTTGAGAGTACAAACGAAGGCAAACGGCGATGTTCAACAAGTCTTCTCGAAAATCGACGAGATTTTCACTCGACCTTCACCAGCCGAAATCTACTCGCCTGACGGACCGAATCGCAACTCGGTCACACCGGCGAGTGGCTCACCGCCGTTCGTCGAGCAGCGAATGCGCTGCCGCGTCCAAGGTCGCTGGAAACATCCGCAGAACCGCTGAAGACCTGAGTCAAGTGATGCGTCATTGAGGCGACGTTCAACAAGTCTTCTCAAAAAACTGGCGAGGTTTTCACGCGACCTTCACAAACCGAAATCGAGTCTCTCGACGGACCGACTCGCACCTCGTTCACACCGACGACTTGCTCACCACCGGCAGTCGAATAGCGAACGTGCAGCCGCGACCGAGATCGCTCGTGACTTCCACGGAACCGCCGAACACATGGGTCCAATGTTTCACAATCGACAGGCCAAGGCCGGTGCCTCCCAGCTCGCGCGAGCGGGCTTTATCCACGCGATAGAAACGTTCGAAAACGCGAGCTTGATGTTGCTTGGGAATGCCAATCCCGGTGTCTTCAACTTCGATGACGGCTCGGCGTCCGTCGATGCGCCAGCGAATCGAGACACGGCCTCCGGACGGTGTGTACTTGATCGCGTTATCCAACAAATTGTTGAGCACTGTCAGCAATCCCTCCTCGTCCGCCCAGACGACAACGCTGTCCGCGAGCGGATGTGTTTGCAACGCGACTCCTTTGGCCTCCGCGACCGGCAGATATTCATTCAGGCAAACCTGCACCGTTTTTGCGACGGATACTGGCAACAACTCGTAGGCGTCCTCGGCCGATTCAATGCGTGCCAGGCTGAGCAGGTCGAGAATCAACTTGTGCAGCCGTTCGGCCTGCTCGTCGATTCGTTCGAGGAACTTGCGGTTGTTGTCCGAGTCGTCGATCGCACCATCCAGCAACGTCTCCGTGTAGGCTCGGATCGTCGTCAACGGCGTCTTCAATTCGTGCGAGACGTTCGAGACAAATTCTCGGCGTAGATTCTCAAGCCGTCGTAATTCGGTCACGTCGTGCAAGACCAACACCGCGCCCGGCGGCGGATCACCCGGCAAGGGCGAGGCAATCAGCGCGACGATCGCATTCGTGCGCGGTACTCCGTATTCGACACGTTCCGGCATCCGACCGGCCAGCACTTCCTCGACGACCTTTTGCACGCACGGATGCCGAGCCGCCTCGAACATGGATCGTCCCGTGGCTTGAGCCGTCGGCAAATCGAGCAACGGCCCGGCCGCCGCATTTGCGAAGAGGATGCGTTGCCCAGCGTCGATGACAACGACACCTTCGATCATCGAGCCAAGCACTGTTTCCATCAGTTTGCTGTTCTCTTCTGATTGCTGCCGGCTGGCTTGAAGCTGCATGACCCGCTGAGCCAACTCGCGGCTCATCGTGTTGAACGCGAGAGCCAGCGTCCCGATCTCGTCGTGATTGCGCACGACAACTTCCTGCCCGAAATCTCCAGCCGCAATTGACTGTGCCGCTTGAGTCAATCGTTCCAGCGGCAAGACCAGCCGCCGTTCCAACAGATAACTCGCCAGCAGTGCCGCCAGCGTGACCACGACCGCCGTCCCCGCAACCAACCGCGAGGCCGCTTTCAGGCGTGCCTCGAACGGCGTCCACGGCAGCGCGACGCGCACAAAACCGCGCGGCTCTTCACGGGAGCCGACTCGCACCGCGCAGTATTCATAGGGTTCACCAACCGACAGACTCGGCCGCGTCACGAACCCAACTCCGTGCTCCGCCGCCTTTTTGATCTCCGGGCGGTCGCGATGATTCTCCATCTGCCGCGCATCCGCCGACGAATCCGCTAGCACGGTCCCGTCCGCACGCACCAAGGTCAACCGAGTCCCGACCTCACGGCCTAGCGATTTCAACTTCGGCTGCCACGTCGCGCGCAAATCTTCGACGGACGCGTCGGACGATTGCCAGACCGCCTCGGCGAACACTTTCAACACCGCAGCCTCGTCCCGCAATCGCTGCCGCACTTCGGACTCAATCGCCTCGCGCTGGCGACTCTGAAACAATACAACAAAGACGGCTGCCGCTACGACCGTCAACACGGCGTAGGTCAGAAACAAGCGCCAGAAGAGTCGTGAAGACCACATCTACTTCGGCTGCCCCAACGTCACCTTCAGCGTCACTCGTTCGCCTTTGCGGAGGACAATGACCTCGACTTCTTCTCCCGATTTGAACTTTCGAAGTGCGAGATCAAAGTCGTCGAGGTTGCTGATTTTGTTTTTACCGAATTCCACAATGACGTCGGCGGCTTTGACTCCTCCCTTGTCGGCGGGGCCGCCACCAGTGACACCAGAAAGCGCATAGCCCGGTGTCTCGTTGCCCAAATCGGGAATCGAACCGAAGTAGGGGCGGCCACCGCTGCGGGTCTGAGCCTGATCGCCAGAGCCTTTGACTTCGACGTACTGCGGCCTCTCGGCGGACTGCACGGTTTCCAGCGTGACTTGCTCGACCATATCGACCACGCGGGCCATACCGGGGTAGTTGATCAGATTCCAGTCGTCGCCGGGCCGGTGATACTCGCTGTGCGTGCCGGTGAAGAAGTGCAGCACCGGAATCTTCTTGCCGTAGAACGACGACTGATCACTGGGACCGAAGCCTTCAGGCTTCATCACCAGTTCAAACTTCGAGGCTCCATTCAGTCGCTCAAGCTGTCCCTTCCAATGTGGGGACGTTCCCGTGCCGTAGACGATTAGCTTTTCGTCCTTCAGCCGGCCGACCATGTCCATGTTGATCATCGCCACGGTTTTGTCGAGCGGGTAAATCGGTTCGGCGCAATACCGCGCGGACCCGATCAGTCCCGACTCTTCGGCCGTGAAAGCGATGAACACCAACCGCCGCTTGAGTGGTTCTTTGCGAGCACCGAATCGCCGTGCCAACTCGATCAGTGACACGGTTCCCGATCCGTTGTCGTCCGCTCCGTTGTGGACGTCTTTGACGCCGGGTGCCAGCGAGTTCTCTCCGCCGAAGCCAACGTGATCGTAGTGGGCACCGACAACGACGGTTTCCTCCGCCAACTCCCCCTGCCCTTCGATCACCGCGATCACGTTCTTCACTTCGGTCTTGATGAGTTCGACGGACGCCTGGCCTTCAGCCTTCCAGCCGGGAAGCACCGCCGTCCTCGGCTTGAGGTCTTGATCGATCTCGGCCTCCAACGCCGCGATCGTCTTCTTGAGCGACGCCTGCAAGACTTGATCGACTGTGGCCTGCGTCACATGAAAAATCGGCCCGCCGGCGTTTTGGTTGAATCCGGCGTATCCGAAGTTCATCAACACGTCGGTTTTGACGTTTGTCGCCGCGTCGCGCAGTTGCTTGGCTTTCTTCACCGCCTCATCCAGTTTGTCGCGAGCCGCCTTCACGGCTTCTACGATGTTCGCGTCGGCGGCCAGCAGCGCTGCGGCGGCATCGACGACCGGGTCGGCCGCGTCCTTCGCCCGTTGCTGGGCCTGCTCGATGTCCTTTTTGCCGGAAGCGACATCGTTGACGAACAGAATCGCCGCCGCACCTTTGCCGAAGGCGTTGCTCATCTTTGCTCGAAAGTCCGCGTGCCGCGAGATACCGCCGTGCCCCGCCGTGAACGGCCCGTGTGCGTCCCCTTGTCGCGGCGTCTTGCGGATCACGATCACGACCTTCCCTTTGACGTCGATCCCTTCGAGGTCCTGGTATTTGTCGTCCTTCGCGTCGATCGCGTAGCCCCCGAAGACCAACTCTGCGTTGAACGTTCCTGACGCGCCAAACGAGCAGACTTGGAAATCCTTGTCGATCGCCAGTTCGATGGTCTTTCCTTCCGGCCCGACCAGCTTGAGCGTGTTTGTCGGACCGAGCTTCGCGCCGGTCGTCATCGTAAATTCCTGAAACGGATCGCCTCCGCCCTTGGTCACGTTCAGCCCTGCGTCCTTGAATGCCTTGGCGACGTAATCTGCCGCCACGTTCAGCCCATTGGTCCCGACGCCCCGTCCTTCAAGTTCATCCGACGCGAGGTATTTCAAATCCGAAGTCAACCGTGTCACCACCTCCGGAGCGACCTCGCCCAAAGCCAACGAACCAACGGCAACGAGCAACGCGAGACAGCAACCCACCACGAGACGACGCATGAGCAATCCTTTCCGAACGTGAGCGATTCCAAACCCGACGCAATGTAGCCACCTCTCAGCGCGAGATGAACGCCAAGCCAACTCATTGCTCGCTTGCCAAGTGAAACCGGCTTGCGCAAGCTACCCCCCATCACTTCGGCTCCTAAAAAAGGAACTACCACATGTCGCATCATTCACGAGGTTGGTTGTTCGCGGCGCTCGCGCTGTTGATTCTGATCGCGAGTCCGCCCGGTCGGGCGAATGCTCAGAAGACGGACGAGAAAGCGAAGACTCCCGAAGCCCAAGTCCGAGCGGCTCTCGCCGATGCGATCAAGCGGCTGGACAATGGGGACACGCGCGGATTCCTGGAGTACTACTTTCCGACCGAGCAACTGAGACAATTGCGTCAGGCCAACGCCGTCGAGCAGACTGCCGAGGCACTCAAGGTGCAGCCGCAGATTCTGGACGGCATTCGCAATCGCCTCAAAAAAGCGGCCAAAGGATCGCCGAAATTTGACCGCACGGGATCGGTCGCCGAGTTCCTCCTGGCTCCTGACAAAAATGAAGAGGAGACTCCTGCCAAACCAGCCGCGCCCAAAGACCCTCCCGTGACCAACGTCAAGCTGACCGGCTTCGGCAGCGATCTGGCAACGGTCCTTCGCAAAGCCGAGGAAACTCTCGACAAATCGGATATCGACGGTTTCGTGAAGAACTTGTTCCCGGCCGGAGAACTCAGACACCCCGACGCGGACTCGCGCCGAGCGGCACTGGCACAGCGTCTGAAGGACAATCCGAAACTGCTTGAGCAAATGCTGGCGGACATCAGGGCGATCCAGAAACTGACGCCGACTTTCGCCGATGAAAAAACAACGGCCGAGTTTCGCATCCCCGGCACGAAGATCGAGATCTCAAAGACGCAGTCCGTGACGACACCGGAACGTCTCTTCAAGTTGCAACTCGTCGAAGGTTCCTGGCGGCTTCCCGACAACACGACTCCAGCTCGCAAAGCAGTCGCCAAGAATTTGTCAAACCCACTGGGAGCGGGCGGTCAATTTGCCGCGGTTGAAGAGAAGATCACCTTCGAACGCTTCGGCGACCAATGGCGACTGGCCCAGTAAGTCCCACGAAATTGGAAGGGCGAACTCGTCATCTGGAGATACGCCGCATGGCACCGAACCAATCACGCACCGTACGCGGCTTCACGCTCATCGAGTTGCTCGTCGTCATGGCCCTGATCGTCGTAATTTCGGCACTCTGCCTGCCGGCGGTTCAGAAGGCGCGAGACGCCGCGCGGCGGACACAATGCCAGAACAACCTCAAGCAATTCGGACTGGCTCTGCACAACTACCACGACTCCATGAAGACGTTGCCGCCAGGTTGGACTCAACATCACCCGCAGCCGGGGCCGGAAACTCGCTTCGGATGGGCGACGTTTGTTTTGCCGTACATGGACCAAATCCCGCTTTACAGACGCTTGGACTTTCGAACCCAGCGGCCCGTGCCATTGGAACTCTTTCAAATGGTGATCCCCGTTTTTCGTTGCTCGGAAGATCCAACGTCTCGAACCAATTCCGTCCGCGGCGATTTCGGAACGCTGAACTACTCCGCCAATTTCGGTCCCGTGGCACCGCCCCGTTGGATCGACGGTGGGTTGGATGAGTTCTGGCCCGGCTCAAGCCCGACACCCGAAAAGACCGATGGCTTGGCGTTCCTCAACAGTCGTGTCCGGTTCGCGGACGTCACGGATGGCACGTCCCAGACGCTGTTGGTGGGCGAACGCTCCGCCAGCAGCGGTGCCGCGATCTGGATGGGAGTTCGTGGCAATGATTTCGAGACCGATCAGGTCACCGATTGCAGCCCCGGCCACGAGATCAATTCCGAGTACGGGGCCTTCTCGAGCCGACACGGCGGCGGCGCAAACTTCTTGTTTGTCGATGGCCGAGTCGTTTTTCTCTCCGAGAAAATCCAATCCGGTATCGGCGAGAATCAGCAAATGCAAACGTACCAGAAACTCAGCCACCGATCGGATGGCCTCAACATCGGTGCGTTCGAAAACTAGACCAACGCAGTTTCAGGAGTATTACGTCATGGGCTCTCATCGTTCCGCACGCGGCTTCACGATCGTCGAATTGCTGGTCGTGATTTGTCTAATTGCTGTCGTCTCCGCATTACTACTGCCCGCCGTGCAGCATTCGCGAGACGCGGCACGGCGCACACAGTGCAAGAACAACATGAAGCAGATCGGTTTGGCCTTTCATAATTACCATGACGTTTACCAATCGTTTTCGCCGGGCTGGACTCAGCATCATCCGCAGCCGGGACCGGAGACCCGATATGGCTGGTCGGTGTTCGTGCTGCCGTTCGTCGAACAGGCACCGCTCTACCAACGCATGGATTTTCAAACGCAGCGAGCCGAGCCGCTGCAATTGTTTCAGTCACGGATTCCAACGTACCGTTGTCCGGAGGATCCCTCGGACGAAGTGAATTCGCAGCGTGGCCAATTCGGGACACTGAACTATTCGGTGAATTTCGGGCCGATCGCACCGCCACGACTGGTGGAAAACGGACTCGCGGAATTCTGGCCCGGCCAATTGCCGACGCCGCTTAAAACCGATGGTCTCGCCTTTCTCAACAGCAAGATCAGCATTCGTGACATCCTGGACGGAAGCTCGAACACGTTTCTGGCGGGCGAACGCTCGGCCACCGGCGGAGCCGCCATCTGGATGGGAGTCCGCGGCAACGACTTCGAAACCGATCAAGTCTCCGCGTGCGCTCCCGGCCACGAGATCAATAAATCCGAAGCGGGCTTCTCAAGCCGTCACATCGGTGGTGCACATTTTCTGATGTGTGACGGCGCAGTTCGCTTTGTCAACGAGGGGATCGCGTCTGGACCAGGAGTTGACCAACAGATGCCGATGTACCAACGGCTCAGCCATCGCGCAGACGGAAACGTCGTGGACGACTTCTGAAACCTGTAGGTCAGCCTTTCCAGGCTGACTCGATCAACGACCGACGCGATGTTGCCAATCCGGGTCAGGCTGGAAAGCCTGACCTACCTTTCGACAGCGATTACGCTCGCAACATCCGATAGGCCCGGTAGGTGTATTCGACTCCGCTGTAAACCGTCACGGCCACCGTGGCCCACAAGATCACGTCGCGCGCGAGAATGAAGCCGGGGAATTCCGCGAATCGAGAATCCATCGACAGCAAGCTGACGGCCACTGCCACACACTGCAACGCCATTTTGATCTTGCCGCTCCAAACGGCGGAGAAGTCTCGGCCGTGCTGTTCGAGAAACGCTCGCAGACTGGTGACGAACATCTCGCGGCCGAAGACGATCAAGGCCATCCAGGCGCTGACTCCCGATTTCGGTTGAGCCACCAAAAACAGGAAGGCTCCACAAATGATGATCTTGTCCGCAAACGGATCGAGGATCCGGCCGAGCGTCGTGACCAAGCCGTATTTCCGAGCGATGTAGCCGTCGAGCGCATCCGTCGCGGCCGCGACCACGAACATGATCGTCGCCGCGATCCACGACGAGCCGAGCGAAATCATCGCGAACAGCACAATCGCCAGAACGAGTCGAGTCAGCGTGATGAAATTCGGCACGTTCAACGAACGCCGATCAATGCGCGGCAACGGCGGCGGTAACGAGTCCACCGACTTGGCATTCGCCTCCGAGGCCGTCATTCAGCGTCTCCCATCCGAGTGCCTGAGCGACGATTCCAATGGATTCGCTGAGTCGGCTTGGGATCGGGTTTCTTGCCAGGCTTGCGTCCGCGAGCCTTTGCGGCGGGCTTCACGCTCCGCTGCCGAGCAGACCGGCGCACCAAAAAATCGGAAAGCGGCGGCGGAGACGACAGTTTTTCGGCGATCTCGGGACCGATCTCAACTGCCACATGCTCGGCCGCCAACCGCATCAGTTCGCGAATCATCCGCCGCGTAGTGACCTTCTTGTCATTCGGTTGCGACCAATCGCTCCGATTCGCCTTTTGCAACAAATACCCCTGCAAAATCTGCCAGGCTTCGACTTCGTCGTCGAACAGCATGACCGTGATGCATTTAGAGACTTGGCGTGGCATGGCGAGCTACCCCTCCCCTTCATAGACAGCATCATCCGCGACAACGCCCAGCAAGTCATAATCCTGCCGTGCCGCGATAATGACTGGAACAATGTCGCCCGCCTCGAGTCCTTCGGCTTCGACGTAGACGGTGCCGTCGATGTCCGGTGCGTCGGCAAACGTGCGGCCGGTGAACACACCCGGCTCATCGGTCTCGCTGTCGATCAACACGTCGAGTTCGTAGCCGACCAGCGTGTCGGCGAAGTCGAACGCGATCTGCTGTTGCAGCTCCATCAGCTCGTCGCGGCGAGCGTTCTTGACTTCCTCTGGCAGATGGTCGCCGAGCTTCTCAGCGGGCGTGCCGGGTTCCAGCGAGTAGGTGAAGACCCCCATCCGTTCGAATTTCGAGTCTGTGACGAATTCTTTGAGCTCCTCGAACTGCTCATCGGTCTCGCCGGGAAAGCCAGTGATGAATGTCGTCCGCAGGACGAGATTCGGAATGCGGTCTCGTAGTTTGTGGACGAGTTCGACGGTCTGATCGCGGTTCACTCGGCGTTGCATCCGTTTGAGCATCGTGTCGTTGATGTGCTGCAACGGCATATCGAGGTACGGCAGAATCTTCTCGCTGCCGGCAATGGTTTCAATCAGCTCATCCGAGAAGTTAATCGGATACAGGTACATCAGCCGAATCCAATCCAGCCCCTCGACTTGATCGAGCTGCCAGAGCAACTCGGTCAGCCGCACCTTGCCATAGAGATCGAGGCCGTAATACGTCGTGTCCTGTGCGACGATGATCAGTTCGCGAACGCCGTCGGCGACGAGTTCTTTCGCCTCGGCGATGATCATTTCGATCGGCTTGGTGATGTGCTTGCCACGCATCTTCGGGATCGCGCAGAACGTACAAGTCCGGTCGCAGCCTTCGGAGATCTTCAGATACGCGAAGTGATCTGGCGTGATCCGCAACCGAGCTTGATCGTTCATCGCTTTGATCGGAGCCGGCCGGAACAACGTCCGTTGCTCGGTTTGCTGTCCGAGTAATCGATCGGCGACCTTCGTGATCTCGTCGCGGCCAAAAACGCCAACGATGTGGTCGATGTCCGGCATCTCGTCGAGCAGACTGCCACCGACACGCTCCGGCAGGCAGCCAGCAACGATGACCCCTTTTGTCCGGCCTTCCTTCTTGAGATCGAGCATCTCTTGAATGACCGACTTCGATTCGATCCGCGACTGCTCGATGAAACCGCAGGTGTTGACGATGACAAAATCCGCCCCGTCCGCCTCCGAGACGAGCGAGTAGCCGTCCAGCGACAGCGTGCCGAGCATCTTCTCGCTGTCCACGAGGTTCTTGGGGCAGCCGAGGCTCACGAAGGCGTACGTCCCCTTCGAGATGGTTTCGGCAGAGGTCAACGGCTCAAACGACGAAGCGGCCAAGGCAATATTCTTTTCGGTCGGGCGAATATAGACGTTTCAAAACGGGCGGTATTGTAGCCGCCCACCGAAGAATTCAGAGCAAGCCGCTCGATCAAATCAAGGATTTCCCGTTTCGAGGAATTCCGCATGACGCCAACTTGTTCCATCAGCCGCCGTCTCAGCAAGACGCGCTAGCGAGCGGTGTCTCACGAATTCTCACCGGCTATCGCGTCATGCTGATCAATTTGGAGACAACTTGCAAAAGCCGATGCGTCGTTGAATCAACTTGCCACCGCTCTTTCGCGCCCGCTGCTGCACGGTACAATCCCGCATCCTTTCGGAAAGTTGCGTGTCCATTGACTGAACCCGTTCCCACGCATGAAGACCTTCACGATTCCGCCGGGCTGGGCGAATCGGTGCCGCTGGGCACCACGATTCTGTACATGCCGCAGTCGATCGCATCGGTTTTGCCACCGAGCCTTGCGGCAGAATCCGACAAGATTCCGCTGACACCCGTGGCCGATCACTCCGCCGCGCCGAAACGCGTGACCAAACCTCACGCCGAAAAGCTGGCCGGCAAGACGCTTGGCGTTTATCGCTGCGACACGTTGCTCGGTCGAGGGGCCATGGGAGCGGTGTACCTCGCGCTGCATCAGCAACTGGAACGGCGATGCGCGCTCAAAGTTCTCTCGCCGAAATACGTCGAGACCGATGCCGACTACGTCAACCGGTTTCGCCAAGAGGCGATCGCCGTCGCGAACTTGCACCATCCGAATGTCGTGATGGCCTATGCCGTCGGCAAACATGACGATCTCCACTTTTTGGAGATGGAATTCGTTTCGGGCAACTCGTTGCAAAAAGTGCTCGACACGCGACTGCGACTGGCACCGGCCGAAGCTCTGCGAATCACGGCTGAGATCGCCGATGGTCTCGCCGCTGCGCATCGCACAGGACTGATTCATCGCGACGTGAAACCGGAAAACGTTCTGCTGACCAAGGAATCGCACGGACTCGGCCGAGCTAAAATCGGCGACTTCGGACTGGCCAAACGAGTGCGTGGCCGTGGCGAGAAAGTCTTCGACGGACTCGTCGGCACGCCGCACTACATGGCTCCGGAATTATTCACCGGCGCGATCGCGTCCCCATCGACCGACATGTATGCCCTCGGCGTTTGCTTGTATCGCATGGTGACCGGCCGACTTCCCTTCAACGGCAAGACGGTCAAGCAGCTCATGTCACAAGCGATGACTCAGTCGTTCCCGCAAGTCCGAGACGACTGCACCGAGTTGCCAAACGAAATCGCTCATCTCGTCGAATGGCTCGTCCATCGCGATCCACAGCAGCGTGCTCGAGACGCCGACGAAGCACAGCCACGATTGTTTGCCGCGCTCGAGCAAATCCGCGACGTACGGCAACTGCTGGCCGATGCCTTCCACGACGAGCAGGACATCGCTTGGTCCCCGCGCGAAGGTTCCGACGAGTTTGATGTCGTGGTGAAGCTCTCGAAAAACCGCCAGCAGCGAGTTGTCATCGCCTCCGCCGATGACAATGTCCCCTTTCGACAACTGCAAATTTTCTCGATCGGCGGCCCGGCGTCTCCCGACCAATTCGAACTCGCCCTGCGCCGCAACGCGATTCAACCGCACGGCAGCATCGCCGTCCGCGACGTCAACGGCCAGCCACACTTCGTCATGGTCGAAAACCATTCGCGAGCCAAGGTCGCCCCCGACGAACTCTGCCGCAGCGTCCGACACATCGCCCGCCATGCGGATGCGGTCGAGGAGTTCTTGACGGGACGTGATGTGAACTGACCCATGGACTGCGCTGGCTCGTCACCCCCCTCTGGGTCTAGCTCTGCTGGGCGAACATACCGGCTGTCCGACGCTGGTTGGCGACATCTGCATCCTCGGTGGACTTATCGCGAAGTCTTTGATTTGGCCAGAGCGTTCCGCTGCATGGTCGAATTAACGTTCCACATTCCGCTCGGCAATCAGCGATTCCAACTCGGAGATGAGCGATCTTTCACGAAACCTCATTTTCCATCCTGACGGATACAGCCACCAACGGCTGACGAGATGACCATGCAGCCGCACAAGCAGCGGCTGACTCCGCCACCAGTCACGATTGACTCGCATGCACTCCAGAGCGTTTTCGTAGTGGTCTGCCAACTCGTGGTTCACGACTAGTTCCGCATATTCCGATGGAAATCCGCCCCTCTTCAAATATCCGCTGGCTCGTCGATACCAGTTGGCGGAGGTGCGATAGTCTCCGAGTGCCTTGTGGCAATCGGCGACGACGGAGCAGACGATGCTGCGTGAGCATCGAACCTGTTCGGCGGAACCTCCGGTCAATCCCTCGAATTCCGCGTACGGTTCGATAATCGCCAAAGCTCGTGACGGATCGTGAGACACGCCGATCAGAAACTGGCTCGCCTCAACGGCCGCACGCAGTGCTTCTTGCAGAGTGATTTCCGGATTAGGCAAGCGACTCCCTTTCGGTAATTGCGCATTTCGTTGAGTCTGTGGGTTCACTCGACAACGACCACTCGCAGGTCCATGACGTTGGTGTGTGTCGGTCCGGTGAGCAGCAGGCCGCCGGTTTGCTCGAAGAAAGGGTACGAGTTGTTGATCGCCAAAAACTCGGCGGGGTTGAGCCCCTTCGCGATCGCAGTTTGACGCAGGGTTTCATCGATGACCGCTCCAGCCGCGTTGGTTGGGCCGTCTTCACCGTCGGTACCGCCGGACAAGATCGCGATGCCGTCGAGGCCGCCGCTCCACAGATGCTGCAATGCGGCGAGCGCGACCTCTTGATTGCGGCCTCCCTTGCGCGGCTGTTCGGTCGCGACAAGATTCACAACCGGTTCACCTCCGCTGAGCACGCACACGGGTGATATGACCTCGGCTTGTCCGTCACGAATTCGGCGGCACAGTTCCGCAAACTCACGTCCGATCGCTTGGGCATTACCCGCGTTGTTTGAGCCATACGATCTGACTGCGAAGCCCAGCGCGCGCGCTTTCTCTGCCGCCGCTTCGAGTGCCGTCGCATTGTTCCCGATGACGTGGTTGTGAACGAGCGGTCTTGCTGGGGTCCCCTCTCCCTTGGTGAGAGGGCTAGGGTGAGGGATGCAAGCTGCGGTTGACGTCGTCACCGGGAGAGCATGTCCTTTGGCAGGGTTGGCTGAGATTTGAGAGTCGATCGCCGTTCGTCCCTCACCCGGCCTTCGGCCACCCTCTCCCAGAGGGAGAGGGGACAGTTTGGACCTCTTGGGGCGCAGCGCGGATCGGACTGCTTCTGGTATCTGTGGAGGATGCGCTCTGAATCGTTCCAGCACTTCGAGAGCATCCGTGGCCGTGCTCGTGTCCTCGACCGTCGGGCCGGAGGCGATCACATCCAGCGGATCGCCGATCACGTCGGAGATGATGAGTGTGATCACGGCTCGCGACTGCGAGGCGGCTCGTGCGAGGCCGCCCCCTTTGAATAACGACAAATGTTTGCGAACTGTGTTGAGTTCTCGAATGCTTGCGCCGGATCGCATCAGAAACCGAGTGACTGCGAGTTTGTCTGCCAGCGTGATCCCCGGAATCGGTGCCGGCGACAGCGCGCTCCCGCCGCCAGAGATCAGCACGAGCACCAGATCGTTTGGCCCCGCGCTGCGAGCGCGTTCCAAAATCCGTTGCGTACCGAAGACGCCTTCTTCCGTTGGCTCATTGACACCGGCAGGCCGCGCCGCGTGTAGCACGATTCGTCGCAGCGGTCGGATGCAATCAGCGGGGACGTTGACCCAGCCGGAAACTTTCGCATCGGTCAGTTCCTCGCCCAATGCAGCTTCCACGGCAGCCGCCATGCCCGATCCGGCCTTGCCGACTCCGAGCACGATGATCCGGTCGAGCGAGTTCGTGCTCCATTCGTGCCCACAGATCAAGAGTGTGCGTTCGTCGCGATGAATCACGTTCCGAACCAAACGTTCGGACGAGACGGCAGCAACGCCCGCTTCCCAAATCGCTTGAGCGTGGTCTCGGAGCATGACGGAATCCGGCGATACAAAAACGCCACCGGGCCTGCCCCGGTGGTTCATTCGCTTCTGCACTATTTCAGCGGGTCAAACGCCAAATGAGTAGTGCAAAATCCGTTGAACCACCGGGGCAAGCCCGGCGTCGAGAATTCATTGCGCAAGTACGCGCTCGGACGGAGCCGGCGGTACAGCGACAAGACTTCGAAGAGGTCTGCGGAGATTTTGACTTCGTCGTCGGCGAAGTCGCTCAGCCAAGTGCGGTCAGACTTCGCGGCTTCCGCCAGCACGTTGATGATCTGCTTGAGTCGGACCCGCTTCATGCGAGGAGCCTCAGCCACTCGGTTCTCGGGGTCAAACAGTTTCAATCGCGGTTCGGTACTGGCGGCGCGCATCGTGAAAACCTTCGTGGACGGTGATCTGCGATTCACACCGATCGTCTTGATCGGTGCCTTGAGAATCGGCTGGCCGACTGCGACGACTTGAGAACTTCTTGCGACCACACAAACTTTTCCGTGCAACCGGTGATCGCTTCGACCAAAGTCGGTCGCAGATTTGAATCGGACTCAAGTCGCCAATGGCTTGTTTCGGCCGATCTCGCTGGTCGGCTCGCTCGACTTTGCAACAGGCATTCGTCACCTTTCCACCCGTTCGACCCAGCTTGCCTGATCGGTGTTTTTTGCGAGTCCGCAACGCGGCCATTAGCATGTCTGGCCGAGGTCAGGATTTCCGTTGGGTTCCTCAATGGACCGCAGCATGGACGAACCGCCCACAGTTGATCTCACACGCCTCGCCAAAGAGCTGGGGCATCGCGCGGAGCAAGTCCTGAACGTGGTCGCATTGCTGGACGCGGGCAACACGATCCCGTTCATCACGCGGTATCGCAAAGAGAAAACGGGCAACCTCGACGAAGAACAACTGCGAACCATCGAGTCACGAGTTCGCTCGATGCGGCAACTCAAAGAGCGTGCCTCCGCAATCCGGCGATTGATCGAAGCTCAAGGAAAGCTGACTCCCGAATTAAGGTCAGAGATCGAAGCGGCTGAGACACTCAAGCGGCTCGAAGACCTGTATCTGCCGTTCAAGCCGAAGCGTCAATCGCGAGCCTCCGCGGCCCGCGAGCGCGGTCTCGAACCGCTTGCCGCACGCATCTGGTCTGGCGATCCAGAGCTGGTGGACCTGAACGTCGCCGCGGCTGCGTTCGTCAATGCCGAAAAAGAATTGCCGAGCACGGTCGAAGTCCTGCAAGGCACGGCCGACATTCTGGCCGAGAACATCAGCGAAGAGGCCGCGCTCCGTGAACTGTGTCGGCAGCTCGCCTGGAAAACTGGCAAGCTTTCCGGTACGCCGACCAAGGCTGGCTCGGCAAACGGACACGAGTACCGCGACTACTTCGAATTCAGCGAATCGGTGTCTCGAATTCCTCCCCACCGGGTGCTTGCCGTCAATCGGGGTGAAAAGTCCGGCGCGCTGCGCATCAAATTTGAATGGGATGATGCCGCCGTGCAAGCCGTGTGCGATGGACACTACGGCTGGGAATCGCATCCGCATCGCGAGTTCCTCAAAGTCTGCTTGACCGACGCTGTGCTGCGGTTGATTCAACCGAGCCTCGAACGAGAGATCCGCCGCGAGCTGTCCGATAAGGCTGAGGCTCACGCGATCGACGTCTTCGCTCGCAACCTGCGGAGCTTGTTGTTGCAGCCACCGCTGCGCGGCCAGCGGGTGCTGGCGATTGATCCCGGTTTTCGCACCGGCTGCAAAGTGGCCGTGCTCGATGAATGCGGCAGTCTGGTCGCGGCGGACGTGGTGTACGTCACCGGCAGTGCCGAGAAGCGAGCGACGTTTTCCGCGAAGCTGGCGGAGTTGCTGCGTCTGCACAATTGCCAGGTGGTCGTGATCGGCAACGGCACCGCTTGCCGCGAGACCGAAGATCTCGTCACCGAGATGATCGCCAAGGAGTTGCCGGAAGCTCGATATGTCATCGTCAACGAGGCAGGGGCCAGCATCTACTCGACCAGCACCGTGGCTCGCGAAGAGTTTCCAGAACTCGATGCGACCGGCCGCGGCACGATCTCGATCGGTCGCCGGTTGCTCGATCCGCTCAGCGAACTGGTGAAGATCGAACCACAACATATCGGCGTCGGCATGTACCAGCACGACGTCAGCAAGAAGGAACTCAAGGAATCGCTCGACCGAGTCGTCGAATCCTGCGTGAACTTCGTCGGCGTGGACTTGAACACGGCCAGTGCCTCGTTGCTGCGGCATGTGTCGGGATTGAACCAACTCATCGCGCGCCGCGTGGTCGAGTGGCGAGAGCAGAACGGACGATTCAAATCGCGACGCCAACTGATGGAAGTTCCTGGACTGGGCGAGGGAACGTTCACGCAAGCGGCCGGATTCCTGAAAATCGGCGGCGGCGAGGAACCGCTCGACGGGACCTGGATTCATCCGGAAAGCTACGAAGCCGCCAACAAAGTGCTTGAACGATTGGGCCTCACCGTCAGCAGTTTGAGCGAGGCGGAACAGACTCACGAAGAACTGCGGCAGCGCATCGAGCAGCTTCCGGCCGAAAGCCTCGCCGAAGAATTGTCCGTCGGCCTGCCAACGTTGAGGGACATCCTCGACGCACTCTCGCGTCCCGGGCGCGACCCGCGCACTGACTTGCCAGGTCCGGTCTTCAAGCAAGGCATTCTGAATCTGGATGACTTGCAAGAAGGCATGGAGCTGACCGGTACCGTTTGCAACGTTGTGGACTTCGGAGCGTTCGTCGATGTCGGCCTCAAGGACAGCGGCCTCGTCCACATCAGCCAGTTGTCGGTGAACTATGTGCCGTCGCCGCACAGCCTCGTTTCGGTCGGCGATGTCGTGACGGTGTGGGTGCTCGGCGTGGACAAGGAACGCAAGCGAGTCAGCCTGACGATGATCAAACCCGGCACGCCTCGGCAAGTCCGCGGTCCGAAACCTCCGCGCCGTGAGCAGCCTCCGGAAACGAAAACCCAACCTCCGCCGCAGCGCGCACGGCGACCGTTCATTCAGCGTCCACCAC
Source organism: Planctomyces sp. (assembly GCA_005798445.1). Taxonomy (GTDB): domain Bacteria; phylum Planctomycetota; class Planctomycetia; order Planctomycetales; family Planctomycetaceae; genus SXKJ01. The sequence continues at coordinate 30,740 of SYJG01000366.1, forward strand.
GACCGCCGACAACCACGGGACAGTCTCAAGACGTTGCCATCGCGACAGCCACCATCAGTCCATCGGCTACGGCGGAACCGAAACGAGACGAACGCCGACAAGATTCCGCCGACCAATCCTCCAGACGCCGCAAGGGCAATGCGCCACCCGTCAAACTCACCGAGGGAATGGCTGAAGGCAAAACACCGCTGCAAGGCTTTGATCAACTCGCCGCGCTGTGGAAGCAGAGCCACGCCAAGTAGCAAGTAGGACGGGAGCACCATAACTTCCCGAACCCAACGGGAAGATAGCACGACGCGCAAGCGAGTGGTCAGAACCACTCGCTTGCGCGTCGTGCTAACAGGACGTCGGGAAGTCATTGCGCCTCCGTTCCTTAATCATGTCCGATTCGATTCGCACCTTCGTTGCCGTCAAGATTCCAGTGCCGTCGGCACTGAGGCCGGTGTTGAGGTCACTTGCCACAATGAATTGGCCGGTGTCAGCCGTGTCGCCAGACAACCTGCACGTCACGTTGAAGTTTCTCGGTAACACGCCGGCCGAATCACGAGACACGATTCAAAATCAAATCGCGGAGTCAGTGATCGGACAATCGCCGTTTGTGTTGCGAGTCGCAGGACTAGGTGCGTTTCCACACATCGATCAACCATCCGTGGTGTGGGCAGGACTGTGCGACGTGGAACCTTTGGTGTCGCTCGCCCAGCGACTGGAGGCGGCGCTGGAGTCGCTTGGCTTTGCTCGTGAGTCACGGCCGTTTCATCCGCATCTGACGCTGGCTCGTGTGAAAGGCCGACCGCCTTGCGAGTTGTTTGAGTTGCTGCGGCAGCATGCCAACACAAACTTTGGATCGGTCGAGATTCAGGCCGTCGAGTTCATCCGGTCGGATCGCGAACGCGACGGAGCACGGTATTCGACTTTGTTGTCGTGCGAACTGAGGGTGTAGCCAAGGCATTTGATGTCTCGGACTTTCCGGTGACGGAGTGACCGGTCTACTTTGGTCTCACATCGCCGGGATCTGACTCGACAATCCGCCTGCGGCCGGGACGTAGCAGTGATTGACGTAGTCCATCACCATGCGATCCGAATTGAATCGCCAGCCCAGCGTGCGAGTCACGCTTTTTTGGAGTCATCAATTCACCACCACTCGCCCCTCGGAGATTCCGTGCTGATGCAGCCAAACCGCGTGATCGATCGAGTCCGCGGTGAACTGCACACGACCGCTCCCAAACAAGACGAACACACCGCCCACATGCGAACTCCTGGAACCCGCGAAAGCGGTGAAAGGAATGAGTGTTTGGGAACACGACAGCCCCGTTTCGGAATTGCAGGCGGTCGCGGTCTGGTCTCCGCTGCCGATTCCTGAAGCTGGGACCACGCCATAACGATCGCTGGTTCCATTCGGCGTGAAACGCGACATGTAATTCGCCCCGCCTGGAAGCGAAGTGGCATAGGCTCCGCGCACGTCCAGCCGAGATGCCTGTCGCACTTCGGCAACAAACACGGTTTGATCGAGTCCATCCTTCACGGCGGCATAGCGGAGGCTCCGGCAGCGTGAGAATGCGGCGTCCAAGTAACTCACCCCAACATCGTCAATTCCATCGCCGTCGAGATCAGACGACTGGTCCCAATTCGTGTTGCCCCAGTTCGCGGCGTAGTTGCCACGAGCGCAAGTCAGGGTTGGAATGCTGACACCACCCAAGATCGAACCGACATCGTATTGAAAGTCCCGGCGCTGATCCGTCGGACATTGCAAGACTGAGAGCCATTGAGTCAGCAATTCTGAATTCGAGTTGATGCCGGAGACATAGTACGGCGGCACGAGGTTGATGTGCCCGAATGTGCCCGTCGTCGAATCGAAACGTCGCCAAGCGCCGACTTGATCCAACTGCGGAAACAGTTGGATCAGCCAGGAGGTCTCCGCAGAGGATTGCGCTGGTCTGAAAAAACCACCGGAGGTCACCAATTCGAACCAGGCAGTTTTCGCGGACGGGATGTGAGAGATCGTTCCCGGTGGGCCGACTTGATGGCTGGCATGGTAATTCTCCAAGGCCAGCCCGATCTGCTTGAGATGATTCTGACACTGAGCGCGGCGGGCGGACTCCCGCGCTGCCTGAACTGCTGGGAGGAGGAGCGCGATCAAGATGCCGGTGATGCTCATCGCCACCAGAAGTTCAATCAGTGTGAAGCCGCGCCGCAGAGTTTTTCTCATGTTCTTTCCGTTCATGCACGGGCGGTACGCCAAGTCCAAAGCGCCATCGAGGCCGCAAGAAAAAAGGTCATTTGGCCTGATGGGTTTGAGTTCCACGGACTCGCCACCGGCCGAGGAACAACACCACTGATGGCCGCGTCGCGATTTTCGCGATCTTGCTGAACAACGATTTGCCCCAGTCCGTCAATGACACAACTACGACCACTCATCGAGCAATGCAGAATGGGAAGTCCGGATTCGATCGCGCGGAGTTGCACGCATTTCAGAAAACGACTTTTTGCAGTCTCTGTGCAGACCGCCCTCACGTTGGAAATATGTACGAGAAAATCGACTGCCTCAAATTGCGCATCATTCGTCCATTCCGAGAACAAGGCATCGTGGCAAATTCCCACGGCAAATCGCTGTCCACCAGGGAGAATGCCAGTCGGACGCTGACTGCCAGCATGCCACTCGGTTGGCGATTCGACACCCAGCCATCGGGCCAGTGGCGGAGCGCATTCAAAAATCGGAACTGGGAATCTCTTGTCCGAGTAAATGAGTTGATTCTGAGTCGGGTAGGCAATCGCTGCCGTGACGTGTTCACCGACAGGATCAAGGCTGGTTCGGAGACCGCCGACCACCAACGTCCGTTTGAGACCCGCCGCCCAGGCGGCAACCAAGGCATCACACTTCTCTTCGACATTGAACCGACAAGCCAATGCCGACTCCGGGAAAACAATCAAATCCGCGTTGGAAAGTTTAGTCAGCCACGGCGGGCTGTCATCGAGCATCGTTGGAAAAGGGATCGGCACAGCAGCAACCGCACACCCGTCTGAGCGAGTGCTCATCAAGCGAGTCGTTCCGAACACGGCGGTGATCACAATCACAAAGATCACCGCGCATGCCAACCGGCGCTGGCTCAATTTCCAGAAGCGCCGGAGTGCAAAGTCCGCGACAAGACCGTTGGTAGCCGCCACCAACCAACTGACGAGTGAAACTTCTCCGACACTTGCGGCTTGACCGAATGGGCTGTGGTCAATTTGGCCTAATCCGAGACGCAAAGGATCGATGGTCGTCCCGAGCCACTCGCGAGCCAGCCTGTCGAGAATCTGTTCGCCACCAAAACACACGGTCGGAAGCAAACCACAGAACAGCCAACCACGACGTCCCAAGCTCCAGATCAGCAGCAGCACCACAACCACGCCAAGGCACGCCGTGATGCGGATCGCAATCCACAGAGCCAGACGATTTCGCAAGAGCAGGAGACATTCCAGATCAAGCCAACTGTAGGCCGGAAGCATCCAGGCCACAGCGAATGAAGCGCTGAGACACAACGCCGTTGATCGTGAAGGACAGCGTGCAAGCCCGACACATGCGGGAGCCAAAGCGATGAGAGAGTACACTTCTCGCAGCGGACCACACTCACTGGCCGACACAACCAGCCCGCTCAATGCTCCCCAGACTGTGGGCCAGCGCCAACCGGATGGAAAATCTGGCAGCGCTGATGCGGCGGGCACAGAAAGCATGACAACTGCCTGCGATATGAGGGTTCACGACCCGCTAATGGTCCGTGACGAAACCACTCACCGGGATCGACACATTTGGGATCGATTCGGAGCGGAATGAAACTGTGACCGTTCCGAAAAAACGACCGGCCACCGTGGGTGCCTTCCCAGCGATCGTGAGGACATCGTCTTGATACTCGACGGTCACATCCGAGCGATCACAAACACAATCCTTCACCGTGGAGGCTTGCTTGTCATGACGCACCGGGACTCGGACAGACCAGTTTTCTCCAGGCTCGATTTGCCCAGCGAAAACGCGAGGTAGAAGTGCCACAAACGGGTGTGTCACGCGCACGATCACCTGACACCGCTGCGACGTTCCGTCAGTCAGCACAAACTCTTGCCAACTGCGATACTCGCCGTAACCCAAGGGAGTCACAGCCTCCAACTGGAGCGCCGTCGTATCGATCGTGACTTCGGTCAACTGCCCAGGGATTTTGGATTTGATCACCTCCGCCTTGTGGGTCACTTCGGCGAGACGGAACCCGTCCAACCGGCACCGATCGCGGACGATGCTCACTGCCGGATCCGTCGCGCTGCGATAATATGTGACCAGAACTTGTCCGTGCGCAGCCTTCTCAGGCGTCGAGTGCAGAATCAGTTCCTTGGGCGACAACAGTGGCTTTCCGATCGGACGGTATCGCACGGCGAGCAGGATTGGAGCACTCGACGGCGGATCAGTCGTGACCGAAATTGTCTTCACGGCGGTCTGACCAGCCACGCCATCCGCATTCAGACGCACCTGAAGTTCGTGTTGTTGGCCAGCCAGCAGTTCCCGATTCAACAATGCCTCATCGACGAGAGTGCAACTGCAAGTTCGTCCGAGCGCCGTGATCTTGACCGACTGTTCACCAACTCGAAACGGGAATGCCACCGTGAGTTCTTTGTCACGAACATTCCCCAATTCCACGACCGAACGCTGAAACGGCAGTGTTGCTGCCGGAGGACTTGCAGCGGGTGCCGCTCCATTTCGATCACCACAACCAACGGCGGAAACCAGCAGTCCGAGCACGGCCGTCAGGTTCATTGCTGAGACTCGCAGGAATCGCCACTTCCGCCTCAAAAAGACAGCCAAGCTAACGATCAGCATGATTGCGACCGCCGCCCATACCGCAACACCTGCGTCGTTGTTGGTCTTTGACAGTAAAATCGCTTCGCCATCCCAGCGGCTCACAACGTCCTTCACGTCGGCCTGCACGTTGACGTCCAGGTCGATGCGCGACCATTCAGCCAACTTCAACTGATGACCCTCAACTCCCAACAGCACGACAAAGTGGCCTGTCGCCTCACGGGCATCCCACCGCCCCGGCCGAAAATACAGAATGCTCGGTTGCGGCAGTCGGAGTAAATCGTCCGCACGAAATCGCGCAGCCTCCGTCTGGCATCCGAACGCAGCGAGTCCTTGCCGCAATTCATAAATTGACACCGACCAAGGATCAAAGCCGGGACGTGACCGAAATTCGCGACTGACGTCGCTCAATTGAACCGGCGAACCGGTCGCTCGCAGCAGTGAATAGGCTGCCAACTCTCCGCAACCGGGCAATGGCACAGCGCCACGCATCGGGTCCACCTGATTGCCCAACACGGCAATGATCAAAATCAGCATCGACATCGACCTCACCCCATTCGGCTACGACGGAGTTTGATCAGTCCGATGCCGACAGCACCCAAGACGACAACCAAGCCGGCAATCCACCACAGGTAACCGAATCCTTTTTGGAGTGTGCTTGGACGCGCCCAGCCAGCCGAGACACGCTCGGCAAGACCATCGGCATTGGACACCCACACGTCGCCTCCCGTTGGCTCATTGGCAAATGGCGTATTCGGGGGAAAGTCGAAGTTGAACATTTCGACCGGGATATCGCGATTGATTTCCACTTTGAACGCCGTCCACTCGGTCGTCGCCGTGACGATGTTGACCGGTGGTTTCTGCATTAGATGCGTGCCTGGCTTGCTGCCGGGGTGATCGATGAACCCGGACACGGGGTAATCACACTTTCCTCCGACTCGCTCGATTTTCACATCGCGTACGATTAGCGAGGGAAATGGCAGGTGACCAAAATCGTTGACGGTACGGGGAGGCAGCCAAGTCAAATCAGCGTCGGCTTCGTCGGTTCGATAATACACCTCCAACCTCACCGGGATCGCACTACGAGCAGAATCCAAGAAGGCCCGGATGGCCGTTGCCCCTTTCCAGCCGAAATGGTTCCTACCGGGGAACACCTTCGAGACAACTTGCACCGCTAGACCGTTGAGTTCCATTGCACCTTCGTATCGGACAGCATTCGGATCACGACGAAAGAAGAAATCGATCCAATGGACTCCAGGCCCCCAATCCGGCGCGGGCAGAGCGAGTGGTGGAAACAACGGATCCCACTTTCGAGGATTCTCGACCGCAATCCGGCCTTGTGAGCTGTTCTGTCCGCCGCCCAACCAAACTCGCCAACGACCCTCGTCCAATCCTCCGGACATGACCGAGAAGTGTTTGAAGGAAATCGGCAAGGTTTGAGAGGTCGTGAACTCATCCGTGAACACAATCCGCGGCGTCAGCGAGTCGGGACGACGATGAGGAAACCGCCATTGAAAGCGTGTGCGATCCGTCCAATAGTCCTCGAAACTAATCAAGGTCAGGCTTTGCGGAGTTGGCTCTGGTATTGCGAGGTGATGAGCCAACGCGGCCTTGTATTTTTCAAACTGAGCCGGCGACTTTCCTTCAGGGATGCGTCCCGCCGCAAGTTCTCGAGTCCAGTACTCGGCCGCAAGGCGTCCGTACTCCCACTCAGATTTCGTCTTGCGATCAACGACCAGCCATTCGACATGCAGTGTCCGAGCCTGCTGCGCGTTTTGAAGGAAGGCCGCATCTAATTCTTCGGCTGTCCATTCGGATTCCAAAAACGTGGCGAGTCCCATTGCAAGAATGAATGCTGTCACGATGACCTCTCGTCAAAGGAATCCCGTTGTCCAACACCTTATCCGCCGCAGACGCATCAGTTCGCCTGTGTGGTCGCGAGAATAGTCCGTCTTCGAGCGAACAAGTTCTGACGGGTTTTTGAAACGGGCTTGACATGGTGCCGAGCTTGTCAATTGGAGAGGCTCTGTCGTTAGGGACTACATCCTTGACAAGGCTGAGGTTTACCTGCCATGCACGATGCTTCGCACTGATACCCTCCTCCGTCCACAGCAACCTTCCGACACATCGAAAATGCCCCAGCACAGGTGTCGGACGGCGTGCATGAACTTGACGCGGTCGTGGATTGACACAAATGTATTAAGACACTGCCAATGCACCCATGATTGCCGCCTAAAGAACCGCAAAGGCCCGCGATAACCGAATCGTCGCATTCAGTGGCGACGGCGCATTGCGTACATAATCCTCCGCCTTGCGAACCACCAGCCACGCCGCAAATCATCCCTTTTTCGGCACCAATCATTTGTTTCTGCTGGTTGATATCGAGCAATTTAATCGGACGAGCGGAACCGTACGCGTTTCCGTGAGTACCCAACGACGTTCCAATCAGACAGCAGGTCACTACGAGTGCAACAACTCCACTTTGAATTCGCATGACAGCACCTTTCTCCCACAAAAGTGATCCAGCCGCGTCATCGTCCCGCACACACGGCAGGAACGCTGCTGAACAGGTCTGTTCAAAATCCAATGGGATGATAGTGCTCTCTCTCTCTCTCTCTCTC
>SYJG01000367.1 GCA_005798445.1 Planctomyces sp.
CCGCCACCTGGCATTCCGCCGCCACCTGGCATTCCGCCGCCACCTGGCATTCCGCCAGCAGCACCGGCTGGTGCCCCGTTTCCTTGAGCTTGCTTCGCGGCCGGTGCCGCTTCCTCCGACGAACAACCCATGAGTCCCACGCCTGCGAGCGACAGCGACAATAATCCTGTCGCAACTGTGGCATGACGAAACTCGATCAGCTTGCAACAGCCACTCAACGGACGAACGACGCGAGACATGAAAAATCTCCAGCGTGACAAGTCGAAAACCGCAGCCGCACGACGCGGCGTAGGCGGGGTATCGGGACAGCAGACTAACCGCTTCTTCGTCTGGAGTCACCTATTTGCTGAAAAACATCGCATTTTGGTTCACCGAAGCCGCCGGTTGCCGTTCTGAGCCAGCCTCGCAACACTGGCATTCATCACGACTCACTGAGGGGTCGTCGGTTCGGAGTCGTCCTGATGTACTTCGCGAATCCGTGGGGCCTGCTGGGGCTGCTCGCGTTGCCGGCAATCGTGGTCATCCACTTGTATCACCGGCGTTATCCACCTCTGTTGGTGGCAGGGCTGCATTTGTGGGGGATCGAAACGCAGACGACGACTGCCGGACGGACGCGCGAGCGATTGCCGATCACGCCATCGTTGATTTGCGAGTTGCTGGCCGCGTTGGTCTTGTCGCTGGTCTTGGCCGATCCCCGTTGGGGAAATGTCGGCAAAGTCGTGCATCTGGTCGTCGTGCTGGACAACTCGGCGTCGATGTCATCCCGACCGCCTGGTTTGGATGAAAACTCATTTCGCGATGCGGCGCTTGAGGAACTCGATCGTCGGGTCAATCAACTTCCGCGAGGCAGCGTCGTCACTTTGCTGCGAACAGCGCGCCGGCCGGAGATGCTCGCGGGACCAGCCGTTCCATGGGACGAAGCGAAGCCAAAGCTCGACGAGTGGCGCCCCGCGCTTCCGAAGCATGACTTTCAGCCGACGTGGGATTTGGCCTCGCAACTTGCGGCAGAGACTGGTGAGCTGCTGTTCCTGACGGACGTCGTGCCAGACGAGAAGGTCGCGGTCCCGAAGTTAATGGAGGTCGTCTCCGTCGGCCGCGAGTTGGAGAACGTCTCGATCTCGGCCGCGCGCTGGGATTTCCATTCGCAAACGGTGAAGGGTCGAGTCTTCCTGCGACTGACGAATCACGGCAAGCGCGGCGCGAACGTGCGCGTTGCCGGCACGATTGGCGAACGGACGATCTTTCAAGAGACGCTCACGCTGGCCGCCGGTGTCGCGTCGCCGTTGGAAGTCGAAGTCCCTGGCGGCTTGGGGCGGCTGAGCATCACGACCGAAAACATCGGCGACGGACTGCCGCTCGACAATCGCATCGAACTGATCGAGCCGAAGGTTCGAACCCTGCACGTCGGGCTCACACTGCCAAAGGACTCACACGCGATAAAGGCGGTGCAGCGAGCGTTGCGAGGCGTTTCGGATGTCTCGCTGACAAACGCGGACTCGGCGGAGTTGGTGATCGCCGCAGCTCAACCGTTGCCGCCGTCGAAGCGCGAACTGGCTTGGCTGGGAATCGGCCCGCTCGATTCGAGCGATGAAGCCCGCAAAGCCGCACAGGATTTGGGAGGGCCGTACATTCTCGAAAAGCAAAACCCGCTGCTCGATGGCCTGACGCTCAGCGGCGTCATCTGGGGGGGCGTGCAACCGCTCAAGCTGGATGTCGCGCCGATCATTACGGCCGGACAACAACCGTTGCTCTCACGTTTGAACGGCACGCGCACGACGGGGTATCTGCTGAATCTCGACTTCGCGAAGTCGAACCTCGCCGACAGCCCGGACTGGCCGATCCTGCTCAGCAATTTGATCGAGCTGCGGCGTGACAATCTGCCGGGACTTCGTCGCTGGAATTACAGGCTCAACGAAGAGATTCGTTTTCGATTGATCGAGGACGCACCCGCGACGGCGACCGAAACCGCGAGTGAATCCACCGACTCGCGTCCACTGCTGTTGGTGCATCACGGCCAAAAGCGACCGCTCGCGCGAGCACCGATCGTCGAGATTCCGCCGCTCGACGAGGCGGGCGTCTACACGATCCTCGACGGCGAGCGACCGATCGGCGAGTTCGCCGTCAACTTTTTCGACTCTGAAGAATCGACCCTCACCGGCCTGCGTCCCGGCCGTCGCGATCCGGCAGACGCGGCGGCGTCATCCGGGTTCCAAATCGATCAGCCGCTGACATGGCTGATCCTCGTCGGCATCGTGCTGATCCTGTTGGCCGCCTTTGCGGACTGGCATGTGCTGCGCCCCATCGGGCGCCGAGCGTGACGTGGGGCACGTTTTCAACGTGCCCATTGCCCATAACGAGCACGTTGGAAACGTGCTCCACGTTCGACATCACGGCATCGGCTTGTCTTCGGGCAACTCTGGCGGCTTGACGAAGAACTCGAATTCGTGCCCTTTGTGGACGATGATCGACAGCGTCAGCGATTTGGCATCCGGTTCGGTCTTGAAGAAAAAGATCTGCACGCCATAGCCGTTGAAGTCTTGATGAGTCGGCACGTCTCGGTTTTGGTCATCTTTGGCCAACACATACAGGCGATGCAACGGTGTCAAATCCGTTGCTTCGAGCGACAGATGTGGCCAATTGGCTTCGACGGTTTGTGCGACGGTCGATCCACTCGACTTCAAATCGAGTTTCGTCGTGGCCCCAAACGCCGAACCGGAAGTGTTCCAATTGAAACTGTTGCCGTACTTACGAATACCTGGCGTCGCAATCGAGTAGCTCGTCTTGCCGGGACCGGCCAGCGCGATGAGTGCCACGGTCACTCCGTCAATCGTCTTAGAGTCGCTGCGCGGCGGAGCTGTGTCCTTTTCGGGCAGAGGCAAGTCCGTCAGCGTCCAGGTTTCAGCGGCCGAGAATTTTGACGTCTGAGAGCGACAGGCCGCCAGGCGAACCTTCCAGTTTGGCTCGCGGATCGACAGCGACTGCCCGTAGTTCTGCTGGTTCCCCAGTGGGTCGGTCGCCTCCAACAGACTGACATGCCAGTCCGCAGCGAGCTGCCCATTCTCGCTGACCGTGGCATCCGGCGAGTAGTACCACCATTTCCTCTTCACACCATTGCTCGTGTTCCAGTGGAAACTCGCCTGCAAACTTTTCAGAGTGACCGCCACATCACCGCTCGTCTTCGTCGCCGGCAGTTCCTCGGCTTTCCAGTTTTGAGCGGTCGGCGGTGACGGATGAGTCAACTCGATCGTCGTCGCGACTTCTCCAGCCAAGTTTTTCAGTTGCAGCTTGAACCGTCCCTTGTCGGTTCGAAATGCCGGAAAGTAACTGAAGACGAGCCATGTGTTGTGGGCCGTGCGATCTGCTCGAAACGGACGCGAGCCGCCTCCGGAGCTGGTTGAGTGTGTTCCCATCTGCCAGAGCTGCGGGAATTGATCGGCGAACTCGTCGCCATTCGCGTCCACCACGACGCTCTCTGACCACCAATCGAAATCGAGCGACCGGCCTGTTCGAGCGTCATGACAAGTCATCCACACCATGAGTTGGTTGACTCCCATTCCTTGCGTGATCGGATACTGGCGACGATCCAAGAATCCCCACGGACCGGGGGGCGAGTATTCAAAATCCAATCGGTGAGTAGTCCCCCAGGTCACGGCTTCGATCCGCAGCACTTTGCCATCGGGCATCAAGAATTCATTGTCTCGCAGCGAATGCGCGGGACCCAACATGGCCAAGAGCAGTAATCCGACAATGATGAACGTGAGGAACATGCCAAACGTGATGAAGACCAGCAGCCACGGATTGAGCGGCCGTTTCTCGCGGGGCACAGGCGGTTGTTCGAGAACGGACGTCGCATCACTTTTCATTTTGAAAGCTCACCGGCCATACTGGAGCCAAGTTTCGTGGCACGGGTGTCTCGCCCGCGCTGGGCGAGGGTCTCCCGACCCCGCCCACGAGCCGACCGCAGGTCTCCAATACGTTTTGGAGACCTGTGGTCGGCACCGGTGGCTCGGTCAGGAGACCGGCCACTGCAGCACGACCGGCCACTGCAGCACCACCACAATAAACCGATCCTTGTCGAGGAGCCACTGCTGATGAACCTACGAACTTGGTACACGCTGTCGGTTGTCTGGGGATTGTTCTCGGTTGTCTCAGCCGGCAGTGGCTGGGCGGCAGACTCGGTCAAGCTGACGAAGAGCGGCGATTCCGTCGGCGTCACGATCAACGGTGAGGAGTTCGCGACGTACCAATTCGCGAAGTCGCTGCCAAAGCCGTTCTTCTCGCCGGTAAAGGTCACGGGGACGCAAATCTCGCGGCCGATCGTCGGCGAGGACTACAAAGGGGATCACCCGCATCACAAGGGGATCTGGGTCTCGGTCGATGAAGTCAACGACATCAAGTTCTGGGCCGAGAAAGGGAAGATCGAGAACCGTGCCGTTGAGTTGATTCGTGCGGAAGGCAATCCTGCTGTGATGCACGTCAGCAACCATTGGCAAGACAACGACGGCCAAGCTGTACTGATCGAGACAACCACCATCGCCATCCACGCCAATCGGCTGCTGAGCTACGACATCCGCTTCAAAATGGCCAGCGGCGACGTCCACTTCAAGGACACGAAGGAAGGACTGCTCGGCTTCCGCATCGCCGAGTCAATGCGCGAAGACAAAGGGAGCGGCATCATCACCAACGCCGATGGCAAGAACGGCTCGAAGGAGTGCTGGGGCCAACGCTCCGCCTGGGTCGATTACGTCGGCCCCGTCGATGGCAAAACATTCGGCGTGACGATCTTCGATCACCCGAAGAACTTCCGGCCGAGCCGCTATCACGTCCGCAACTACGGCCTGTTCTCCGTCAGCCCGTTCGGCGAAGCGGCCTACACGAACAACGCCGAGAAGCCGGTGGACGACGTCTTCCCGAAAGGCTCGGAGTTGCGGATGCGTTACGGCATCTTCTTTCACACCGGCGACGCCGCCTCCGCGAAGTTGCCCGACGTGAATGCTCAGTTTTTGAAGGCGTCCGAAGACGCGAAGTAGTTCGGACGCCAACGTTCAAACATTCGATTGACCGGACGTAGGCGTTCGGTCTACGAAACTCCTCCGCTTCAAATCCATTCTTCCGAAAGGACTCACATGCTTTCTCGACGACAGTATTCTGGAATGCTCGCCACCGTCTTGCTCTTGGGATGTACTCAGCCACAGGCCTCGGACCCGCCGTTGCCGATGGGTGCCCCATTGCCCAAAGCCGCCAAAGAGGAGGCTCCGGCGGCGGATGCCGGCGACGTTCCGGCCAAGTTCCAAGTGAAGTTTGAAACGACGAAAGGGGACTTCGTCATTGAAGTCCATCGCGACTGGTCGCCGAACGGAGCGAAACGAATTCACGAACTCGTCAAAGCCGGCTTCTACGACGACTGCCGATTCTTCCGAGTCATTCGAAAGCCCTGGGAGGAGAACGACTTCATGGTCCAATGGGGCATCCACGGCGACCCCAAAGTGATGGACAAGTGGCGTGACGCGAACATCAAAGATGACCAGCCCACGGGCGAGAATCGCCAATCCAACCAACGCGGCTTTGTGACGTTCGCCAGATCACCCGCGCCGAATTCTCGCAGTACTCAAATCTTCGTGAACTACACCGACAACTCATTCTTGGATCCCGCTCAAAGGGGCTTCAACCCGTTCGGCAAGGTGCTCTCCGGCATGGAGGTGCTCGACAAATTGAACGGCGAATACGGCGGTGCTCCCAGCGACGAACAGCCAAGCATTCAGCGCAAAGGCAACGCCTTCCTCGACAAAGCGTTTCCCAAACTCGACTCCATCAAGAAGGCGACTTTCGTCAAATCGGTGGCCAAGTCGGAAGAGGGCGAGAAGTAGCAACGTGGGGCACGTTTCCAACGTGCCCGCGCAATCCGCACGAAGAAGAGCACGTTGAAAACGTGCTCCACGTTCAACGAAAACGCCCCGGCGGGCAATGGTCAACGACTGTTGCCCGCCGGGGCGTCTGCGTTTCTGGGCGACAAGCGGCCAACTACCTCGCGGCAGCGGCTTTGTTCTGAGCCTTCGCCAATCGCGACTTCAGCCGCGAGGCTTTCTTCGGATGAATGAGCCGCTTCGCACCGGCTTGATCCAACCGCTTGGAGACCTCAGCCAACGTCACGGCCGGCGCGGCACCTTCAGCGGCTCCGATACCAGTCTTGAATTTCTTGACCAGCGTTTTCAGCGAGGCGGTCTGTGACCGATTCTGCAAACGTCGTTTCTGAGCTTGGCGGTCGGCCTTGGCGGCATTGCGATTGTTAGGCATGTCGAGCTTACGGGTTCGAGGTCAAACGGACAGAAAACTCACCGGCAATCGGGCCATCCGAGCCAGCGGAAGGGGCGGGATTCTAGGCAGCTCCATTCCCGATTGCCAGCGCATCGCCGCGATCCGCTTTCACAACGGAAGCCCGGCCGCTACGTTGGCTGGCGAGTTCGCCAAACACGCCAGCAGGCCACCGAAATGACCAGTTCGCACCCGTCATCAGACCTGTATCCGATCTCCACCGAATCAGCGGCCGAGAAGCCCAGCCGACTGCTGTGGTGGCTGCATCCCAAGGTCGCGTTGCCGCTGATGCTACTCGGATTGTTGCTGGTCTCGCCGTTTTTGTATCGAGGCTACCGAATCTCGCGAATCCCGGACATCGGCGATCCGTTCGACGTCACCGCGTTCGGTACCGTGGAGATCGCCCCGGCTGACAACGCGATGACGCAGTGCGCCTTGGCCGCCACGTTTCTACGCCAGCGAGGGTACTCCGAGACCGCCGATGTGGAGATTGAGGAAAAGGCGAGGACTGAAGGCTGGACCTTCGCTTCCGAAGGTGTGACGAAATGGTTGGACGACAACCAGCGGGCGCTGGCCGAATGGCGAAAAGGGACCGAGTTGTCCCAAGCAGTCGTCATTCAACCGAAGGACTTCCGAATCTCCTCAACGCTCGAAGTGGTTCAACATTCTCGCGAGTTCACTCGGTTGGCGACCTTGCAGGCGGAGCGTTGTGCTCACGACGGCGACCTCGACGCGGCCTGGGGATGGTTGCTGGCCAACGTGCGTGCCAGTCGGCATGTCGAGCAGCACGGCTGTTTGATTCAGCGGTTGGTCGGCATGGCGATGCTCCACTCCGGCGCAAACGGGATCAACCGCTGGTCGGCACATCCAGCGGTCACATCCGATCTGCTCCGAAGGGCGCTCGCGGATTTTCACGCGGCGGACCAACTGACTCCGCAGAATTCGGACGCATTGAAAACGGAGTACCTCATGCTGCGAAACACGCTCAAAGAAGCCACTTCGTTGAACGAGCTCGCGGGACTGGGACTATCGGGTGCCGATCGCTTGCCATCGCTGCAAGCTCCGATGCTGTTTGTCATGGGTGAGCCAGAGCTGTCTCTGAAAGTTTTTGATCACTTCTTCGGCAATCAGATTTCTGAAATCGACAAACCGAAACAAGATCGTGCGCCGACGGTTGTCGGAATACTTCACTTGTATGATTTGCCTCCCGGAACAACCAAGGTCCTGCCAGCTCGCGAGTTGGATCAGGTTTTCAATTCGAGCATCTTGGCTCGCTTGTTGTTGCCAGCGTACCAGCAAGCGGATGCAGCCCTGCAACGCGAGGCGGCAATGCGAGCGGCGGTGTCGTTGATGCTCGCAAGTCAGCTTCATCACCGATTGAATGGCGATTGGCCAGCGAAAGTCGAAGACCTTGTGCCGGACATTTTCGCCGAGCCTCCGGTCGATCCGCTCGGAAAAACGGGCGAGGTGATGCGACTGAAGCGAGACGGCGATGACCTCGTGATTTACAGCGTCGGACTCAACGGCATCGACGACGCCGGCAACATCGGCGATGCCGCAGGAGCCAATCGCAATGAAGCTCCGGACCAAGGCGTCCGGGCCAGACGACCAACAAGCTCGCCGAATCCGCTGCCGACTGAAACCACTCCACCGGAGAAAAACTGATGCCGTTGTTTGGGTCACACTTGTCGATTGCCGGCGGGTACTACAAAGCGGTCGAGGCCGCTACCGAGTTGGGCATGGAGGCCGTGCAGCTTTTCACGAAGAACAACAACCAGTGGGCGGCGAAGGCGCTTTCGGATGACGACGTGAAAACGTTTCGCGACGCCATCGAGCGAACTGGGATTCAGCAGCCGGTGGCTCACGACAGCTATCTCATCAATCTCGCCAGTCCGAAGGATGAGCTGTGGAACAGGTCACAGGAGGCGTTCATCGTCGAACTGCAACGAGCCGAGACGCTCGGCTTGATCGGCGTGGTGATGCACCCCGGCAGCTACGTCGATTCGGATGAGCAATCGGGACTGGAGCGAATCGTCAAAGCGTTGGATGCGGCGCATCGAGCGACTCCGAAAATCAAGACGCTGACGCTGCTCGAAACGACGGCCGGGCAAGGGACGAACCTCGGCGCGAAGTTCGAGCACCTCGCGTGGATCATCGAGCACGTCAAACACCCGAACCGCGTGGCCGTCTGCGTCGATAGCTGCCACATCTTCGCCGCCGGGTATCCGCTCGCGACCCCCGCCGAGTACGCCGCCACGATGCGCGAATTCGACCGGACCATCGGCCTCGATCGCATCCGCTGCTTCCATCTCAACGACAGCAAGAAACCGCTCGGCAGCCGAGTCGACCGGCACGAGCACATAGGCGAAGGGTGCCTGGGCCTGGAACCGTTCCGGCACATCGTCAACGATCCGCGCTTTGCCAAGCTGCCGATGTACCTCGAAACGGCGAAGGAGCAGCGCGACGGCCGCGAAATGGACGCAGTGAATTTGGAGACGCTGCGGTCGCTGATGCCGTAGGTCAGGCTTTCCAGCCTGACCCGAATTGGCAACACCACGTCGATTGTGAATCGGGGCAGCCTAGAAAGGCTGACCTACTTTGGGAGCCATCATGGACCTTCATCTTGCGGGACAGGTCGCCGTCATCACGGGCGGGGCAAGCGGCATCGGGTTGGCAACGTGCCGAGCCTTCGCAGCGGAGAAGTGCCGCGTCGCGATTTGGGACGTCGCCTCGAATGTCGAAGAGGTCGCCCAGCAACTGGCTGAACAATTCGAAGTCTCGGCTGTCGGTTGCCGAGTCGATGTGACCGACTCGAATGCCGTCAGTCGCGCGGCGCAAACGACGGTCGAGGCGTTCGGCTCGATCGACCATCTGGTTCACGGGGCAGCGATCGGATCGGGAAAGTTCGGGTTCCCGTTCACGAACCTCTCGCCAAGTGATTGGCCGCGCGTGCTCGAGGTGAACGTGCTGGGGATGGTCAACGTCTCTCACGCGGTTGCGCCGGTGATGGTCGCGCAGCGGAGCGGGACGTTGGTCTTCGTGGCGTCGGTCGCGGGACAGATCGGCTCGCAAACCGATCCGCCATACAGTGCGTCGAAGGCGGCCAACATCAACTTCGCGCAGTGTCTCGCCAAGGATTTGGCTTCGCACGGCATCCGCGTGAACACGGTCTGTCCCGGCATGGTGCAGACGCCGCTCAACGAAGCGGTCTGGCGAGCGTGGCACGATCAGCAACCGAAAGACCAGCGGCTGAGCTATCTCGACTGGGCGGCGGCGAAGATTCGCGCGGTCGTCCCGCTGGGCCAGTGGCAGCGACCGGAAGACATTGCCGACATGATCCTGTTTCTGTCGTCGGCGCGAGCGGCGCACGTCACTGGCCAGACAATCAACGTCGATGGCGGGTTCGTGATGCACTGGTGAGCGTAGTTCGTAGGGTGGGCCCACCCTACGTCACTGCCACGCGAATGATTCGCCGGTGAGGCGTTCGAAGGCTTCGATGTACTTCGATCGCGTGCGTTCGATGACCTCTTGCGGCAGTTCGGGTGGCGGGCTGTTCTTGTCCCAGCCGCTGGTCTCCAGCCAGTCGCGGACGAACTGCTTGTCGAACGACGGCTGGCCGTTGCCGGGCAAGTATTGATCAGCCGGCCAGAAGCGTGAGCTGTCCGGCGTCATGACTTCGTCGATCAGCC
>SYJG01000368.1 GCA_005798445.1 Planctomyces sp.
CGATCCATGAGCCAGATTCCTTTCTGACTGAAGCGTTTTCAGTTGGTCCTGTTAGGAATCTGGCTTTTCTTTTCTCTCCTTCGTTTCTGAAACCCCACTTTCTTCGACGCCAAATCGTTCACGGCGTTGCCCAACGGGGCTGGAAATTGCGCAACTTCAAAACTGACTGTTCGCGGTCGTTCGCTCCGCAGTAGGGGCCGAAGCCGTGTCTTCACGCCTTTTGCTGGATATCTTCACGCGACGGGATCGAACGCTGTCGCTCATCGCTTTCCAGGAGCCGCTCGCATGTCGCGAATGATGCTTTGCCTCTGCTTGGTTGGATGCTTCTCGCTCACGATCGCTGCGGCTGCCGACAAGCCGAACATGGCCAAGTCAAACGGCAATCGGCTGACGTATCTCGATGAGCCATGCAATCCGTGGTATCCGCATCGCGACTTCCCGAAGCTGACGACTCCCATGTGGGTCGGCGAAGAGGGAGTCGAGGCGGTCGTGATCCTCGGCATCGACGACATGCGTGGGCATGAGAAGTGGGAGGCGTATCTCCGGCCGATCCTCAATCGGCTGAAACAAATCGACGGCCGCGCGCCGGTCAGCATCTTTACTTGCTCGATCGACCCGAGGCATCCGCACTTGCAGCAATGGCTTGAAGAAGGGCTGAGCCTGGAGATTCACACGATCGACCACCCGTGTCCGTTGCTGAAGGACGGCGATCTGGCGAAGGCGAAGTCCACGGTCGATCGCTGCATTGATCTGCTCAACGAAGTGCCGAACAACAAGCCGGTCTGTTTTCGGATGCCCTGCTGCGATTCGCTCAATACGCTCAGCCCGCGCTTCTACACCGAGATTTTCAACAAGACGACGGAGTTGAGTGTGGGGAGTGGGGAGGGGGGAGCGAAGAAGGGGGGCAACTTCCTGTTGGCCAATTCATCGGTCATGCAAGTTTTCACGTCCGATGATCCCGCCCTGCCGCGCGAACTGGTCCTGGAAGCCGTCGCTGCTTCCAACTCCCCACTCCCCACTCCGAACTCCCGACTCACCCGCGAGCGTTTCAAAAAGTACCTGCCCACCGATCGCTTCTTCACGAACTCCATCGAGAACTACCCGTACCCGTTCGTGGTCGACCGGCTGTGCTGGGAGTTCCCCTGCGTCGCTCCGAGCGACTGGGCGGCTCAGCATTTTCACAAGCCGGACAATCCGCAGACGATCGAGGACTGGAAAGCGGCGCTCGACTGCACCGTGATCAAGCAAGGGGTCTATTGCCTCGTCTTCCACCCGCACAACTGGATCAAGCCGGAACAAATCAACGAACTCATCGACCACGCTGTCACCAAGCACGGAAAGAAGATCAAGTTCCTGAACTTCCGAGAGGCGGTGGAACGGCTCAACAAGAATGTTGCGTTTGGAGGATTGCGAGATTCGTCGAACGGCGGCGACGCGAATGTTCGTTTTGCCGACCTCAGTCGCGACGGCCTGCTAGATGTCCTAAGGCTTGGCAAGAGTTCGTTTCGCATGCGAATTTGGGAGCCGACGAATAACTCGTGGTTGAATGCGAGTGCCTTGCCCAGCCTATTTGAAAAAACAACGACTTGGCTGAAACGATTTGACGCGCATGATGAGCTACCTCGAAACGTCCCAAAACCAATCGAAGGTCGCGACGACGGCATCCGATTGGTTGACCTCGACGAAGACGGCCACGACGACATCGTCTTCTCGAATCACGAGCGGTACGGCATCTGGCTGTGGGAGTCGCTGAAGACGGGCTGGTCGCGCGAGGTGCTTTCCGGCCAGCGCGGCGACAAGCTGGCCGAGCAAGAGTTGCCGCCGATTGTGCGGGCGGATGGGTCGAACAACGGGTTCTGGGTGCATGCGCGGCAGCTCGTGTGGATGAACGAGGACACGGCGAAGTCGAAAGACCTCGTCGAGCGGCGGTCGTTCGACCAACTGCTGGCCAACGAGACTCCCGGCCCGAAGTTGCCCGAAGCCTCGCTGAAAATGATGCAGGTCAAGCCGGGCTACCGAGTCGAACTGGTCGCCGCCGAACCGCTCGTCCGTGCCCCCGTCGCCTTCGATTGGGGACCGGACGGAAAACTCTGGGTCGCTGAGATGGCCGACTATCCGCTCGGCGTCGGCGAAGGGGAAGAAGCGGACGGCGAGGACAGTGTGGTGCGACGCTCCGCGTCGCAAACTCACGACGCGGAGCGTCGTGCCACACTGTTGAAACAAGCCGGCCACAAGCTGGGTGGCGGCCGCGTCCGCTTCCTCGAAGACACCGACGGAGATGGCAAGTACGACAAGTCGATCGTGTTCCTCGACAAGCTCAACTTCCCCAACGGCGTCATGCCGTGGCGAGACGGAGTGCTCATCTCCGCCGCGCCGGATGTGCTGTTCGCTCGTGACACAAATGGAGACGGTCGCGCGGATGGAGTGAAAGTTCTGCTCACCGGCTTCGGCGAAGGAAACCAACAGCACCGAGTCAACGGATTCAGTTGGGGCCTCGACAACATGGTCCACTGCGCCAACGGCGACAGCGGTGGACAAATCAAAGTCGTCAGCACCGTAGGGTGGGTCGAGTCATCGAGACCCACCAATCCGGACGATGCAAAATCCAAAGACGGTGGGTCTCGCGGTTCGACCCACCCTACGAATTACATCGGCAAGGTCATCGACATCCGTGGCCGAGACTTCCGCTGGAATCCGGACACCGGAGAACTCGACCCGACCTCCGGGCAAACTCAATTCGGCCGCAACCGAGACGACTTCGGCAACTGGTTCGGCAACAACAATGCGAACCCGATGTATCACTTCGTGCTCGACGACTATTACACCCGCCGCAACCCGCACGTCGCTGCGCCCGATCCACGCAAGCAAGTCTCAATCACGCCGGGACCAAGCCCGGTCTTCCCGATCAGCCGCACGCTCGCACGGTTCAATGACTTCGCGATGGCCAACCGGTTCACGTCCGCGAACAGCGCGATGGTCTATCGGGATGATTTGCTGTTCCGTAGCCCTGTCGCTCCGCGACAGGAAAGCCGCACCGGCCCCGACTCCCCATCGCCAGCCGATTCTCCGAAGAAAGTCGATGTCCGTTCGGCTGATCCTGTCGCGGAGCGACAGGGCTACGTAGCGCACGTCTTCATCTCCGAACCGGTCCACAACCTCGTGCATCACGAGGTCATGACGGCCGACGGCGTGACCTTCACTAGCCGGCGGGCGGAGGACGAGCAGCAATCGGAATTCTTCGCCTCGCGAGACAACTGGTTCCGGCCGACGCAGCTCAAGACCGGCCCGGACGGAGCGCTCTACATCGCCGACATGTACCGCCAAGTCATCGAGCACCCGCAGTACATCCCCCCCGCCCTGCAAGAAAAGCTCGACCTGCGAGCGGGACACGACAAGGGGCGGATTTATCGCGTGATACCGGCCGACGGATTCGTCAAAATGACGGTTCCGTGGCCGATGGATAAGGCCAGCGACAAGGAGCTTATTCGCACACTCTACAGTTCAACCGGCACCGTTCGGGATTTAGCTCACCGAATGCTGTTGTGGCGATATTCCGGGCAAGACGCAAAGTCGATCGTCACGGCATTGCGAAAGACGGCCCTAGAAGAGGAAGTCAATGAGACCGAAGTTCGAGGAAGCGTTGGACTATCATGGTCACATTCTTCTCCGCACGGTCGTCTCCATGCGTTGTCGTTGCTCGACGCGTTCCACTCGCTGACAGTCGATGACCTCTCACGAGCATTGCGAGACAAGCATCCGGCTGTCCGTCGCCGAGCGTTGCAAGCAGTCGAGAGCGTCGACGGCGACCTGCCCGATCCGCTCATCAACCAGCTTTCGGGAATGGGCCGCGATCCCGATCCGTTCGTGCGGATGCAGTTCGCGTACACGCTGGGGCATCCGAAGTTCGCGTCGCTTGGAAACGAACTCGGCAAGCTGCTGTATCGCGAGCGAAACGAAAAGTACCTCGTCGCGGCGGCGATGAGTTCGATTCATGCAAAAAACGTCGCCAGCGTCGTGGCCAACGTGTTCGAGTCGGCCGGCAAAGAACCGTTGCCGCCGCAGTTGGCGAGCACGTTGCTCGGCCTGGCTTCGACGCTGGGGAACGATCAAGCGTTGCTCAGCTTGATCGAGTACGTCTTGAGCGGTGCGGCAACCTCCGAGTCGCAGCCGATTGTGCTGGCTCAGATGCTCGACAATCTGGAACGCCGCAAGACGTCTTTGGCCGAATTGAAGGAGGTCGATCCGCAACGGCTCGCGAGGGCACAGCAGCAGTTGGCGAGCCGGATTGATACGGCGCGGGAAGTCATTGCAAAGTGCAGAGTGCAGAGTGCAAAGTGCAAAGTGGAAGACGTGGTCTTCGTTTTGCCGTTGCTGGGCCGTGATTCCGCAAAACGTGGCGACGATGCAAAACTCGTCGGCGAGTTGTTGGTCCCGCAGTCGCCTGTGCCGGTGCAGACGGCGGTGGTCGCGACGCTGGCTCGGATTAATCACGAAGCCTCAGCCACCGCGTTGCTGAGCGGTTGGCGAACTTTCACTCCGGCGCTGCGGACGCAGGTGCTCGATGCATTGCTCAGCCGGCCGAATTGGACGGGGACACTTTTGGATCAGCTCGAAGCCAAGTCGATCGCGCCCAGCGATATCGACGCGACGCGACGACAACGGCTGACGGCTCACGCGAACAAGGATCTCCGCGAGCGAGCGGCGAAGTTACTGGATGTCTCGGTCAACACGGATCGGCAAAAGATGGTCGCCGAGTTCGCTGTGAAGCTGAAAGAACTCAACGCGGCAGGCGATGCGGTCAGCGGGTCCGAGGTCTTCAAGAAGCGGTGTGCGACGTGTCACAAGCTCAAGGAGATCGGCACGTCGGTCGGTTCGGACCTGATGTCGCTGACCGACAAATCGACCACCGCACTGCTGACGGCGATCCTTGACCCGAACAAGGCGGTCGAAGCGAAGTTCCTGGCGTACACCGCGGTCAACAAGCAAGGGCAAACATTCTCCGGCCTGATCGCCGCCGAGACCGGCAACAGCATCACGCTGATGGCCGCCGACGGCAAACAGCACACGCTGTTGCGAGCGGACCTCGACGAGTTCATCAGTTCGGGGAAGTCATTCATGCCTGAAGGACTGGAGAAGGATGTATTGCCGCGCGAGTTGGCTGACGTCATCGCGTTCGTTCAATCTAGCGGCCCGCCTCCCAAGAAGTTCGACGGCAACCAGCCCGAGCCTGTGACCGCCGACGCGAGCGGCACGCTCAAACTGCTCGCGACCAACGCCGAGATTTATGGCAAGACGCTGGTCTTCGAGCCGCCATTCAAAAACCTTGGGTTCTGGGGCAGTGTCGATGATCGGGCCGTCTGGACGATCAACGTCTCGAAGGCGGGTAAGTACTCGATCCGTCTGAATTACGCTTGCGACAACGGCACGGCCGGCAACGACGTCGTGTTTGACGTCGCAGAACAATCGGTCAAAGCGAAGATCGTCGGCACCGGCTCGTGGGAGAATTATCAAACGGCAATTCTTGGCGAGTTGAATTTGCCCGCCGGTCAGCATCGCCTGACCGTCCGCGCGACGGAGACACTCAAGAATCATCTGATGGATTTTAAGGAACTGCGTTTGGTGCCGGAATAGGTTGAGATAACAGCCATCAGCCATCCGCTTTCGGCCATCAGCCGGAAATGTCCGGCTGATGGCTGTGGGCTGAAAGCTGATGGCCGTTATTTCACTTTTGCGAGCCTCCGCTAGACTGCCACGCCTCTTGGAAATCGACATCGTGTGAAAGAAACGAAACTTATGACGACTGCTGAATTAACCTCGCTGAATTGGACTTCCCTCGCCGACCGCGTGCTGGCTGGTGGCGATATCACTCGCGCCGAAGCGATCGCGATTCTGACCGCTCCTGACGACGACGTCCCGGCGATGATTGCTGCCGCGTTTCGGATTCGGCTAAAGCACTTTGGGCACAAGGTTCACTTCTACTACTTGAAGAACGCCAAGAGCGGCCTCTGTCCGGAAGACTGCGGGTATTGCTCGCAGAACATCGACTCTGAAGCGGAGATCAACCGCTATCCGATGCTCAACGAGCGGAAGCTGATGGAAGGTGCCGCCGCCGCCGCGAGCTTGCAGGCGCGGACGTACTGCATCGTGGCCAGCGGACGCGGCCCGTCGGATCGCGAAGTCGCACACGTCGCCAACGTCGTCAAGAAAATCAAAGACGAGCACGGTCTGCACATCTGCTGTTGCCTGGGTCTGCTCACGCCAGAGCAAGCGATGACGTTGAAAGAGGCCGGCGTCGATCGCATCAACCACAATCTCAATACGAGCCGCCGGTTCTACGAGCAGATTTGCTCGACGCATTCGTTCGACGACCGCCTGGCCACGCTGCGAACCGTGCGCGAGTCGGGTATGGAACTCTGTTGCGGCCTGATCGCTGGCATGGGCGAGGAGCACGCCGACCTGATCGACATCGCGCTGGAAATGCGCGGCATGAAAGTCGAGTCGATCCCGGTCAACTTCCTGAACTCGATCGAAGGGACGCAGCTTGAGCGCGTCCGCGAACTCAACCCGCGCTACTGCCTGAAGGTGCTCTGCCTGTTGCGTTTCACAAACCCGACGGTGGAACTTCGCATCGCCGGCGGCCGCGAGATCAACCTCCGCTCGCTGCAAGCGATGGGGCTGTATGTGGCCAACTCGCTGTTCGTCAGCGACTACCTGACGACGAAAGGGCAACCCCCGGAACTCGACTTCCAGATGGTTGAAGACCTCGGCTTCGAAATCATCACCGGCGACCACGAATCACATAAGCTGTGGAAGGACCGGCGGGAGACGGCGGGTGAGCTTGCCATTGCGGGGTCTTGTGGGGCGAGCTGTTGAATATGATTCACGAGGAGTTCCCTACTCTTTTTTGGCCCGTTCCTAATCACGTTCGCACGTTGGAGAGCACGTTGTGAAGAGTCGGCCGCAAAAAAAGTCGAGGACATTTCGGAAGCGCGCTGCGGGTCGTGGAAGACTTGTCCGTTTTGGCCGAAGTCAAGTAGGCCTGCGGCGCGTAAGGCTTGTAACCGGTGAGAACAATACCGAGCAGGTCACACTAAAAACTGTTTACCCGACAATTGAGGTGCATGGCGATCAAGGTGGGATTCTACAACACTTGCGAGAATTAGGCGTTCTGCTGGACGATATTTACCTCGGACCTGAACATCCTCGATGTGTGGTTGTGGCACCGAGAGTGCTAAGCGAAAAGCAACTTGACTCTCTCCGGCACGCTTACTGTATTGAGCTACATAACCGACGATTGCCCCACCAATCGCCCGAAATAATCGCTTGCAAAATGACGTTTTTGCAAAATTATCGTTCCGGTTTGCAGCCTTTGCAGCGTTTGCAGAAGGTGGAATTGCATGACTTGATAAGGACTCTGGAATCGCAAAAACGAAACGGACAAGAGCTAATTGATAAGCGTGAGGCGGCCAAACGCCTTGGTGACATGGGAGCGAAGGCAAAGCCAGCGATTCGATCGCTGATTGCAGCGTCGCATTCAAGCGACATCACCCTTGCAAACCTTTCCCTGCGAGCGCTGGAAGCAATCCGTTCCGAAGGGAACAACTAGCGTCGACTCTTACCGACCTCTTTTTCCCGCACGCAATTTCGGCAGCGAAGTGAGGTCGATTCCTGCAGAGTCTGTTGCTGAATCGCGAGTGTTCTTTGCCGCAGAGCGGCCTCCGAAGATCGCCGTGGTCTTCCGCCCACGGATTGCGTGACGAACAAAGTTTGTCGCCGAGCAACCATTGAACGCCTTTGGAGTGCCCCTTCCTTCGCGCCGACTGGCAACCTCTTGGAAGCCACGTATCATGCTTGCGGTTGTCCTGATCATCGGGCGAAAGCACTCATGCAAGTCGTTCTCGGAAGCGCTGGGTCGAAAGCCTCATTGGACGAGATTGTTAGCCAATCGCCGCTGGATGAAGTTGAAATCGTCGATGCCGACGGCAATGCGCTCGCTTACGTGGTTCCGTCGCCCATACCGGGCGACGAGACTTACGCCAAGTTTGAGGCGATCTTTCAAAGCCATGCCGACGTTCTCAATCGCCGTGCCGCGAATTCGTCACCGGGAGTTTCCACGCAAGAAATGCTGGCCAATCTCGAACGCGAAGAACTGCTTCAATTGCTTGGTGAATTTTGCGCCGCATGTCCTGACGTACGCTTCGGCCAATTGATCGCAAATATGGCGGTCGTGGCTCGCGGGGCGGAACCGAACGCCGTGTGGGATATGGAAGACGACGAACTGCTCGTCGCCGTGCGGAGCCAACTCGAATTATTTCGCGCACGTCGCGTCCAGCGTTCGTTTATGTCGAACATTTGAGGCATCGCATGACACTAATACCATCGCACTCCACCGAACCGACTTTCGATGACCGCTTGCGGCTGTTGTTTGATGAGGCGGAGGATGCCGATTCGGAGCGGTGCTTGTCGTGGGTGTCGGCGTTGTTGGCGGAGTCTCCGTCGGCGGACGCTTCGCTCGTGGGATTGGAGCGCTTGCTGCGAGCGGTGCCGGATCGGCGCGAATTGTTTTGGCAACTGCTGCATTCGCCGCGAGCCATCGAAGTCTTGCTCACCATCTTCGCGGCGAGTCCGTATCTAACGGACCTGTTGCTATGCGAACCGTCGTTGCTGTCGCAGTTGACGCAGCCACAATTGCTCCGCGAACTGCGCAGCCGGCCGGAGTTCTTTGACGCGGCCATGCTGGCGGTGAATGAGGCGGCCTCTGAGAACGAACGAACGATTGCGTTGCGCGACTTTCAACACGGAGAGCTGTTACGAATCGGCGTTTGCGATTTCTTGGGGTTATTCGATCTGCGCTCGGTGACGAATCAGTTGTCGCTGCTGGCCGATGCGACTGTGCAAGCGGCGTTGCGGGTGATTGGTGAGCGTGAAGGGGTCGGGAGTTTTATTCAGGCCGCCGTTCTGCCTGGGGATCAACCGCTCGATGACGACGGCGGCCTGAAAAGGAATCCCGACCCCGTGGCTTACGGCTTCGCGGTGCTCGCGCTCGGCAAGCTCGGTGGCGAGGAGTTGAATTACAGCTCGGACATCGACCTCGTCTTTGTGTGCGATGGCGATCCAGCTCAGTTCCTGGAGCTGGTGCAACGGTTGACGAAGGTGCTGTCGGACGTGACCTCACACGGGATTCTGTACCGAGTCGATCTGCGTCTGCGGCCGTGGGGGAACGCGGGGCCGCTAGTCGCATCGGTTGAGACGTATCTGGATTACTTGCGGCAGCAATCTCAGTTGTGGGAGCGGCAGGCGTTGTTAAAGGCTCGCGTGATTGCGGGGGACTTCGCCGTTGGCCAGCGATTCCTCGAACAAGCTCGGCCGTTGATTTTCAGTGCGTCGGCCGAGGATGTGCGGCGCAGCGTCTGGCAGGCGAAGCAGCGGATTGAGCAAGACCTCAAGCGCAAAGGGAAAGCGGCGGGCGAAGTGAAGCTCGGAGCCGGCACCATTCGCGATGTTGAGTTCGTCGTGCAATGCCTGCAACTGCAACATGGCGGCGAAGTACCACAGGTGCGGAGCATCAACACGCTTGATGGACTGGTGCGACTGGCTGAGGGGGGCTTCCTGCGTGCGGACGAGTACCGCGAACTTTCGTCCGCCTATCTGTTGTTCCGCGTCATCGAGCATGGCCTGCAACTGAAACACAGCCGTCAAACGCACTGGTTGCCGACCGATCCGGTCGAGTTGGAATTGCTCGCGCGGCGACTCGACTTTCCGTCGGCCGAACAACTGACGACGCATTTTCAGCAGCATCGCTCGGCCGTGCGGCGCATCTTCGAAAAATACGTGGGCGGTGCGAACGGATCGTCTCCGGACGCGACCAACAATATTCCGAGGCACGAAGTGTCGTCGGTCAGATCCGTTGCCGAGCAGCTTCCACGTTCACAAATCTGGAATCGACTGTCTGAAGACAACCCGCTCATCGTCGATTGGCGGCCAGCCTCGGCGGATCGCGGCGAAGTGACCATTGCGGGTTTCGATCAGTTGGGCGACCTGTCGATGATGTGCGGACTGCTGTTCGTGTATGGCTTCGACATCGTCGAGGGGGATGCATTCACGGAAGAGCGGACTGCTGATTCGCAGTCCCCGTTGCGATTCGTGAATTCATTTGTGGTTCGACGGCGTGAAGTGCCAGGAAATCCGGCATCCGTAGGGTGGGTCGAGTCATCGAGCCCCACCGCGTCGGCGCACGGGTTGGTGGGTCTCGATGACTCGACCCACCCTACCAACCTGCATCGCGAATTGTTGGAACTGCTCAATCAGGCGCGGACTGGAAGTCGCCGCGAAGCGCAGGCGAGGTTCGCCAAACGCGTTTCCGAAGCGTTGCCGACGGCTCGGCCAACCGGTCCCGTGCATTCGCCGGTCGAAATCGAATTTGATAACGACTCGCATCCAGACATGACGCTCATCCGCATTGCCTCCGATGACACCAGCGGATTCTTGTACGAGCTGACCAACTCACTGGCGCTGCTGGGCATCGACATCCGGCAGATGTCGATTCGCACCGACGGCTCGCGTGTGCGTGACACGTTGTTGGTCACGGACGACTCCGGCCGCAAGTTATTGGACGAGCAGCGTCAGCAAGTGCTCCGCACGGCGGTCGTCCTCATTCAACACTTCACCGATTTGTTGCCGCAGTCGCCCGACGCCGAAGCCGCGTTGCTGCACTTCCAAGAATTGCTTGAACGAGAATTGCTGGAAGCGGATTGGTTGAAGCGGCTCACTTCGCTGCAACGGCCGGAGGTATTGGCCGCGCTCGCGAAGTTGCTGGGCGTGAGCGATCTGCTGTGGGAGGATTTTCTCCGCTTGCAGCATGCGAACTTGTTTCCGGTCGTGACCGACATCGCCGGTCTGCGGCAGGACAAGCCACGAGCGTTGTTAGCAAAGGAACTTGCCACCGAGCTGGTTTCGAGTCAGACGTTTGCGGAATGCTGCGAGCGGCTCAACGCCTTCAAAGATCGGGAGATGTTCCGCATCGACATGCGGCATGTGACCGGGATCGTCCCTGACTTCATCGAGTTCGCCGGCGAGCTGACCGAACTTGCTGAAGCAGTCATCGCCTCCGCGTGCGAGATTGCAGAGCGAGAGGTCATCGCGAGACAGAGGAGGCCACACACGCCCCCGGCTTACTGCGTCGCCGCTCTCGGCAAGCTTGGCGGACGGGAAATTGGATTCGCATCGGACATTGAATTGCTGTTCGTCTTCGACGGTCCTGCGCCGTCTGACTTTTGCGAGCGGCTGGTCGAACTGTTTCAGCAGACGATTCAAGCCAAGCGTGCCGGCATCTTTCAAATCGACTTGCGTCTGCGACCTCACGGGCAAGCCGGCAATTTGGCGGTGTCGCTCGACGAGTTCACGCGATACTTCGCGGCGGACGGCGCGGCGTGGCCGTTCGAGCGGCAGTCACTCATCAAACTGCGTCCCATTGCGGGTGATGCCGCATTTGGCGAGACCGTGCTTCATCGACGCGATGAGTTGTTATTCGGTCCCGTCCGTTGGGAAGTCGCTCCCGTCCGAGCCATGCGCGAACGGCAAGCGCGGCAGCATGTCCAAGTCGGCACGTTCCACGCGAAGCTGAGCCCCGGCGCACTCGTCGACGTCGAATACCTGGTGCAGTTGCTGCAACTCACGCACGGAGAACGACAGCCGGGCGTGCGTCTCCCCGGCACCCTCGACGCACTTGCCGAGTTGTCGCAGAGAAACTTGATACCGAGCACCGCTACGGAATCGCTGCGTGCGGCGTACCTCTTCTTTCGTCGCCTGATCGACGCTCTGCGCATGGCTCGCGGCACCGCCGACGATCTGACAATGCCACCCGCAGACTCCGAAGATTTGGCTGGTCTCGCGCGCCGGCTGAATGTCACCTCCACAGACCTGATCCAACTTACCGAGCAACACGCCGCTGACGTTCGCGCGTGGGGCTGGTCGCTCGGCTGGCCGATCTCGCCTTCGTAGGTCAGGCTTTTCAGCCTGACCTGATCGAGGTTGAATGCCGATGACAATTTCGGTCAGCCTGGAAAGGCTGACCTACTTGGCTTGCTTCGTCGCGAACGAGACTTGCCGAAAATGTGCCGACTGGCAGGCATCGTAGACGCGGATGACATCGCCCAGCGGGACGGGGCCATCGATATCAAGAATCACCGGAATCTCCGGTGTCGTCTCGGCAAGAGCCAGCAACGTCGTTCGCAGCGAGGGTTCGTCGGAGTACTCGCTATCGTTGAGTTCTACGACCGTGACATCGTCTGCTCGACGATGCAATCGCAACCAAACTTCGCCGAATGGCCGCTCGACGATGATCGGTGCAGCCGCCTCGACCGCTCCGGCCGCCAGCTCGGTCGGCAAGTGCGACTCCACCGTCTGACCGGCGGACGCGCATACGAAGAAGATCAATAACTGAAAGATGACGTCGATCATCGGCGTCATCGACGTGTTCTCAACTTCGTGGCGGTGAGTGGGGATTCGCATGACTGTGATTCAGGTTTTGGTGAGCGGGGCGGCGTCAGCCCCCCGGTCTGGGATCTAATCACCGGGGGGCTGATGCCGCCCCGCTCGCCTGGGTCATTCGTGGATCACTGCGAAGCCGAGCTTGCGGATGCCGAGCTTCGCGCAGGTCAGCATTAACGGTTCGATCTCGCTGTAGGGGATGCGAGCGTCGGCTCGCAGTCGGACTTCGATCTCGGCGGCCTTTTCCGGAGTTTGTGCCGCTGCGAGCAGTTGCTGTTCGATTGCCGCTCGCTCGGTCCGTTGATTGCCGAGCAGCCAGGCACGCTCGGCAGTGATCGTGATCACGAATCGGCGTGGTGAAGCGGGGGGCTGATCCTGAGCCATCGTGGCTTTGGGCAACGTGACCTTCTCGTTCGCGTCACTGCGGACGATGTACGTTGCGGCCAGGAAAAAAATGATTAGCTGAAATACGACGTCGATCAGTGGCGTGATGTCGAAGCTCAATCCCAGTTTTCGGCCGCGTGTTGGAATTCTCATGGTCTGTCCCACATCCTCACGCCGATTCTGGTTTTCGTTCGCTCTTCGCGATGACTTTCGCTTGCGAGGCGGCTGCCGCCGTGCCGGGATTCTCAAGCTGCATCTCAGTCGCAGGCTTTCCGCGAAGGCTGCTGCTCGCCTTTGCCCGTTCAGTGCGCGGTTCGGAGAGCGCGATGCGTTTGTAATCGGCGAAGACCGCCTCGGCCGTCAGCGATCCGTCCGCGATCAACTGGTCAATGCGATTGCGAAAGTGAGCGAACGCTGCCAGCGCGGGGATCGCAACGCACAAGCCTTGTAACGTCGTGACGAGCGCCTTGTAGATGCCCGGTGCGAGTTCGGAGACCTGCGGGTTCGCCTTCTGCTCAAACTCCATGAAGGCGAGGATCATGCCCCAGACGGTGCCCAACAATCCGAGCATTGGCGCAATCGTGCCGATCACCGACAGGTACTCGATCTTGCGATACAGCCGCGCGGATTGCTCAACCGCCGCGTCCTCGAGCGCCTTCTCCACAGACTGATAGCCGAGGTCCGTTTCCCGCAGACCCGCCGCCAGCACATAAGCCAAAAAGCTCGGATGAAACTGACACTGCTGCCGAGCCTCCTCGAAATGCCGCAAGCCCAGATGATGATGAATCGAATCGGCCAGCCCCGGTGGGATCAGTGCGTTGTGTCTCAAACTGATGAGATGCTCGACGATCAGCGAGACCATCACAAAGCTCAGACCGGTGATGATGTAGCCGATCGTCCCCCCCGCCTCGAACAATTCGCCGAGGCTCATCATCTTGGGACCGATGGGAGCTGCCGGAGCTGGATCGGCCGCGTAGAGCGATTGACCGCCAAAGAGCAGTGCGAGTGCGAGCACGATTCCCAATCGTCGCCACGACATGAACGACTCCATTCACGAATCTTGGATGACTGATATACGACTCAGTGGACTAAGTTCGGAGGGAGTGTAGCGTTCTCTGGGATGCAGGCGAGCGGCGGAAAATGACAGGCGGAAAATGATTTCGAACAGAAAGATTTGGGACAGAAAGATGTAGTGACTCTCATCTTTATGTCCCCAATCTTTCTGTATCAAGTGCGCTTTCCATCCAGATCTTTCCCTTTTCATTTTCCGCCAGCCACCCCGCCTTCGAACTGCAATTTCAACATCGCCGCCTTCACCTCGTGCATCGCCAACTGATTGGTTTCGATCGCCTTTGACGAACACACAAAAACCGGAGCCTCGCGAGATTCCCAGCCCGGCGTCGGCAACCGACCATGACTGCCGCGGACGATCGAAGCGTCGAGTCCGATCACATCCATGTAATACCGGAAGCCGAGCAACTTCTGTATCAGGCGTCTCGCGATCCGCAGCTTGGGCAATTTCAGTTGCGGATCGAGAAACAACTCAACCGGGTCATAGCCTGGCTTGCGATGGATATCGACCGTCCGCGCATAATCCGGAGCGAGTGCGTCATCGAGCCAGAAGTAATAGGTAAACCAGGACTCCGGCGCGGCGATGACGACCAACTCGCCGGATCGTTCGTGGTCGATGCCGAACTCCGCTTGAGCCGCGCGATCGAGAACTCGTTCGATCCCTGGCGTTTTCTGCAGCAACTCCGCAACGGACGCGACATCTTCGGAGCGGCGCACATAGACGTGAGCGACTTGATGATCGGCAACGGCGAACGCTCGTGATGCGCCGGGATCGAGCGTTTCCCAACCGAGTTTCTCACGTCGCGCCACGAGATAACCATGCTCTCGCAGGACGCGGTTGATGTGAACCGGCTGGCTGACGGCGGTGATCGCGTACTCGGACAAGACCACGATGTCCGCTCCGCGATTTCGTGCCGCGTCAATGATCTTGCCCGCCTCCGCATCGACCGCGCGAATGTCCTCGGCGATGCGCGGATCGTTCGGGCCGAGCCGTTGCAGGTTGTAGTCCAGGTGCGGCAAGTAGGCCAAAGTCAGCGACGGACTGTGCTCCTGCATGACGGCCACCGTCGCGTCGGCGATCCAGCGAGTGCTGGTGATGTCCGCCGCCGGTCCCCAGAACTTGAATAGTGGGAAGACTCCGAGCCGCTCTTGCAGGCGATCCTTCAAGTCGGCTGGCTGGCTGTATGAGTCCATCACCTTGCGGCCGTCAGCCGGATAACTGGGCCGAGGCGTCACCGACCAATTCACGTCGGCATACATGTTGAACCACCAAAAGA
The DNA here is from genome assembly GCA_005798445.1 of Planctomyces sp. Classification (GTDB taxonomy): domain Bacteria; phylum Planctomycetota; class Planctomycetia; order Planctomycetales; family Planctomycetaceae; genus SXKJ01. The sequence goes on from SYJG01000368.1 coordinate 15,222, forward strand.
GCTTCGCCACCGAATAACTCGGATCGCGTTTTCTCGCCGCGTCGTACAAGCGCTCGCCGCGCACGAGCTGATTCGACTGCCGCCAGAACAATACTTCGGAGATGTCTCGCCAGTACCAACCGTTCGCGACGATCCCATGCTCGCGCGGCAGCGAGCCGGTGAGCAACGTCGCCTGAGCCGAACAGGTCACGGCCGGCAGCACGGTCCCCATCGGGATCGCGAAGCCGTCAGCAGCCACTCGCGAGATGTTCGGCGTGTTCGGGCCGAGCATCTCGTGCGTGAGACCAACCACATTGATGAGGACTAGCGGACGAGGCATGACGGAAAGCTGTCGGATTTCGCTTAGCGTTTCAATGTCCGGCCGAAAGCTGAGTGCCGATGGCCGTTATCTCAGCCTGTGAACGAACAAAAGTGGGATAACCGCCATCGGCTGTCGGCTCACGGCGATCGGCCGGTCAAAACAACATGGCTTGAACCAACGGTGTTCGCGAACGATCGCCGTTGTCCGGCAAGGACTCGCCGATGACAAACCACGGACTCGGCTCGTGCTGTTCGGCGGCGAAGACCTCTGCTGCTGAACCGAATTGGGCCAACGTGGCACGAGCGGTCTCCGCAGCGAGTTCGCCGGAATTGCACTCTCGGCTGATGTGCAGCAGCACCAGTTGCCGGAGCTGATTCGTCGTCGATTCCTTGAGCACCTCGCCGACCAATTCGCAGGCTTGCTCGTTTGAAAGATGTCCTTCGTCGCCAAGGATGCGGCGAACGAGCCACGGTGGTCGCTGGCTTTGCCGCAGCAGTTCCGGATCGTGATTAAACTCCAGCGCCAACACTTCAACATCGGCTAGCCGTTCCAAGAGGCCGCGATCCCAGCATCCTAAATCGGCGGCATAGGCGAAGGCCGATTGAGGCGACTCGAAACGAAACCCAAACGTCGCGCCGCCGTCGTGTCGCACTCGGAGCGGACGGCACTTCCAATTCTCCGAGATTGCGATCGAACGCTCACCGACAAACGGCCGGAACAATCGTGCTTGTTCGAGGTCACGAAAATCAGGACAGCCCAGCCGAAACGCTGGCGCATGATCGCGATGGCAATACACCGGGACTCGCGACGTCCAACAACGACTTAACGACTTCGGTTTCCAGTGATCGCTATGCCGATGCGTCATCAACACGCCGCGAATCTGTGACCAATCTGCATCGACGCTCGCCAGTCGCGCGTCGAGTTCTTTCGGCTCCAAGCCGAGGTCGATCAGCCAACGCACACCGTCGCATTCGACCAGCGCCGAGTTCCCCGCGCTGCCGCTAGCCAAGATCGTGAGACGTGCCGTCATTCAAAGCCTACCCTGTAGCCCGCCCCCTCGTGGGTCGGTCGGTTTTCCAAGCATGATCAAATCATTCAGGCCACAAGGGCCTGGGCTACAGCATTATCGCGCCGTCCAGCCGCCGTCGACGGTGACCAAGCTGCCGGTCATGTAGCTCGAGGCGTCGCTGGCCAGGAAGATCGCGGCCCCCTGGATTTCTTCCATGCGGCCCCAACGTTGAAAGGCGACCGCTCCGACGACGTTCTTCTTCGCGTCTTCGGTCTCTGCGATGGGGACGTTCATCGGCGTTAGGAACGGGCCGGGGCAGATTGCGTTGACAGTGATGTTCCACGGAGCGAGTTCCAGGCCCAGCGTCTTCGTCATCTGCACGACCGCTCCTTTGCTGGCGGCGTAAGGAGAGCGCAGAGCCAAGCCGACGAGGCCGATCGTGCTGGAGATGTTCACGATCTTGCCGTACTTCCGCGACTTCATGTGCGGCACGACCGCCCGCATGCCGAGCCACACGCCGTCGGTGTTGATGCTGTTAACCTTTCGGAATTGCTCCAGCGTCAGCTCTTCGATCGGTCCGCGGATGTTGATCCCGGCGTTGTTCACCAGGATGTCGATCTGGCCGAACTCGGCGAGCGCCCGATCGACCATCGCTTTCGCGGATTCCTCGGACGAGGCATCCGCCGCGATGGCGACCGCCTTACGACCGTACTCGCGTTGGATTTGCTCGGCGACGGCCTGAGCTTCGTCGATGTTGCGGCTGGTCAGCAGCAAGTTCGCGCCGGCCGAGGCCAGCCCCTCGGCCATCGCTTGGCCCAATCCCTTAGAACCGCCCGTCACGATTGCGGTCTTGCCGGTCAGGTCGAATTGTTTGATGCCAGGAAGCATGAATGTGTCCTCGATGAAGTCGGTGAAAAGTTCGCCGCCAAATGCGGGCGGCATGCTAGGAGCGATGCGATGGATTTTGTAGGACGGGCACTCCTGCCCGTCGCGGCGTAAGCAGGATACAAAAAGAAGACGGGCAAGAGTGCCCGTCCTACGATTACATTGCCCGTCATGCGGAACGCGGCGTTTGAATTCTTGCTGTTCGGGCTGAAGGAGGCGCGGGCCTGCATCTTCGCTGGAAGCTTTTTCGTGGTCTTGATTCTCTCGAACACGCTGCCGCTGGGGGCGCTGCCGAGGTACGACTTTATTCTGATCGCGGCCATCGTGCTGCAAGTCGCGCTGCTGGCGAGTCGCATCGAATCGCTGTCGGAAGCGTTCGTGCTGGGATTGTTCCACCTCATCGGATTGATGCTGGAACTGTTCAAGACGCATCCGGCGATCGGCTCATGGAGCTACCCGGAATTCGGCTATACGAAGCTGGGAACCGTGCCGCTCTACAGCGGCTTTATGTACGCGGCGGTTGCCAGCTACTTGTGCCAAGCGTGGCGGATCTTCAATCTCGAATTGAAGCACTATCCGTCGTATCGGTTGAGCATCCTGCTGTGTGCGGCGGTCTACGCTAACTTCTTCACGAACGCCTTTGTGCGCGACGTGCGTCTGGTGCTGATTCCGCTGGTCTTCGTGTTCTTCTGGCGAACGCAGGTCTATTTCACCGTTTGGAAAGCCCGCCGCCGAATGCCGCTGGTGCTGTCGTTCTTCCTGATTGGCTTCTTCATCTGGGTGGCCGAGAACATTGCCACGTTCTTCGGTGCGTGGGTCTATCCAGAGCAAACCGCTCGTTGGACCGCCGTCTCCATGCAGAAGTTGCTCGTGGTTTCTGCTGGTCATTATCAGCTTCGTGATCGTCGCTGATCTGAAGCACTGGCGCGAACGGCGCTCGTAGTGACCCGATTCATCGGGTCGAGAGATTTCGAGCGACCGCATAATTGCGGTCACTACGAGCGTTCAAATCGTCATCGACAGGAAGCCGCCGTCGACGACGATGTTCTCGCCGGTCAGGAAGCTGCCGGCTTTCGGCGAAGCTATCAGCAGGATCGCTCCGGCCAATTCGTCGGGATTGCCGAAGCGGTTCATCGGCGTGTGCCGCATAATGTTCTCGACGCGGTCGGGAGTGAGCACTTTGCGGTTCTGCTCGGCGGGGAAAAAGCCCGGCGAGAGGGCGTTGACGCGAATGCCTTTTGTGGCCCACTCGCGAGCCAGATTCAGCGTCAGATTGAGCACCGCCGCCTTCGACGCCGAGTAGGTAAAAACTCGCGACAGCGGAATCACCGAACTGAGCGATGCGATGTTGATGATCGAACCAGTCCGCCCCTTGTCGAGCAGAAACTTGCCGAAAACCTGACACGCCAGTCGCAACGCTCGGACATTGATGTTGAAGATGCGGTCCCACTCCTCATCGGTGATTTCGAGGAACGGCGTCGGCGAGTTCGTTCCGGCCCCATTGATCAGCACGTCGCAGTTGCGGCCGTTCGTATCGAGATGCGCGACGATTGCTTCCAAGTCGGCGCGGCTGGTCGAGTCGGCTCGAAAGAACTCCGCACTGCCACCAGCTTGCTGGATGGTGGCGACACGCGCGTTGCCATCCACTTCATCGCGACCGACGACCAGGACGTGTGCTCCGGCTCCGGCGAGGGCATCGCAAAATGCGCCGCCCAATGTACCCGTGCCGCCGATAACCACGGCGGTCAGTCCGTCGAGGCCGAAGAGTGACTGCAAATAGATCGAGGAGGACATGACTTACTTCTCCAGTTCAAAAACTCTAATCAGCCGCAGGACGCTAGCCCCAGTGATTTTCAAGACGAACCGGGGCTAGCGCCCTGCGGCTGATTTGTTGGCGACCAATTCTCTATTCGTGACACCTTAGCCGATGAACTCCAACACGACCGGCTTCGGAATGATGCGAGCTTCGTATGCGCGTTTCAGCAACAGCAACACAGCCTCGCGGCCGCGAGGGCCGAAGTCGAGCGTCCAGTCGTTGACGTACATGCCGACGAATTTGTCCGCTTGGCTGCGATCGAGGTCGCGGCCGTATTGCAGCGCGTGAGCAAGTGCTTCGGCTCGGTGATCAAGCCCGTATTGAATGCTCTGCTTGAGCAACGCCGTGACCTCTTCCATTCCTTGTCGTCCGAGGTCTTTGCGAATCGCGTTGCCTCCCAGCGGGAGCGGCAGGCCGGTGTCGTCATGCCACCAGCGGCCGAGATCGACCACCAAGTGCAGTCCCTGATTTTGGAAGGTGAGCTGGCCCTCGTGGATGATGAGTCCCGCGTCAGCCTTGCCCGCTTCGACGATGTTGAGAATCTCGTCGAACGGATGCACCTCAAACGTGAACGTGTCGCCGAGGCACAGCTTCAGTGCGAGAAACGCTGTCGTCAGCGTGCCCGGGACGGCGATCTTTTTGCCTCGCAAGTCGCCGAGGCCCATTGGCTGGCGAGTGACGACCATCGGGCCGTAGTTGTCTCCCATGCTCGCCCCGCAAGCACACAGAGCGTACTTGTCGGTGACGTAGGCGTAGCCGTGTAGGCTGACCGCAGTCAGCTCAAGTTCGCCGCGCTGTGAGCGGTGATTCAGCGTTTCGATGTCCTGCAGGGTGTGCGTGAAGCGATAGTTTCCGGTCGGGATTTTGTCGTTCGCCAACGCGTGAAACATGAAGGCATCATCTGGGTCCGGGCTATGTCCGACGTTGATCGTGATAGGCATGAGCAGTTCGTGGGTTAAGGGTTTTGAGGCAGTGCAAATCGGAGAATAGGCCGCAGAGAAACCGGTCGCAACCGCTCGGACTTAACTGGACGATGCGAGATTTGATTCGGATTTGCACCATTCGCGGCAACGGGCTTGCGGAGCGACGGAAGTCTGCTCAACCTTCAGCCGTCCACTCTTCACTGCCCGCCACCGACTCGCCGCATGATTCTGCTCTCCGCACGAGACCTGCTTCGTCAGTTTGATACTGCCCCGGTGTTTGCCGACATCAACTTTGATGTTCGGCCAGGGGACCGGGTCGGGCTGGTCGGTCCGAACGGAACCGGCAAGTCCACGTTGATGAAGATTCTGGCCGGCGTCGATGAGCCGGATGTTGGACAGGTCGAGAAGCATTCGACGTGTGACATCGCGATGCTCGAACAGGAAGCCAAGTTCGACGACGAGCAGACGTTGATCGCCGAAGCCAAAATCGGGCTGCGGCATCTCTACGAACTGCAAGAAGAGGCGCTCCGGCTGGCCGATCAGATCGCTGAGCTGCACCGAAGCACAGGCGGCCCGCCTGTGTCCGAGCAGGCGAGCCGCCTGCTCCACGAAAGATACGACTTCATCCAACACGAACTCGACCGGCTCGACGCGCATCACATCGACCATCGCGTCGATGAGGTGCTCGATGGCTTGGGCTTTCAGCGAGCGGACTACGATCGGCCGCTGAAGACTTTCAGCGGCGGCCAGCAGAATCGCGTGCTGCTCGCGCGGGTCTTGCTGCGGTCGCCGAACGTGATGCTGCTCGACGAGCCGACGAATCATCTCGACATTTCCGCCACCGAATGGCTGGAGGATTATCTGTCGCGGTGCGATCAGGCGATGATCGTCGTCAGCCACGACCGGTACTTCCTCGATAAAGTTACGAACCGCATCTTCGAGATGTTTCGCGGCAAGCTGACGGACTATCCGGGCAACTTCTCGGCTTACTGGAAGCTGCGTGAAGAGCGGAACGAGTTAGCGAGAAAGACCAACGCCGCGCAGATGGAAGAGAAGGCGAAGCTCGAAGAGTTCATCCGCAAGCACATCGCCGGCAACAAGACGACGCAGGCTCAGGATCGAGTCAAGAAGTTGGAGCGGCTGGAGGCGTCGATCGTCGATCTGCCGCAGGAGATTCCACGCCCGCGAATCCAGTTCGGTTCGGCGAGCCGCACCGGCGACATCGTCATCGACGCCAGTAATTTGTCGAAAGGCTTCGTTCCCGGACAGCCATTGTTTCGGGACGTCACGTTGCGAGTGAATCGTGGCGACCGCATCGGATTGCTCGGCCCGAACGGCAGCGGCAAGACGACGCTACTACGGACGTTACTCGGTGAGCTGAAGGCGGACTCCGGGCAAGTCCGGTTGGGCACGAACGTGAAGTTGGCTTACTACGATCAGCAACTCAACAGCTTGCCGACGGACATGGACGCAGTGAATGCCGTCCGGCCGAGCGACAATCCTGAGTTCGCTCCGGCGAAAGCTCGTGACCTGCTGGCACAGTTCGGTGTGCGTGGGGACATGGTCTTTCAGCTTGTCAGCACGATGAGCGGTGGCGAGAAGAGCCGCGTGGCTCTGGCCAAACTCTCGGCGATGAACGCCAACGTGTTTGTGCTCGACGAACCAACCAACCATCTCGATCTGTGGGCGCGAGCGTCGCTGGAAGAGGCGTTGAAGAAATTTGACGGCACGCTGCTGTTCGTCAGCCACGACCGCTATTTCCTCGATCAGGTCGCCAGCAACGTGATCGTGCTCGACCCGTCCGTCGGCGATCCCGGTTGGAAATTCTTCGAGGGGAACTACTCGGCCTTCGTCGCTTTCCGCAAAGCGATCAATGCCGAGTTGTCCAGCCGAAAGCCGATTGCCGACAGCCGGCAGGCGTTATCTCCTCTGCCAGAATCTTCAAACGCACCATCTCGGCGCAAACGCCAGTTCCCATTTCGGAAAACCGCCGACATCGAGTCGGACATCGCGTCGGCCGAGGACAAGTTGCGAACGCTCGAAGCCGATCTCTGCAATCCCGACGTGCTGCGCGACGGTCGTCGAGTCAAAGAGGTCATGACGGCAACCGAGCAATTGCGATCCGATCTGGTTCGGCTGTATGAGCATTGGGAAGAAGCGGTCGAGTTGAATTGAAAAGGGTCGTGCGTCGCTCCTCGTATGTCGTCCTTTCCGGCGACGGCTATACTCTGCCCGCTTTTGATCCGAGCGAGAAACCTTTTGGCCGCGAATGGGTTGAATGCCTCGACGTCACTCCAACGGAAAGTCCGGACGTGGTGAAATCCGATCCCGCACTTTCGCAGTATCTGCACGACCCGGACGTGCAACTGATGCTGCGCGCGAAGCGCGGGGACGACGCGGCGTTTTCACAGTTGGTCGAGGCTTATCAGGACCGTTTAGTGGGCGTGCTGTATCACCTGCTGGGCAATCAAGAGGCGGCGGAGGATCTCGGTCAGGAAGTCTTCTTGCGGATTTATCGCAATCGATCGAAGTACGAGGCCAAAGCAAAATTCTCGACGTGGATGTTTCACATCGCCAACAACCTGGCGAGCAACTGGCGGCGCGACGGTGCCCGGCGGCGCGAGGCATCACTGGCCGGGAGCGATTCGGGCCCGTTGGAGGCTCGGCCGCAGGAACAGTTTTTGGCGGAGAAGTCGGCGTTGATGCCGGCTCGTGTGCTGGATCGGGCCGAATCCCAGAAGGTGGTGCAGGCCGCGCTCGAATCGCTCAACGAGCGGCAGAAGATGGCGGTGCTGCTGCACAAGTTTGAGCAAATGAGCTACATCGACATCGCCGAAGCGATGGACCTTTCGCCGCAAGCGGTGAAGTCGCTGCTGTCGCGGGCAAGAGAGAATCTGCGAGCGTATTTGGAGCCGTATTTGTGAAATCGTAGAGCAGGCGGCTCGCCTGCTCGGTCGTTGAAAACGTATTGAAGAAATCACAGGCGGGCCGCCTGTGCTACGAAATCATGTCCAACGAACATCCCACATCACCCACCTTCACCGAAAAGTTGGTCGCGTACCTCGACGGCGAACTGCCGGAGAGCGACGCACGCGACGTGGAGCAGTCGTTGGCCAGCGATCCGGCGATGCGGGCTGAGGTCGAGCAGTTGAATCGTGCGTGGGATATGCTCGACCTGCTGCCTCGGCCAAACGCTTCGGGCGAGTTCAGCAGCCGGACGTTGACGTCGTTAAAGGTGTCCGGCCCAACAACGGCACTGCCGAACGAGCACAGTGCCTCGCCCACTATCGTGATCGATACGACGCGACGGAAACAATTCAGAATTCCCCGGCTGGTGGCTTGGTCCGCGGGATTGGTCGCAGTCAGTTTGGTGGGATTTGTTGTGGGCCGCATGACCGCTCGGCCGGACAACGATGTTTGGCTGGACGATCTGGCTTTGATCGAACGGCTCGACGTGTATCGCGAGATTGGCGATGCACAGTTTCTTCGAGACTTCCAACGCGAAAGGGATCGGGATGAGCGTAGACCACTCCCTCCGCGTTGATCGGGGGCTGAGTAAAGCCGGAGGACGATTGGCGGCGATCGCGCTGACACTCAGCTTGTCGCTGCTGCCGTGGCTGTTGGCGGCGGATGGACCGATCCCTCCGCAGCGCGAAGCGAATCGGCAGCGGCTCAATGGGATGACGGTCGCCGAGCGACAGCGTTTGGAAGAGAACTACCAGCGGTATCGTGAGATGACTCCCGCCGAACGCGATCGGCTGAAGAAATTGCAGCACGAGATCGAAAGCGATCCCAAACTCAACGCCGCTTTTCGCGATTATCAACTCTGGGCCGAGTCGCTTTCGCCCGTCGATCGGCATGAGCTGCGACAAGCGCAGGATCCGGAGGCGCGTCGGCAGTTAGTTGAAAAGTTTCGCCGCCGTCCGCCGCCCGGCGAGAGGCCCGAACCATTTCCGTCGGAGCGTCGTCCGGACGGGCCGCCGTTTGGTCAGAACAACAACAACCTCCGCCAGAGAACCATCGAGCGTTTATTCGGTGAGTTCGCGATGCCGCTCGCGGATCGCATTGGAACGGGCGTGCCGGAGATGGAGGCGATCATCCGAGTTCTCGAACGCGAGCTGCCCACCGAGACGCGAGACGAGCTCATAAAGCTGGATGATTTCTCGCGAAAAGTTCGCGTGCTAAAGCTGTGCTTGGAACGACGACCGCTTGCACCGCCTAGCGTTCGCATCTTTGGACCAGGCAGTGAGGTCATCGACAAAGTTTTCGCGGCCTTGCCGGACGGGCCAGTTCGGCAATTCGCCGGCAATCGAAATCTCCCTCCGAATTCACGGCCCAATCAGCCCGATCCTCGTGGCGCATTGCTCGTCATGGTGACGATGCGCGGGCTGGTCACGGAGACTCTGCGAACGATCGAGGATCATCGTCCTCGCCTCGATCTCCAGAATGCTCAGATCGAAAAACTCTCAGAATCGGAACGAACGCGGCTGAACGCCATGAATCCCAAGGACCGCGAACAGGAACTCGTCCTGCACTTCGTGAAGGATCAGGTTCCTGGGATTGCCGAGTTACAGCAGATGCTCGGCACTCCGGACATGCGGCGATTCCTGGAGGACATGGTCAACCGAATTCGGCCTGGCGTAGGCCCTCCTGACGGCGACGACCGGCGCGATAAAAAAGCGAGGCCAGGACCGTTCGACGGGACTCACAGGCCGCGCGATCAGGAGTCACCGCTGCCACCCAATCGCCCCGAACCCAAGGATTGATCGACCAATATGCGGACGAGAAAGAAAAAGAAAACGATGCAGGCGAGCGGGGCGGCGTCAGCCCCCCGGTTCGATCGTGATACAACCGGGTGGCTGACGCCGCCCCGCTCGCCTGGGCGACTACTTTTGTTTGTCCTTTTATTTGTCGCGTACTTCGCGACTTCCGAGGCCAGCGCACAATCCCCGGCTGCGAACACGCGCATCGACTTTGCTCGCGACGTGCGGCCGATCCTGGCCAATCATTGCTGGAGCTGTCATGGAGCCGACGAAGCCACTCGCGAGGCAAAGCTGCGGTTGGATCGGCGAGACACCGCCATCGCGACGACCGAATCTGGAAAAGTCGCGGTGACTCCCGGCCAGCCGGCCGCCAGCGAACTGATCGCTCGGATCAACTCGCGCGACGCCGACCTCGTGATGCCGCCGCCGAGTGCAAAGAAGCCGCTGACGGCCGCTCAAAGGGAAACGCTGCGGCATTGGGTCGAACAAGGTGCCGAGTACGCTCAGCATTGGGCGTTCGTTCCACCACAACGGCCGGCGGTGCCCAAGTTCGTAGTCCCGCCTTTAGGCGGAATCCGAATACCGCCTAAAGGCGGAACTACGAACAATCCGATCGATCACTTCATCCTCACGCGACTCGATGCCGAAGGGCTCTCTCCGTCGCCGCAGGCTTCCAAGGAGACGTTGGTCCGCCGAGTCACGCTCGACTTGACTGGCCTGCCGCCGTCATTGAACGAGGTGCGAAACTTCTTGGCCGACGATTCACCGGATGCTTTCGAGAAAGTCGTTGATCGATTGCTCGTCTCTCCTCGCTATGCCGAGCGGATGGCGATGCACTGGCTGGATGCAGCCCGGTATGCCGACACGAACGGCTACAACAACGACGAAACCCGTTCGATGTGGCCGTGGCGCGATTGGGTGATCGACGCCTTTGCCAGTGGGATGCCGTACGACCAATTCCTTACCGAGCAACTTGCCGGCGATTTGCTGCCGAACGCGACGTTGGCTCAGCGAGTCGCCACAGGGTTCAATCGCAATCATGTGCTGACGACCGAGGGCGGCATCATCGAGGAGGAATATCACGTCGAGTATGTCGCCGACCGCGCCCATACGACGGCAACAGTTGTCATGGGCCTGTCGTTCCAGTGTGCTCGCTGCCACGACCACAAGTTCGATCCGCTGACTCAGCGTGAGTACTACCAGTTCGCCGCGTTCTTCAACAACGTGCCGGATCGTGTTGTCGGCTACAACCAAGGCCGCATGGCCGAACCGCTGCTCAAGGTGCCGTCGCGCGAACAACAGGCGGAAATGGATCGCCTGCAACGCAGCAAGACGGAACTCGAAGCGTTGCTTAAACAACGTGAAGCGAACATCGACACGGATGTGGCTCGTTGGGAGAAGAGTCTCACCTCTGAAGAGATCGCCAAAGCGGGGCCGGCCGGATTGATCGCCCATTTTCCGCTGGATGAATTGGACGGCGATCAGATCGGCGATGCCATAACCCCAGCGCGACGTGGGACGATTCGCGGCAAAGTGGCGCGTGTGCCAGGCAAACTGAGTGGCGCGTTGGACTTCGATGGCAACACGTTCGTTGAGGTCGGTGATGTCGGATCGTTCGACAGCAACGAAAAGTTTTCGTTCGCCGCGTGGATTCGGCCGACATCGAATTCGCCGACGACGGTGCTCTCCAAGAACGATGACGCGAATGGGTTTCGTGGCTACGACATCATTCTGGAAGGAGCCAAGGTTTGCAGTCACTTCGCGCATCACTGGCCGGACAAAGCCTTCAAGGTCGTGACGAAACAGCCGCTGTCGCTCAACGAGTGGCATCATGTGGTCGTGACCTACGATGGCTCGCGCCGCGCGACGGGGGTGAAGTTCTACGTCGATGGCAAGCCGCAACCGCATGATACGACGACCAGCAACGTGCTCGATGGAACGCTGAAGACCGACAAGCCGTTTCACATCGGCAAACGGAGTTCGTCGGTTCCGTTCCAAGGACAGATCGACGACGTGCAGCTTTACGCCGTGGAACTGTCTGCCGATGAGGCCGTTTTGCTGGCCGCCGGTCAGACGCTTGGCCGACTGAAGGACATCCTCGCTGTTGCGCCGGCGGAACGGTCGGAGTCTCAGAAGACGATGTTGCGACAGTTTTATCTGGACCGGATTGATGCCGAGTCGCGGAAGTTGAAGTCTCAGCTCGCTGATCTACCGCGTCAGCTTGCGGAACTCGACAAGGCCATCCCAGTCACAATGGTTATGCAGGAACAAACACCGCGTCGCTCGATCTTCCTGCTGCGTCGCGGACAGTACGACCAACGGGGCGAGGAAGTCACTGCCGGCATTCCGTCTGTGTTTTCGAGCTTGCCGAAAGATGTGCTCGCCGATCGTGCGGGACTGGCTCGTTGGCTAACCAGCCCGACTCATCCACTGACGTCTCGAGTGGCGGTCAATCGTTGGTGGGAGATGCTGTTCGGAACTGGTTTGGTCGAGACTGCCGAAGATTTCGGCGTGCAAGGCGCATTGCCGAGTCATGCGGAATTGCTCGACTGGCTGGCGACCGAATTGATCCGCACGGGTTGGGATCAACGGGCGATCTTGAAACTGATTGTGACGAGCGCGACGTATCGCCAGTCGTCATCGTGGCGGACGCTGCCAGCGTCCGCGACCGACGCTAGCAGCGTTGTCCACGACGCGCTCGAACGCGATCCGCGAAACCGATTGCTGTGGCGCGGGCCACGCTATCGACTGGCGGCCGAGACCGTGCGGGACAACGCGCTGGCGATCAGCGGACTGTTGCGAGAACGGCTCGGCGGGCCGAGCGTGAAGCCCTACCAGCCGGATGGGTTGTGGGAAGATGTGTCAGTGGAACGTCGCGACAAATACGTCGCCGACCCTGGCGAAGGGGTGTATCGCCGCGGCATGTACACGTTTTGGAAGCGAACCTGTCCGCCACCTGGAATGACCACGTTGGACGCGCCTGATCGCGAGTTCTGTTTGATTCGCCGCGCTCGCACAAATACTCCTTTGCAAGCGTTGGTACTGCTCAACGATCCCACGTTCGTCGAAGCCGCACGCAAATTAGCAGAGCAAGTGATGACCGAAGCGAAGACCGAAAGCGAACGCATTCAATTCGTCTTTGAGAAGATCATTAGTCGCCGTCCGACAGCCGTCGAACAGCGTGTCCTTGCCGAGACACTGCGAGCGGCTCAAACACAATTCGGCCGAGATCGCGCCGCCGCTGAAAAGTTGCTGGCCGTCGGTCGCGCACCAAGAGAAATGTCCTTGAGCGATCAAGAACTCGCCTCCTGGACGACGGTGGCCAGCCTGTTGCTAAACTTGGACGAAGCGATTTCCAAGCCGTGAGCGCTCGTAGGTAGCGACCGCTACTGATGCGGTCTCACAGAAGTGGTGCTCACAAGATTGGCTCGGACTCGATCCCATAATTGGGGTCACAACAATCGCTGCAACTATTCGTTGCGCAGTTCCGGTTCCACTGTGCGGGGGAGTTTGGCGATGTCCGCACCTGCGTTGTTGCCATCGGTTGCGGCGTTGAGGCCGGGGTTCGGCGACGGACCATTGCGATCCAGCGTTAGCGAGTCGAGCGAGATCGTGGCCATGTCAGTTCGCTCGGAAAGCCAAGTCAGCTTCTCGTTGGAAGCACCGACATCCCCTGTCGATCCCCATTTCGCTTTCCAATCATCGAAGTCGAACGGTTCGCCGGACACGAAGGTCCAGAAGGATTGGCAGCGGTCGTAGTAGTTTCGTTCTCCCAACCAGACGAAGTTCTTATTGCGGAAGTCAGAATCGCTGGTGTTGCCACTCATCGCGATCAAGGAGTTGCTGCCGACCGTGCTCAGCACATTGTTGCGAGCTTTGACATCCACGACGGGCAACTCACGCGGCAGATCGCCGCTGTCGAGTCGCACCAGATTCTGGCCGACCACCGCAGTGACATGCTCGAGCCGCAATTCAAGCCGCGTCTGCTCGGCGGGCTTATCGGAATGACCTTCGACGCGAAGCAGAGAACCATCCAACGCAACGGCGGTGTCGCGCAGTGACAAACGTCCGGGCTTGGTGTTGCGGACGTGGAACAAATCTCCGTGGCCGCGCACGAAGCACTCAGTCAATTCGATTTCCAATGGGTCGCGGGACATGCCATTGGTATTCATCTTCATGTCAGCCAACATCTGGCCCGGCTCGGACGAAATGTCGAACAGCGCGGTTGGCCGCTGGCCAGGATTGTTCAACGTGATGGCGACTCCTTGCAGCCGGAGTTGCTCCGCCCGATCGACGCCGAACAGACTGATGCGATCCACGGCGAAGAACGACGGAACGGAGATTTCAAAGGCGACGTTGTTGATCTGCACCGGGCCGCTGCTGACTTCGATCAGCCGCAAGTGCGCATCGGCCGCGACGCTGCCCAATGCGAATTCGACAATCGGGTGAAAGCCGCGGGCGGCGCGGATCGTGACATTCTTCTTGCTCAGTCGCAGCGGCTTTTCGGCGCGGCGGTCATTGAATCGGAGTTCGATGACGCTGCCGTCCGTCACCGCCGCGCAAGCGGCTTCGAGCGTCGGAAATCGTTTTGCGGTTGAGCTGTCGGTAGCCATCACAAACACGCCGTTAGCTTCCTCGGTTGTTGCGGCGGGCTTCTCGGCTGCCGTGTTAGTGTCGCGCGGTTCGGCGACCGCACCGCTGGTCGATGTGCGTGGAGAGTCACTGGTTGAGTCTCGACCAATCACGCTGTCAACCGTCTTGGATCTGTCCACACCGGCCTGCAACGCGGAATCGGGACGGATCACCGCTGAGGCGATCAAGGGGTCTTGAGAATCGTCGAACAGATTGTGAGGCCAACCAGGAAACAGCGGCATCGATGGCAACGAGGAACCGCGAACGCCTGCGGGCGTTCCGTGGCCCATCGCGACGGAAGTTGTTTGTCCCCCGCCCTCAGTGAGTGCCGAAGTGCCAGAGTTCGGGTCGTCTTCCGGCGGATCGAGTTCTTTTTTGGCGGTGGAGTTCGTATCCGTCCCTTTCGCGGCCACGTTGTTCTGCGTCGTCTGCAGATTGTTGCCGTGCTGATTCAGGGACTCGGCCTGCGACCGACCACTGCCAAGATTTGGGAACCATCCAATCCCGACGACGATCACGATCAACAGCGCGGCCATCGCGATCACGCCCACGTTGTGTCGCCAGAAATCGGACATCGAATGCTGTGACTTCAACCAGATCAGCCCCTCCGGGCTGACGCCGCGCAGCCCCAGCGAGCCGGCGATCATCATCAAGTCGTGAATCAATTGATCGGGCGTTTGATAGCGCCGCTTTTGATCGCTGGCCATCATCTTGCGGCAGACCAGCGAAAGGTCGTCCGAGACACGTCGATTCTTCTTGGCGGGATCGGGTGGCTCGCCACTTTGATGATCGAGTAACTTTTTGAGCACGGTTCCTTCGGGATACGGCGGCTCGCCGGTGAGCATGTGGTACAGCGTGCAGCCCAGCGAATAGATGTCGCTTCGGACATCGACATTGCGCGGGTCTTTGGCTTGCTCGGGAGAGATGTAGTCAAAGGTGCCCAGCGTTGTGCCGGCCAGTGTCAGATCGGGCGTGGATTCGGTGCTCTCTTTGCGAGCCAAACCCAAATCCACCAACTTCGCTCGGCCCGACGGCGTGATGATGATGTTCGATGGCTTGATGTCGCGATGTACGACACCGTTGGTTGAGGTGTGCCGCAACGCAGAAGCGATCTGCAAGACGAAGTTGACCGCCTCGATGGGATCGATGCGGGTTCGCTCACGAATCAACTCTCGCAAGTTGGTTCCGGAGATGAATTCAAAGGCGATGAAGTGCAGACCGAGTTCTTCACCGATGAAGTACACGCGAGCGACGTTCTCGTTGTCGAGCCGTGCGGCCGCGCGGGCTTCGTTTCGGAATCGCTGCACCGCCGCGTCGTCGCGCGACAAACTGGGCGAAAGAATTTTCAGTGCGACCGCACGCTGCAATCGCGTGTCCATCGCATGAAAGACGGCACCCATGCCTCCCGCGCCGATGCGGGCTTGAATCTCAAAGTGCCCCAGTTTCAAACCGGCCGGTGCGGGGACTTGAGCGGGGTCTTGGTAATCGACCTCGGACGGAAACAACCGCAGCCATACCGATGACGTGGGCAACCCAGGTCCTTCCGGCAGCGGCAGCGAAACGCCGCGGCGTTCGGGATTGATTACCGTTTCCGCTCCTTGCCCGACGCGCACGGGGCGATAGGCCGTCGTGGGCGGCTGCGGAGCAACAGCGGAATCGGAATGAGGCTGATCCATGATTTCCCGAGAAGTACCGCGTTCAGGCGGAGGCAGTGTCATGACAAGGGGGCAACACGAATGGTTCCGCTGGAACCGGAACGTTCAACTGACAGTCTATGTTCGATTTGATGACGAGAAGTGCGGTTCGCCGCATGAGGCCAAACGGCCGGCAGTGGTTATTGAGGACCAATGATCCGGGCGACGGACTGATTGATGGAAGTGAAATAGGCCGCCATTTTGTCGCTAACCTCGTCCGCAAAGCGGGCGCTTTCGAGGACTTCCGAAGCGTGATTCCGCACCGTGATGTCTTCGGCGACCGCTTCGCCCTTGAGTTCCGTCTGGACGAGTTTTTTGAGGTCGTGGATTTTGGGCAGCAGATTGTGCTCGAGATGATCGACCAGCTGTTTAGTGAGCTGTTCGGCGTTCGTGAATTGCTCGCGCAGAGTTTGTTGGGAAACAGGTCGCTCCGCCACCGTTTCGCTCCTGGGATTACGAGGGACTCGATCCGTAGGCCAGGAAATTAGACCCGGCTAGAATGCAGAAGGTCAAGGTGTTGCTGGTCATCTCGTCTAAAATGACGGAAATGGCACAATTCCATGTGGAGGATCGTGGCCCTCCCGATTTGAGGATTTGGGTGGTTCAGCAGGTCCGCGAAAGGTCGCTCATGCGCATCTTGGTTCTGGCGGATATCCATTCCAATTGGCCGGCGCTGGCGGCGATCCAAGAGCCGTTCGATGCGTGTTTATTCGTTGGCGATTTAGTCGATTATGCCACCGATCCCGTGCCATGTGTGGATTGGATCCGCAAGCACGCGGCGGTCTCGGTGCGTGGCAATCATGATCACGCGGTCGCACAACGAATCCCTGTCGTAAAGAGCAACGGATTGCATCAGTTAGCGGCCGCGACTCGGCCGCTGCATTGGAAGGTGCTCTCACCGCTGCACATGAAATTCCTGACTCGGCTTCCGGTCACTCGTAAGGTGACGCTCGACAAAAAACGCTTTTTCCTGGTTCACGCGACTCCGCGCGATCCGTTCGACGAATATTTGCGGGACGACAAGTCCGCGTGGCAAGCGCGGCTCAAAGGCGTCGACGCGGATTTCATCCTCGTTGGCCACACGCACATCCCGTTCGCGTTGCAACTCGACGGGCCGATGGTCATCAACCCCGGCAGCGTCGGTCAGCCGCGCGACGGCGATCCGCGTGCGGCCTATGCGATCATCGAAAATGGCAAGGTCGAACTGCGCCGTGTGAAGTACGACATCGACGCGACACTCAAACACATGCGCGACAGCGGTATCGATGCCGAGACGCTCGAACTGGCCACGGCCGTTTTGCGAACGGGAGGACGGTTCGAATTCGACAAGTTGGCCCAGAGCGTGGGAACCGCCCTGGACGAAGATCCGAACGACGTTCACGACACCGTCGAACTGGCGCAGTTCAAGCCCGTCGAAACGCCAAAGAAGAAACGCAAGGCGTCCAAGAAAAAAGCGCCGGCGAAACGCAAACCCTCAGCGTCTTAGCGTTGAGCCATGATCGGCGATCGGCTTCCGAGAGATGTCACGCCATTGCGTGATGTCGTACTCGTACGGGCCGTGTGCCGCATCGAATGGGCCGTGATGTTTGAGATAGAACTTGATCCGTTCGATCTTCTTCTCGGCCAGGAGTTCTCCGGGATGCTTGGCTCCGGGTGCTCGGCCCCAGATCACTCGCGAACCGCCACGGGTCGCGAGTTGCAAATTCAGATCCTCCCACGCGAGCTGGTTGTCCGAGTTCTCCGGCACGCGGATCGACTGCAACCCGAACTGCTGCCAGTACGGCTTGAGCAGAACGGCCAGTCGCGCCGCCGCGATCACGCCGTCTTCTTTCCAAACGGTCCCCTCGGCTCCGCGTGGCGGAGTTTTGACGTAATCGATCAGCGGATACTTGGGAATTTCCGCCGGTGCGAAATCGGCCGATGGCAGCAGCGTTGCCTCGGCGTCGATCGGGTACAGGCCGGCAGCGGAAGTAACTCGGACCATCGCCACCGGTTCGCGGTATTCGAGCTCCACACGCATCCGGGCCGGCACCGAGGTGCTGACGCGCACGCGCCCTTTCACCCAGGGATGCCGCTCGAACGCTTCGGCCACGCGGCGTGTGATGTCTTTGTCGAGCAACGAAAGCTCGCCTGGCAACCCCGCTCGCCGCGCGACTTGCTCGGCCAAGTCGGTCGGCACCCAACGTGGTGGTGGAGTGATTTCGATCTGTGCGGTCTGCAAGCGGTATTGTTGATGGTCGTGGAGATCCGGAAACCGCACGCCCAGCTTTGGGAGAAACACCCAGGCCGCGACCACGCACGACAGCGCGAGCAACAGGTTCGGCTGAATGAGCCAACTCAGAAGTTGCTCGGTCGGAGTCGCAGGTCGTTGAAGCGACGGATCAGAGTCATCTGGAATGTGAGCAGACATTGTGAGGTCGCGGTTACGTTGCCGACAGCAAGTTTTGTTTGGCGGGCGGTGTTGGTTTGCGGTGCAAGCAGTTGCGAATCGATCGCTCGCAGATCGCTCCCAGGCTGAGCCGCACTCGTGCCGCGGCCTTGGGGACGAGGCTGTGGCTGGTCATGCCGGGGATTGTGTTGACTTCCAGCAGCCAAGGCTCATTGAAACGATCGAGCCGCAAGTCCACACGAGCGAGGCCACGACAGCCGAGTGACTCATACGCGCGGCGGCCAGCATTCTCGATGGCCTTGATGACGCTGGTCGGGAACGCGAACTCGAAGAGGTACTGTGTGTCATCGTCTTCGTACTTGGCCTCATAGTCGAAGAAGCCTCGGCCGGTTTCGATCTGGATCAATGGGAGCGGTTCGCCGTCGAGTATACCTAGAGTCCACTCGGTGCCTTCAATCGCGACCTCCAGCAACCCAAACGGATCGAAATGAAAGCAGCGAGCCAGCGCTTGCGGCAACTCTTCCGGAGTGCGAACGATCGTCACCCCCAGACTGGAACCCTGCCCATCTGGTTTGACGGCGAGCGGAAATCCGAGCGTGCTGGCGAGTTGTTGGATGCGTGCCGCGCTGTCGGATTCGTGGATGAGTACATAGGCCGGCGTCGGCACTCCGTTTTGGATGAAGCGTTCCTTGGCGGCCGACTTGCTGAACGCCAATCGAGAACTGACCGAATCGCTGCCAGTAAACGGGATGCCGGCGTCTTCCAAAATCTGTTGAACGTGGCCGTCCTCACCAAACGTGCCATGCAGCGCGAGGAACGCGACATCGAAGGTGGACCAATCAAGCGCATGCAGGTCGATGTGCGCCGGATCAATGCGCGAGACGATATGTCCGAGACCAGACAAACTCTTCGAGACCGCGTCACCGCTTTCTAAGCTGATATTCCGCTCGCGAGATGTCCCGCCCGCCAAGACCGCAATTCGCAATGATTGTTCGTTCGCCATGAAGTGGCCTCCTTGCCTGAAGTCTCTCACGCTCCGCGTGAAGAAGGGGCGGGCTTCTATCAAAACCGGAAAACTGGCTCCAGACCGACTACCTCATCCGTGAGGAGACCTCAATTTCCAATGCCGAGCCGCACCGGGCTCTCGACGCTTCCCGAATGGCCTCTGCATTTTGTTCTAACAACGTGATGGGCTTGCAATGACGGACCAATCCGCTCGCTTCGTTTCGGCGAGCGCCAGGCGGCTTCAAGTGACTCGCAATGGGCGGAGCATCCTTCGCATCGCGGGTGTCCCGAAGCCTGTCGTGCTGGAAGATACGCGAGAGAAGCAACCTCTTCCGCTGTTCGCCAATCATCCGAACTGGATTGCCGGCGAGCGGCGGAAGTCATTGAAAACGGGCGACTACACCGTGGAGGAAATGGAGGCCACACTTTGCTTGGAACGCAAGAGCCTCGCGGACACCGTCGTTTGCGCGGTGACGTAGGGTGAGCGTTTCCTGGCATCATGCGCTCGGCTCGCCCGGTTCCGGTGGAAGGCCTTCCTGATCGAAGCGACTTTGAAAGACTTCAAAGGTGGCTTCGAGCCGTTCAATATCCCGTCGGGCGTGCATCCCAATGCAAGTGCTCGGTTCTCACTTTGAAAAAGCGGCGTGCATTCCGGCGCGCGCTACGCCTGCAAGTGGTGTTTTTGAGACGCATCGAGTCACCGAAATTGCAAAACCCTCGGAGATCCGAGGGTTCGGATTTGGGAAGGCACGCCCAGAGGGATTCGATTCCCCCCCATGAAACCACGGGAAAAGCCGCCTTCGGTAGTGAAAGCGGCGCGCAATCCGGCGCGCGGGATGACGCGGGCTTGATCTTAGTCGATGACGATGCCGGCTTGGCAATGATCGTGGCGGCGTGGCCGATGCTGTCGGCAGATGCTCGGCGGGCGATGGTTGAGTTTGCGGGGCGGGAAGTTGGCTCGGTGGCTGTTCGGGCCGATGGGGGCGTTGGATCGGGATGACTCCCGCAAGGTACTGCGAGAAAAAGGGAAAGAAAGTGTGTTGAACCGCGCTGCTGTTCCCGGCAAGGGGAGTGGGAAAAACGGTTTCGGAGAACCTATCCGCGCGTCAGGTCGCCTCGTCGGTCACGAATCGCGGCCCCCTACGCCGGACTCAGACCTGGATGCCGCTCCGTTCCAGCGTTTTGCGGGCTTGCTGGGCGGCCTGCGTCTCCGAGCATTCGCTGACGATGGCCTTGAGAATCTCGACTGCCTTTCGGCGGTTGCCGGCAGCGGCAAGCTCTTTGGCGTCGGTGAGCAGTGTTTGGGCTGCGGCCTCAGTCTCTTCCGGCGATGGGTCGTAGGACTCCCGATCATCGTCTTCGATGACCACTTCGGAGAGTTCGCTGTCGTGGATTTCTTTCGTGGGGATCTGGAACGTGTCGGGGTTGAACTTGTCCGGAGCGGAGACGGGAATCGGCCGCGGCGCGGACGGTGACGTGGGAGCGGGTGGAATCGCGCCGCCGTAGCCACCGAACCCCGTGGGCATCGGGCCGGACGCCATGACCAAGTCGCGGATGACACCCACAACCGCCATCGCGCTTTCGGCGTCGATCGGAACGCCTTCCAAGATGTTTGGCTTGAAAAGCAGCGAGATGGGCGGACCGCCTTGTGAGTGAATCTCCACGAAGAACTTTTTGGAGATGGCGTACAGGACCACCAACGCGATGCCCACGACTAAGGTGACGGTGATCGGCCAGAACGAGCTCAGCGTCCAACTGAGCGACAAGCCAGACACGTTGATGACCGCGGCCGAAATCAGATTGCCGATCGGCTTGTGAATTCCTGCGGCGAGATTCGAGACCTGTCGAATCGGGATCAATTGCAACCGCTGTCCGAACAAGCTGGTGGACTCGCACCGCAACTCTAAGCCGGCAAGTGTCAGCCGTGTGGTCGGGCTGAATCCCATCAGGCTGAGCACAAAGGCGATGACCCCTTGCATCCGTCCGACAATCTCGACCATCGGTGACGCGGACGGCTGCGGATGCACGCCGACGAGAAACTTTTGCAGAACCAACGTGGCCGAGCGGGTACGAAACAACCGGATGCCGAACGCTCCGATGACGAACACCCAAAACAAACTGGCCACGACGACTTCCATTGAGGACATGACGGCTCCAAACGGTCAATCGACTCGGTGGCTTGGCTGAGACGCAACCGACACGCCCGCGTCCCCATGACAACAGTCGGCGCACGGCCTGTCAACAAAGGGGACTTCGCCTGGTTCGTTCGACGTTGTCGTTGTTGCTCGGCGATTCGCCAGTCGGCAAGATGTTGTTGCCACGGGTTGCGAACTGCTGAGTAGCTACAGCACTTCGCCGAAGCGGGCTGGGCTTGAGTTGCGGTTGCCTACCCTTCCGCCGACTCGCCCAGCCCGGCCTGTGGCCAAAGGGTAGGACGATGGCAGGTCAGCACGGGAACGGCCGTGTCGCGGCATTGGCCGCGATTGAACGGCGGGCGCGGAGTTTGATCGACGGGTTCCCGGACGCGGTGCGAACGTACCGCTCGTGTTGCGACGGTCCCCGGTTTGCCTTTGATTCGATTGAAGCTCACAACCAACGTGTCTTGATCGAAGAGGCCAGTCAAAGCCTTCGGAGACTCGAAAGCGAACTCCGCAAACTCGCCGGACAGGTCATGTCAGAACTGCCCGATCTGGCCAAGACGCTGCGCCACGTCACCACAACCTCCAGCTTTCTCGACACGGACGAGAAGGTCGCCCCCGTGCTCAACGAATTGCACACGATTGAAGTGGAAGCTCACCGGCAACAGGACACTGCCGCGAGCGTGAAAACGGTGACACCCAAACTGGTTGATGAAGGCGACCGGACAATGTGGACGATCTGGGTGCTAACGAAGATCGCGCATCCCGTGTTCTCCGCGACGAAAGCAGTTGGAAAATCGCCGCAAGCGTGGACGGATTTCGCAAATGGGCTCCGGTACGAAGGGCTAATGGAAAATCATCCCGTGCGAGGACCGAAAGAAATCAAAATTCACAGGTCTGTGCTCGCCAAATTTGAAATCAAACGCCCTGATTGGTTCGATTGAGCCCCCTGCGTTCTGGTTTCGTACAAGCCTGCTCAAGTCATCCCCCAGTCTGCTCACAATACGAAGACTCGCGGCTGGTAGGTGGATTCGTTTTGTTGAAGATGGCCCTGCCAAACCTTCAACGACGGATCATCGCGTTTCGCGAATGAAACCCTTGGTCCGAGGCTGCTCGCTTCAATGCGGGGACGCTGGTTGAAGGCGTTGGCAACAGTCTCGGACCAAGGGTTTTTGCTTTGGGGCGTGCGATGAAGCCTCCCGCATTTCAGTTCTACGCCGCCGACTTTTTGGTCGGCACCTCGACCATGACCAACGAGGAAGTCGGAATCTATATCCGGCTGCTCTGCTACCAATGGGACAAGGGATTCGTCCCGAAGGACAAAGCATCTCGAATCGTCGGCGCGGAGATCCCGGCCGACGTGCTGAGCAAGTTCGTAGAGACCAATGGGGAACTCCGCAACCAACGACTTGAGAGCGTGCGAAGTAAGCAGACCGAATACCGCGAACAACAGTCGCTTCGCGGCAAGGCCGGTGCCGAAGCCAAGTGGCGCAGCTCTCGTGATGGCACTCGCCATCCAAGTGCCAATGCCACCGAGATGCCACCGCCATCATCCGTGGATTGTCCCAGCGATGGCTCTCCGCCTTCTGTCTTCGGTTTTCAGTCTTCGTCTCAAATCTCCGCCTCCACCTCCACAAATGGCGTGAGGGAGGCGGTGGAGGGATTGCTTTCAAAGACGGGCTACATCAAAGCTGGGAACATCGCTCAACTCGCCGTCGATCGCAGATACATGCTTGAGGAAGTCCAGCAACTCGTGAGCTACCTGGAGGCTCACCCCGAATACGGCAAAGGTGCGTTGGAATTCCGGCTCAAGAACTCACCACCTGGAACACCGATCGACAAGGGCTGGCCAGAGCCGCGAAATCGTCCACAACGGAAAAACGCTCAACGTGCCGGGACTGAGAAACTGCTGGCAGAGTTGTCGCAAGATGACATTCGGAAGGATTTGGAGTGGGCAGTTGCAATGAAGATGCTGCAACCTCGCGCACTCCACCAGTTCAACGACGACCCCGACGACTTTCTCAAGTTCCCAGCGAATCAGTCCACTCTCGCCCAAGTGATCGCGGCGCGAGATGCCGCAATCGGACAACGTGCTCCCACCGCCCAGCCACCGCCGGCTGATTCGAGCGACCGCACAGAAAACCGGACGCAACGATCGTGACTCGCCGCGCCCGGTTCTGCTGAGACTGCCACTGCAATCCCCTATCGACATCACAGCACAAGGATTATGCCATGACATCCGAAACATTGTTCCCCGATGACCCTCAACCTGACAAGGCGTTGCCGCACAACCGCACGGCCACCAGCAAGCTGGCGGCCAGATTGATGAAGCCATTCGCCGGCAAGCAAGCCGAGCGGGTTTTCGAGTTCATCAAAACCCAAGGGGACCACGGAGCAACCGACGAAGAGATTCAGACCGCTCTGAAGATGACCGGCAATTCCGAGCGGCCACGTCGTCACCGCCTGTACCTCGATGGTCGAGTCAAAGATTCCAAGAACATGCGGGCCACGGAATCGGGAACGCCCGCGAAGGTTTGGGTGGCAGTGTCTCCCGATGAGCCTGCCACCGCGAAGCCGAAAACGGACTGGCCCACGAGCGGCAGATCAAAACCGAGCCGCACCCATTTGGACGAATCCGCACCGGACATGATTTCTTGATAGGTCGGGAGAACTGTCGCCATGAATGCCACCACACTGTTGCCGGCCGCTCTGCGCCGGCCGGAGAAGATGGAGACGCCGCGGCTGTTGTTGTCGCGGGATGAAGCGGCGAAGGCTCTCAACGTGTCGGTGCGGCTGCTCGACACGCTCACCGAGCCGGCCGGAACATTGAAGCCCGTCAGGATCGGGAGGCGTGTGCTCTTCTCGCCGGCTGAACTTCAACGGTGGATCGACGCTGAAGCGAAAGCGACACAGTAGGTCACGCTCCCGACGTGCCGATGATCGGAGAGACCGAATCTCCGCGCGGCACCACGTTTGATCGGGACGAACATCCGATCCTCGAATATCATCCTCGCACCTTTGCCGCCTGCGCGGTGTGCCGGACTGCAACCCGGCCCCGCGTGGGTGGCGTTGCAGAAAGGTCTCAACATGGCCAGCGTCGTTTCTGATCCGAATGGTTATCACCGCGTCGTCTTCAAAGGGCTGGATGGTGAACGCCATCCGATTCGGCTCGGCAAGTGCTCCGAGAAATTTGCGATCGCCGTTGCGGATCACGTTGAAGAGATCATCAACCAAGCGATGATGCCGTCCCGCCCGTTGGCTCGTGCAACGGCTGAGTGGCTGTCTGTCATGCCGCCCAAGATGGAAAAGAAGCTCGTCAAGGTGGGGCTGATCCATCCGCGCGACGATGCAAACCGAGTCACCTTGGGGAAGTTTCTGGACGCCTACCTGCAACGCCGCTCGGACGTGAAACCGAACACGAAACAATTCTTCGGCCACGTTCGGACCAATCTGATCGACGTGTTTGGAGCCGATCGACCGCTCGACAGTCTCAACGCGGGCGATGCCGATGACTTTCGCCGCGCTCTGCAACGGCAAGGTGGGGAGTCGGAGGCGAAACCGGACACCAAGACCAAGACTCGGAAGCAACAGAAACTCGCCGTCGCGACAATCGCTCGGCGTTGCAGCATGGCTCGCACGTTCTTTCGCGATGCCGTCAAACGGAAGCTGATCGACTCGAACCCGTTTGAAGACATCGGGGGCGGCCCCAAATCGAACCCAGAGCGGCAACGCTTCATCGACCAACCAACGATCGAAAAGGTGATTGCCGCGTGTCCTGACGCCGAATGGCGGCTGCTGGTGGCATTGTCTCGATACGGTGGCCTGCGAATTCCTTCCGAGGCGTGTCTGCTCCGTTGGAGCGATGTCGATTGGTCCGAAAGCCGGCTGCTGATTCACTCGCCCAAGACCGAGCATCACTCCGGCAAGGGGACACGAGCCGTCCCAATCTTCGGCGAGTTACGGTCGTACCTGGACGAACTCTTCAACGCCGTGACCAACGGATTCGAGCAACCGGTCGATCCCGACGCCTGGATTCTCGCCGGCCTACATCGTGAAGCCGCCACGAAAGGAAACTGGAAGGCGGTCAACCTGCGAACTCGATTCGCGAAGATCATCAAGCGAGCCGGCTTGGCGACGTGGCCGCGTCTCTGGCACAACCTCCGTTCAAGCCGGCAAACCGAACTGACGGAAGTTTTCCCCGCTCACGTCGTCAGTGCGTGGCTTGGCAACAGCGAACGCATCGCCGCGCAACATTACCTGCAAGTGCTCGACTCACACTTTGAAAAAGCGGCGCGCATTCCGGCGCGCGCTACGCCTGCAAGTGATGTTTTTGAGACGCACCGAGTCACCGAAATTGCAAAACCCTCGGAGATCCGAGGGTTCGCATTGGGAAGGCACGCCCAGAGGGATTCGAACCCCCGACCTACGGATTAGAAATCCGTTGCTCTATCCAACTGAGCTATGGGCACAAATGACTGTAAATTAGGTATTTATTGCGTTTCTCGGAACTCCCGATAAGATGCGACTACTCCCAGAACTACTCCCGAACGCTTGGACGGAGACCGAACGCAATGCCAACCACGCGACAGACCAAAAAGGGGAAGAAACCATACGCTGACTTTCCTTTGCGACGACACGCCACCGGGCAGTGGTGCAAGAAGATTCGCCAAAAACTGCACTACTTCGGAGTCGATCCCGATGCCGCACTCCGCAAGTATTTGGAACAACGGGACGATCTGCAAGCGGGACGGACGCCGCGAGTTCAAAGCGAAGGGCTGACCGTTCGTGAGTTGTGCAATCGGTTCCTGACGCAAAAGAAGACGATGGTGGACAGCGGCGAACTGAGTCCCCGTACCTTCGGCGACTACTACGCCACGGGTGAGCGGCTTTGCGAGACGTTCGGCAAGACGCGGCTTGTGAGCGACCTTGCGACAGACGACTTTGAACGGCTGCGAGCGGGCTTTGCCAAGACGCGGGGGTTGGTGGGAGTAGCCAACGCGGTTCGGAATGTGCGGATCGTCTTCAAGTACGCCTACGACGCCGGATTGATCCAACAGCCAGTTCGATTCGGCCCCGGCTTCAAGACGCCTTCCA
Source organism: Planctomyces sp. (assembly GCA_005798445.1). GTDB lineage: Bacteria > Planctomycetota > Planctomycetia > Planctomycetales > Planctomycetaceae > SXKJ01. The sequence goes on from SYJG01000368.1 coordinate 41,871, forward strand.
AGTCGAAATTGCGAAAAGAACGGCAGGCCAAGCCAGTACGGATGTTTGACGCCACCGAGGTGCGCTCTCTGATCGACACCGCCGAGCAACCGCTCAAGGCGATGATCTTGCTGGCGGTCAACTGCGGGTTCGGTCAGAGCGACATTGCCAATCTGCCGAAGACGGCGATTGACCTCTCGGCCGGCTGGGTGGACTACCCCCGTCCGAAAACTGCGATCGCGCGCCGTTGCCCCTTGTGGCCGGAGACGATCAAGGCCGTGGGCGAGGCCATCGCGAAGCGACCGGCCGCGAAGCTCGAAGACGACGACGGCATGGCATTCCTGACCAAATACGGACAACGCTGGGTGCGAATAGGTCCGAACTCCCCGATTGATTCGGTCGGGTTGCAGTTCGGGAAGCTGGTCAAGCAACTCAAACTTGAACGCGACGGACGTAGCTTCTATGCCTTTCGGCACACGTTCGCGACCATCGCCGGAGAATCCCGCGACCAAGTGGCCGTCAATCACGTCATGGGACACAGCGGCGGAGCGGCGGACGACATTCCCGGCCGATACCGCGAACGGATTTCCGACGAACGGCTCGTGGGTGTTGTCGAGCACGTCCGCAAGTGGTTGTTTCCGGCAAAGAAATCAAAGCAGGAGACTGGCACATGAACGCAACGGATGCAAAGCGGATTCTTGATCTGTCGCGACAGTGGCAAGACACCCGCTGCTGGCTGTCGGCATTCCATCACGCGGACCTCTGCCGCGAGTACGAGTCTAAGGGATTTGCCATCGCTAATGTCCATCCAGACTTGTCTCGACAAAAATTTGAACGAGCAACGCAAGCTCGACAATTCGTTGATGCTCGCCATGCTGAACTTTGTGAATTGGAGAACCTTCTCCGAGATCACGCGCCGAAGTTGTTCGGACTGATCCCGGTCGAAATCAACTTCTGGAATTCGCCGCCGACAGATTTCTCGCCGTGGCTGAATGCGATGCGTCGAATCGAAGCCGAGATTCTGGTGCTTGTGCATGAATTCATTGAGAACTCCGAAGCAGCGGAAAAGACGCCGCCAGTACCGGCAGGAACACCATCAGGTGAGGTTGTTGATGTTGCCGGAATGATCGAAAAACTATCGGTTCTGTTTGGCGACAGCGGCGGCAAGATGCTGCACGTCATCAACAACAGCGAATTGAGCGCAGACCAAAAACTGAAAGCGATGGAACGCATCGACAAGCCGTTGATGGCGAGCATTAAGTCCTCTGTGAAACTTGGCAAAGCTTTGAATGTCAGCGGTCAGGCGGTTCGCGACACGGATTGGTGGAAGGATCGCAAAAAACGGACGCAAGAATAGGCCGCAACTTGCGGCGCGGTTGCGGCTTCAACGAATTCTTTGAGCGTTTTCGTTGGGGAATTGCAGGATTTCAAAAGATTCGCTTGCGGAAATGGTTGCGGATTCATCTTCGGCTGAAAGGCCAAGGTGAAGTATGTCCGAACCACAAGCGACCCCGCTGGATGCCGCCGCCGCGTGCGTGAAGATGCTATCGGCGGCCGATGCACTGCTCGACGCCGCTGATCGGCTGCGATCACGCCGCGATGAATTGCTCGCGGTAATCACTCCCGCCACGTCCGTCCCCGTCAATCGCCAACAGCGGCAGGCGGTGACGAAGTGACCACACGCTACCGCACACCGCCTGATGTCGCGGAACAGTACGGAGTCAACGCCGGCAAGGTGCTCGGCTGGATTCGCACTGGCGAACTCCGCGCCACAAACGTCGCCGCGAATCTACTCGGCCGTCCGCGCTGGCGTATCTCGCCCGCTGACCTCGCCGTTTTCGAGCAACGCCGATCGGCGATCACGCCGCCCAAGTCACGACCGAGGCGAAAAGCCGTCGGAGTCATCGAGTTTTTCTAGCCCACCAAAAGCGACGGCACCGTGTCATCGGTGCCGTCAGCAAGTCCCCGTAATCAGGACGGAGCCAAGCGGATGGATTCTACAGCCGATTTATTGAGACACCATCTCGCCGAACTTCGCGCGAGTGGCCTCTCCGATGAGACCATTCTCGCGAGCGGTATTCAGTCGGAAACGAGCCACGCGGCCCTTCGGCAGATTCTCAATTGGCCAGCGATGCCGAAACGCATGGCGTCCGGCATCGTCTTCCGCTTCCGCGATTCTGTCGGCAACCTGAATGGCTACGCGCGCTTCAAACCAGACACGCCGCGAAAAGATCGAAACGGGAAGCCGATCAAGTATGAGAGTCCGCGCGGACAACCGAATCACGTCTACATCCCGCCTGGCACCGTAGCAGCACTCTCCGATTCGTCCGTCACGCTGCTGGCCACGGAAGGCGAAAAGAAATCGCTTGCCGCCGATCAAGCTGGCTTCAAATGTCTCGGACTGGTTGGCGTTTTCGGTTGGAAAGATTCCAAGCGAGAACGGTTGATCCCGGATTTGGAATTGATCGAATGGAAAGGCCGGCAAGTTCGCATCGTCTTCGATTCCGACATCACCTCGAATCTGAATGTTCTGGACGCAGAATGTCGTCTTGCCGCACAACTCACCAATCACGGCGCGATCGTCAAAGTCATTCGACTGCCTGACGGCCCCAACGGCGAGAAGCTGGGACTGGATGATTTTCTCGTCATGCACGGCGTCGATAAATTGTGGGAACTCATCAATGTCGCAGAGCCACCGGCCGCCGTTGATTCAGGAACTGCGAAAGCTGACGCGAGCCAAATAGATTCAATGTCCGAAGCTCGGCGCATGGTCGCAGCGACAGCGACGCACAAAGAGGGTCGAGAAGAGTTACAGCGACTTCATTCGTTCCGAGGATCATGGTGGTGGCACACCGGGACTCACTACCGAGAAGAAGCCGAATCCGACCTTGAAGCGAAGCTGATTCATTTTCTTGATGCGACGTTTTTCAAACTCACCAAGACCGCCGTGGCGAATGTCCTGCTGTGCCTGAAGGCCGAAACCAACGTCAACGCACATCGCGAAATGCCGACATGGCTCGATGGAACGACCGGTGGGAATTGGCTCGCGATGAAGAATGGAATTCTCGACATTGCAGCTCTGCTCAAGGGTAGAACTGATGTGCTCGTACCGCACACGCCGCGATATTTCTCCGCCAACGTCCTGCCCTATGACTTCGATCCGTCGGCTGAATGCCCGAAGTGGCTTTCGTTTTTGGATCGCAATCTTGAGGGGGATCAAGAACGAATCGCCCTTCTGCAAGAGTTCTCCGGCTACTGCTTGTCCCCCGGCCTCACGGCTCACAAGTTTCTGTTTCACGAGGGGGAGGGTGCCAACGGCAAGAGCGTGGCGTGTGCTGTGCTCACGGCCATGCTCGGCACGGCCAACGTCTCATCGGTCCCTCTTGAGCAGTTCGGCGAACGCTTCGCTCTCTATCCGACGCTCGGCAAGCTGGCCAACGTCGCCAGCGAAATCGGCGAGATCGACAAGGTAGCAGAAGGCATCCTCAAATCGTTCACGTCGGGCGACGGCATCCAGTTCGACCGGAAGCATCGTGACCCGATTACAGCGAGGCCAACAGCCAAGCTGGTGTTCGCCAGCAACAACCGGCCTCGGTTCAGCGACAAGAGCGGCGGCTTGTGGCGGCGAATGATTCTGATGCCGTGGCGCGTCGTCATCCCCGAAGCGGATCGGGTGCGCGGGATGGACTCGCCGCAGTGGTGGCAGGATCAAGGTGAACTCCCAGGCATACTACTTTGGGCGATCGCAGGACTCTGGCAATTGGAGCAGCAAGGCGGCTTCACCAAGTCGGCAGTCTGCGAGGCGGCACTCGCCGAGTACCGCGCCGAATCAAACCCCGCGCGGCTATTTCTGGACGAGCGATTCAAGTTTGATTGTGAATCGTGGGTGATCTGCGAGGACGTCTACAAGCCGTACACCGAGTGGTCGAAATCAAACGGCTTTCTGCCGTTGTCGGCTGCGACTTTCGGCCACGAAATCCGGCGAGCGTTTCCGAAAGTCGAACGACGCTGGAAGTTGGCCAACGGCGAACGGTTCACCGCCTATTTTGGGTTGGCCAAGGTGCAATGAGTGCAACGGTTGCAACGGTATTTCCATTGCGTACCTATCGCGGGAGAACGAAATGAGAATGAGAGAATCCGAGAGTGTGAGTATGGCGCGCAATGCAAATGCCATTGCAACTATTGCACCCGTTGCACTTCCCACCCCGATAGCTGGCATCGTGTCGAGATTTGTGATCGGTCGCAGTTCGATCCCGTCGCCCGAATCCGACGCTGAAGGTCTCGCCGAATTCTTTGAAGAGCGGGCGGCAATTCGCGAATTCGACGGCAAGCTGTCCCGCGAGGATGCGGAGATTTTTGCCCGCGAAGACGTCAGGCGAGGGGGTTGAGCGGTTCCCCCGACAGCCACCTTTCCGAGTAACCACATACACCGCTGTTGAGAAATCAGTTTTTCTTTCATTAGTGACACCTGCCATGACAACCTCAGAACGCGATCTGCTTTCGTTGATCCTTTCCGAGTGGGTTCGGCTGATTCAATCCGACCCAAAGCAGCAACGCGGCGAACCGTTTTACGAGTGGAAAAAGCGTGCGGCATACCTCGACGGTTTGACTCGATACGGGTTGCAGATTGACCCGAACTGGCTCGGCAAGTCGCCAGCCGGTCGGCAGGCACGAAGCCGAGCATTGATCGCGCTGGAGCGTGCGGGGTGGATTACTCGGACTCCGGGTTTCAGCCGTCCCGGTTTCGTCAAACTGACTGACTTCGCCATCAAAGCGATTTTGGAAGCCACCGGAACGGAGCCAACAACATGAAGACTCGTCGCAAAACGACCAAGCAAAAACGCCCCGGCATCCCGTGCCCGCATTGCGCGAATGCTGTGTCGAGCGTCACGCGCACCAAACAGCGCGGCGATGGACTGCAACGCATTCGCGAGTGCTCGAAGTGTCATCAGCGGTTCATCACGCGCGAGTCATCGGCAAAAAGTGACACCGGCGTCATGCAACTTGCCACCGATGTTACTTCGTTGGTGCGAGCACTCGGATTGTCCCCGAAATCTTTTCTCTCACCCGACCACACCCGCTAGTTTCTCACGAAAGGAAATCACCATGCACGTTTTCAGCCGCAATCCCGCCGCCGATCCCGTTGACGATCTTGAATCGTGCGCGGAAGCCATCCGCGCCTCTGGCTGGTGGAACCGATGCGACCTGGCCGAGCAGTGGCCTCTCACGACCGAGCAAGCCGCTGAACTTCTGTCGGACGCTGGCGAATTCGACGTCGACGCGGAGTCCCTCGCCGACTTGATCGACCGCCGGCTGATCCCGTCACCTGCGAAGGACGACAACAGCCAACTCGAATGGAACGCGACGGACATCGTTTGCGCCGTTGGCTTGCTGAACAACCGCCAGCAATGGCAACCGACTCCGAGCGGCCACGACGCCTGCAAACATCCCTGCCAACTCGCACTTGAACAAGCTCGTGCCACCGATGAAGTCGATGCGATTGTCGCCGGTATGGCAGGCGTTCCCCGCTTCGATGTTCGTCACCTCTTGGAACTGCTGGTTGTGACCGACATCGGCGAAGGGCGACGCAAACTCGTCACGTTGTTGAAGTCCGTCCTAGAAGTCGATCACGGAGTCGTGATTTGAAGCCTCTCGCACTCACCGCCGCGCTCAACCTCACGGCCGCACAAGCTGGCAAGCCGCGACGCTTCAAAATCTTGGCCTACAGCGGCGGACTGCTGGTTGTTGACGGATTCGAGCATCCTGTCGTTGTTGACCTCGCCGGCATCAAGGCCACCGCCGCAATTCCGATTTTGATTGACCATGCCGCCGACGTTGACCACACGCTCGGCCAAACGAACGCCGTCGGCAACGATGGCCGAAGTCTCGTTCTCGCGGGCAACATCACCGGTCAATCGCAGCGTGTTCGCGATGTCATCGCGCAATCCGACGCCGGCTACTCGTGGCAGGCATCCATCGGTTGCAGCGTCGAGCAATCCGAGCGAATCCCGGCCGGTCAAACCGTTGCCGTCAACGGTCAACTCTTCGTTGGACCGATCATCGTCGCGCGGAGATCCGTGCTCCGCGAAACGAGTGTTCTGCCCGTTGGTGCGGATGCAACCACTTCAGTCAACCTCGCCGCAAAAATGAAAGCGGCAACACAAGAAGGAAAGATGACCATGCCGAATTTTGAAACTTGGTGCGTCGATCACGGCTTTGACGCCGCCGAACTTTCACCGGAAGCCTGCGCGTTTTTGCAGACTTTGTTCGACGCAGAGACCAACTCGACCGACCCGGCCGCGACGTCAGCAGCGTCAGCAGCGGCAATCCTGAATCTCCGCGCGACGCAATCCGCCGAGCATGACCGCATTGGCAAGATCAACGCGATCGCGAGCGGCCATCCGACAATTGCTGCCACTGCAATTCGCAACGGTTGGTCGGCCATTGAAACCGAGAACCATGTTCTGAAAGCGAGCCAACGAATGCACACGCCATCGAATTTTGTCCGAGGCAACAGCGACACCGCGACCGAAGCGCAGCACTTAACCGCCTCGCTCATGGTGAAGGCCGGCTACTCAACCGCCGCTGAGAAAATGTTCGGCGCGAACGTGATGGAACAATCCCGCCGTCTGCACGGTCAATCGCTGCCTGACCTTTGCCGCGCTGCTCTCCAAATTGACGGACGCGAGATTCCGCAATCACGCGGCGAGATGATTCGCGCCTCACTGAGCACGGGTTCCATGCCCGTTGCGTTGGGCGACAGTGCCAACAAAATCTTGATCGAAGCGTACAAGCAAGCTCCTGCGTCCTGGCGTTCCTTCGCCGCCGTCAAACCCGCCGCGAACTTCAAAACGCAAACCGGTATCCGCCCGACGTTCGGCGGAGACCTTTACCAATTAGCACCTGGCGGAGAGATCAAGCACGGCAACTTCACCGAGGAAACCTACGAGTGGAGCGTTGATACGTTCGCCAAGATGTTCTCGATCGACCGTCGGCAAATCATCAACGACGACGCCAGCGTTTTCAGTGACGTCATTCCCGGCTTGGCTCGCGCCGCCATGCGTTCGTTGAACTCACTGGTGAGCACGAAGCTGTTGGCCAACGCCGGCAGTTTCTTCAGTACCGGCAACAGCAACTATTTCGACGGTGCCGCCACGAACCTACAAGCGTCTTCACTCGCAACAGCGATCAAGATGCTTCGGCAAATGAAGGACGGGGAAGGCAACTTGCTCGACCTACAACCCGCCGTCTTGCTTGTGCCGCCAGAGCTGGAACAAACCGCGTTGGCATTGCTGCATTCCAGTGAAGTGCAGCGAGTGGCGACCGGTGATTTGCAACCAACCGGCAACACGTTCAAGGACATCGCACAACTCGCTGTCGAGCCACGATTGTCCGATTCGACTTTCACCGGATACTCCACCGTCGCGTGGTATCTGTTCTCCAACGCGATGAATGCCGCCGTCATTGTCGGATTTCTGGACGGCAACGAGTCTCCCACTTTGGAGACGTTCGGTTTGGATCACGACGTCAACACGCTGGCGTTTTTGTTCCGCGTCTACTTCGATTTCGGTTGTGCCTTGGCCGATCACCGCGCTGCAATCCGCAGCAAAGGTGCAGCGTAGTCCGTTCAAACTCCGCCGGCTTATGCTGCGAAGTTCACACCATTCTTCGCAGTAGTTCAACGGCGAGTTCGCCTCCACGCGGTTACAAGATTGGCCGCGTGGGGGCATTTTCTTTTGAGGGAATGACATGCTTCTCGTCAGACTCGCCGACGAACAATCCATCGACTTTCCGGCGACTCGGTTCGCTGATCCGCACTTGGAGTATTGCGGCGACACCGACCGAGGTTTGATCGAAGCGGCTCTGGCCGAGATCAACGAGCGGATCAACAGAGCGGCAAGATCACTCGTCCTGTATCCGTCGCACAAAGCGTTGCAAACCAGCTTCGCCAAGCTGGTCAATCGCCGGGACGAGTTGGAGCAACGGCTCGCAACGCTGCTGTGAGCGTCTCTGCCATCGCGATTGTCTGGACGTGCTCTGAGTCAGACCGAGGCCCTCGCGTCGATCCTGGCGCAAATGGTGCGGTCGTTTTCTCTGGTGACGATCAAGAACATGCCAGTCGATGCGTCTGATGCCGCAATTGCGGTATCAACTCGCCGACCGCGACGAGGCGAAGGCGTGGATGATCAAAAACCAGCTTGGCCGACGGAACTTGATTCCGGCGATGCGCGTGAAGCTGGAGTTGGCGCTGAAGCCGCTCGTGATCGCGAAGGCGAAAGAGAAAGAGCATGAGCGGAAAACGACTTGTCCAAATTTGGACGAGTCCTCGTTTGTCTGCAAATGTGGCGAGTCCTTCAGTGCTCAAGTCTGGCACTGTCCTGTCTGTGCTCACCATTGGCCGCTGACGAAGGATGAGTGCTCCAATTGTCACGAGGGGAAGAAGCGTGGTTCCCATAAGGCTGCGAAAGTTGGATCAATAGACTCTTTGTCGGAGATTGCGAAGTCCGCTGGTGTGTCGCGTGGCACGGTCCACAAAGTCGAGAGGGTGCTCGCCAGCAGCAACGAATCCGTAAAGGCCGACATGCTGGCCGGCAGGACGTGACTGCAACGCATCGTTGGCCGCGTCGTGGAAGTCATCTTGGATCACTTCCATCGCCTCACGATGGCTGTAAGAGATCAAGAATCCGTTGCTCAAGCTGGGAGTAGCTACTCCCGCCGGGAGTAGTTTTCGGATGTTTTCGGTTGTTCGCCGATGACGTGGTGGAGTGCTCCAAAACACGGGCAAACGTGGGCTTTTCGCACGTTTCTTGAGACTGTTCACACACGCCCGGATTTGCTTAGAAATCCGTTGCTCTATCCAACTGAGCTATGGGCGCGTGATCGTGCTTCAACAACTTACGGCGAATCGGTCCGAATGGCATAGGAGCGATTCAGGTTAGTTTCATTTCCACACCCAAGATCAGCCGCCTCTCCAACTCGTAGAATCGACGGGGCGAACAAGATCTGAAGAGTCCGCATCATTTGCTTCGCCATGTTGACGTTGCCTTGCGTTGTGGTCAACGAGCGGTGCGGCCAACAGGGCCAGGTTCCAAGCGCGTTCCGGTGGCCCAGCGAAGCGGCGTGGTCGGGAAACCCGCACCGAGCGAGAACGCCGTTCAGCGACCTTGGAGTGCGGTGGCTGGACACCGCCCTCCATTTCTTTGGAACGACGATGTCGATGAACCCAACAACGAGATTCGTCGGCCAGCACTCATCGCCGAGCTTCTTGTACTTCGAGGCTCGTTTTTCCAAATGAATAGAGGGCTGCGTCGAGCCGCAGCACTCCAGGGCGGACAGAGGGCTGACGCCCATCGGCTCGTCAACGGCAAGAAGGAAGACAGCGGGCGGATGCCCAGCGGCTCGACAGCGGTGAGAGGGCTTCGCGGCGCGGGAAGTCAGCGCGAACACAGTTCGGCGAGACGCGATGATTGAGTTCAGCGATTGGAGTACGGATGGTCGAAGTCATCGGCCTGTGCTGCGCGCGGTCGGTCTTCAGTGGCAGCGGTCCTCCCCGCAGCGGCCGTGGCGAACTCCCGCACCGGTGCGGCTCGCTCTTCAGCGGCAACGACGGACTCTCAAGCGGCAGTGGCTCGCGCTTGAGCGGCCGTGGTGGATTCTCCAGTGGCCGTCGGTCCCGCCGAAGCGGGAGCGGCTCCCATCGAGGCGGGGGCTCTGGGCTCTCAAGCGGGAGCAGTGCATTTCGAGGAATGAGCGGCGGATTCTCAGGAGGGATCGGCTCATTTCCGGGAATGAGGGCAGATTCCTGGTGTCAGAATCGCAGGACTCAAGGCAAGAGACGAGCCGTAAGGGGTATAATTGGCTGGCGTTACGAAGAATCCTGAAGTCTTCGCGACTTCGGAAGCCTGATTTCCGAAAAAGCCCCTGCGGTTCAGTCCCAACGGGACGTCCCCATGTCAGCCCAGGCCATCGGCCTGGGGCACGGAAACCTGCCCGAGTTCATAGCCCCAACGGGGCGGCTCTAACTTCGACGGGCGTGAAATACCCGATCGACGAAGCCGAACAAAGAAAAGGTCCGCCCCGTTGGGGCTTCCTCTTGGTTGTTGTGATCGTGCCCCAGGCCGAAGGCCAGAGCGTGCCACCCAAACCGCGAGTCGTTGAAACCTTTCGTGAGCCGACGCTCGGCCTGCATCGAGTGGATGAGGTCGTCGAGCACTTCGTCCTGTTTTTGCAGAACCTCCCGACCGAGCCGCTGGTCGTTGATGTATGTTTCCGCTTTCGAGCGGCTGGATTTTTTCTGGCTCCGACGTCGGTTGCCGGATCGGGGACACCTTCGGTCAGACGGGGTGGCTCGGTTGGGAGACCGGCCACAACAGCACGGTTGCAGATGATCTTTTTCTTTGCGGCCGCGGCAAAGCTCGTGTCGATTCGCGGCATTCCCCTTGAGCAATTCGACGGTGCAGCCTCCGATTGAAGTCAGGCCGCCGATCTGAACTTCTACAACAGCGGCGCAATGCTCGTCCGAACTCAATCTTCAGCCGCGGGCCTTAAGGATTCGTGGTCAGCTCACCGGCTAGCGACTTGTCTTTCACGTTCCAGACTTGCAGCTTGCCAGTGAAGTCACCGGCGATCAGCCGATTGCTGTCGTGCGTGAAGACGACGCGTGAAGGAACGTCCGTGAAACCCTCGAACTTGCCGACTTGATTCGCTCCGCTGCTATTCCACAGGCGGGCCGTGAGGTCTCGGCCGACGGTGGCGAAGTCGCCGCTGCGTGAATAGTTCACGGCGAGCACTCCCGGAATCTTGCCGCGCGGCAGCGGTGTGGGTGTCGGACCGGTGTGGGCGTTGATCGTGCGAGTTGGGAATCCGTCTTCGGCGTACCAGAGGATGACTCGTCCGTCTTCGCTGGCGGTGGCGAGCATTTGCGAATCGGCTCGCCAGCTCATGTCGCTGATCATGTCTTTGTGGTCGCCGAGCGTGAAGAGGATGCTGCCGGTCTCCGGTTCCCAAACGTAAACGCCGCCGTTGCGGTCGCCGCTGGCGAGCATCTCGCCGTTGGGGCTGAATTCGATCGATGTGACCCAGTCGGTGTGCTTCTTGATCTTGTGCTTCAGCTCGCCCGTTTCGGTGGAGAAGATTTTCACCAGCTTGTTCGGCCCGCCCAGCGCGATCCATTTCTGATTCGGGCTGATGTCGGCCGCGAGCACGCTGTCGGACTCATCGCCGATCTCGGTGATTCGCTTGCCGGTTGTCACGTCGAACAGCACGGCCTTGCCGACATCGGCTCCGCGTCCACCCGCCACGAGCAACCGTTTGCCGTCGCGGCTGAACTTCAAGACGTGCGGAATTCGCTCCGGGAACGGCAACGCGCCGATCAGTTTCAGGTCGTCCGTGTTGTAGAGCAGCACTCGCTCATGCCCTGCGATCGCAACCAGCGGTGCCCACGGGCTGGCGGCGAGCGCGGTGACTGGATGCGGCCGTTTCGTTTTCGGCAGTTCGACAGACGCCAGTTGCTCGGGCATCGGCGGCGCGCCTTCCGGCTTGCCGGTCGAGACCGACGCCAAATCGAGATCGACTTTACGCGTCGCATTCTTTGCCGCACTGACCGCAGTCTCCGGTGCACCGAGTTCAATCCACTTCTTGATGATCGCGAGATCCGCTTCCGGAATCTTCGCTGCCTTCGGAGGCATGAACGGCTCTTCGATGTGTGCGACCGCCTTATACAACCGGCTGGAATCGGGACTCCCTGCTGCAATCGCCTCGCCGCTGCTGCCGCCCGCCATCAGCGTTTGATACGTCATCACGTTGAGATCCGACGTTGCCTTGTCCGGGTTGTGGCAGTTGCCGCAATGCTTCCGCAGAATCGGCGAGACGTGATCCTTGTACGTCACGAGCTCTTTGGGCTTCGCGGCATCGGACTTGTCTTGTGCAACGGCTGGGATAACGAGGCAGGCAAAGATTGCGAGAGCAGGCAGGCGGGAGATCACGGCAAACTCCAAATGAAATTAGTGGTTGAACGCGAACTCGGTGGAGTTAAACAGTCCCCACAAGATGTCGCCGTAGACCATCAACGGAACGTTGCCGGCTTGGCGGGCGCGGGCTTCGGCGAGTTGTTTTTCGGTGGTCGCGATTTGCTTTTCGAGGTTGCCGAGGGCTTCCGCTTCCTGGCCGTCTTCTTTGAGCTTCTCGTATTCGGCCTTCAGCGATTTCGCTTGGTCTTCGAGGCGGCGGTAGGTTTGATCGAGTTGTGCTCGCAGGCCGGCGAGTTTGTCGACTCGCGTGGGGTCTTCGAGTTCCTGATTGATCAGGCCCACCAGCTTCGCGGTCTCTTCGGCGGTCGGTTTGCGGGAGAGGGCGAGGATGTAAAGTTCCTCGACGATCTTGGCCGGCGGATGTTTCGCGGCCAGCAGTGACGGAATCAAACGGCTGCCGGCGACCTTCAGCGTGATCGTGTCACCGTTGACGAGGTGCAAAGCTTGCGAGAGGTTCGCCTCTTTGTTGACCTCACATGAGCAGGCCGATTCACGCGGAGCGCGGCCGAAGGTCGTGAGGAAGAAGTTCGTCACGTTGCCGGCGTAGATTTGCACGGCTCGCGTGCCCTGAGGAGACGACTGGAAGCGGTCCTCGGTGCCGGTGATGTGGGTAATCGTGTCGAGCAACACTTCGGCTTGCAGGCGGCGGACGTAGCCGTGTGAGAAGTACGCTTCATCGAGTTCATTGGTCGGATTCGTTGCGGCCGAAAGCTGGTACGTCCGCGAGTTGCAGATGTCCCGGATCAGCTTCTTCTTGTCGAAGCCATAGCCGGCCAGTTTCTGACCCAGTGCTTCCAGCAGTTCCTTGTTGCTGGGTGGGTTGCTGATGCGGACGTCATCAACTGGTTCGACGATGCCTCGGCCAAAGAAGTGCGACCAGATGATGTTGGCCATTGTTTGGCCGAACGGGGCGTTGTCGGGCGAGGTCAGCCATTTGGCCAGCGAGGCGCGTGGGTCTTGGCCTTCGACTTCGGGAGCATCGCCACCCAGGAACTTCGGCTTCATCTTGCGGCCGTTGACCGGGTGGTCGACGGTGTTGTTGGCGTTGTTGTTGAAGACGACGACTTCGCGCCCTTCGACGCCCCGCTTCATGTTTACGCCGGCGAAAAAGCTGGCGAATCCGTAGTAATCATCCAGCGTCCAACGATCGAACGGGTGGTTGTGGCACTGAGCACATTGAATGCGCGTGCCGAGGAAGACCTGCGCGAAGTCCTCTGCGGTTTTCTGCGGCGTGAGCCGTTCGGAGGCGGTGTAGAGGTTCGACGTCGGCTGCTTGATGTTGCTGCCGTTGCCGACGACGAGTTCCGCGACGAATTCGTTCAGCGGCCGGTTCGCCGCCATCTGATCGTGAACCCAGCCGGCATACGACCACATCGCCTTTGCGTCGCGACCGTACTGCGGCTGATTGCCGACGGCTCGGATGCGAAGCATTTCACCCCACTTCATCGCCCAGATGTCGACGAACTCTTCGCGGTCGAGCAATCGGTCGATCAACTTGGCTCGCTTGTCTTTGTCCGTATTGGCAACGAAGCGTTCATATTCCTCGCGTGTCGGCGGCAGCCCGATCAGGTCGAGCGAGACTCGACGCAAGAACGTTTCGTCGTCGCAGATCTCCGACGGAGCCATGTGCAACTTCTTCAACTTGTCGAAGACGAGCGTGTCGACAAAGTTCGATTCGGGCGTGTTCGGCCAGACGAACTTGTCGTCGGTCGGCAGAACGAGCACTTCGCTGCCAACCGTGAACTTGTTGAAGCGAGCGAAGACGAACGCTCCGCCTCGGTTGTTCCCCTTCGCGATTCCCTCTTTGTCGATACTGACGACCGCGTCGTTGTTGGTCATGAACAACGCCAGCTTGGTGACGTCGCGCACCGAACCGTCCGAATACCGCGCCATCACGACGGTCTTCTGCGTCTGATCTTTTCCCGCGAAGACAGTCTTCGACGGTAGCAGCTCAATGCCCAGCGGTTCCGGCGTGTCCCCCTTGTCATCGGGGGCCCCCGCTTCGATCCAGCGGAGTATCGTCCGGTATTCGTCGCTGTCGGCGGTGAAGACCTGACCACCGGTGTGATCAACCTCGCCGGTCGCTTTCTCCAGCACGAGGCTCTTCTCCGGCACCGCCACATCTATTCGCCGCCCAACCAACTGCCTCGTGAGCTTGTAGTAATCGCCAGCCGGGTCGTACCCAAACAACGACAAATGAAACCCGTCCTTGCCGCGAGCCGCTCCGTGACAGCTTCCCGTGTTGCATCCCGACTTCATGAAGATCGGCATCACGTCCAACCGGAAGCTGACGTCGCGCGAAACCGTCGCCTCTTTGACCGTGACCGGCACCTCCGCTTTGAGCTGCCCCAGCTCAACGAGCAACTTTGTTTCACCGTCGGCCATCGGCTTGAGCGTCTGTCCGTCGAGACCGACCACCTTGGCATCGGCGACGTGCAGTTTGACCGAGCCGGTTACGTCCCGCGTGATGCCTTGGTCGTTGACGACCTGCACCGCAATCGTCAGCCGATCGCCTTGACCACGCAGCGAAATCTCCGACGGAAAGACTTTCAATTGCGTGCCGGCATCGGCGACACAGACAGAGGCCGACACGATCAACGTCGTCAGGCAGACCAAAGGCAGCATTCGCAATTTCATGGGATGACCTTTTCAATCTAAGCAGGCGTGCGACACATCAAGAACTTCACCATCCGGAGGCTCACGCCCCGGATCGCCTGTGTCATTTGGTTTCTTCAAGAGCCTTCCGGTTTCATCGCCGCCATGCGACGATCAATTTCCTCTGGGCTGACGTCTTCGACGTGTGTGGCGATAGTCCACTTGTGACCGAACGGGGCGGTCAATGTTCCGGAGCGGTCGCCGTAGAACTGGTTTTGCACCGCGCGGAATTCTTTGCCTCCGGCGGCGATCGCACGGGAGAAGACCTCATCCACATTCGGCAGGTAGATCATCAGTCCCACCGGTGAGCCGCCGATCGTCTGCGGACTGAGGGCGTCCATCTGCGGAAACTCGTCCGCCAGCATGAGGATCGAGTCGCCAATTTTGATCTCGGCGTGCATGATCGCCCCGCCAGGACCCGGAACGCGAAACAATTCGGTCGCGCGGAAAGCCTTCTGGTAATACTCAATCGCTTCGGCTGCCCCTTTGATGATCAGGTAGGGTGTGACCGAGTGATAACCATCGGGAATCGGTTTGACGGACATCCAAAAGACCTTTGCTGCTGATTCGTTACAGATGAGGTGGAAGTCGACGAGCACCGTGAGTCACCGCCACGATATCAATACGATCGGCGAGGATCTTGTAAACGATACGGTACGATTGTTCGAAGACTTCACGGATTTCCGGTGAATCAAACTCTGGCACGATGCTGCCGGATTCAGGAAACAATCCCACGGTCTGCGATTTTCGGGTGAGCCGGTCCACAAACCGCTTGGCATTTCGCTTTGAGTCACGAGCGATGTAGTCGTGAATCGCTTGCAAGTGCCCAAGTGCCGTATCGGTCCAATGAACCTTCATGTTGGCAATCCAAACCGAGCACGAACCTCCTCTACGGGAGTTGTTCGCCCCGCGTCGCTGTCTCGAATCCCGTTCTCAATCGCGATGCGAACGTAGATTTCTTCCATGAGATCGTCCCAGTTGGCATCGTCGGGCAAACGGTCAATCAATCGTTGAGCCTCTTCTTTAAGCGTCGTTGTGATGGTCATGGGAGAAATCCTCGGTCCTTGGCAATCGTCGAATTTACGAGTTGCCGAATTTACTTCATCGCAGCCTTCACACCTCGTTCGGCGTCGATGCGGAGCGTGCCGTAGCCGCTGAGTTGGCGAACTGCCTGGCCCTCTTCCGTGACGGTGAGATCCAGCGTGATGCCTTGATAACCACCGGTCAGGCATTCGTCGGTGGCTTTCAGTGTGAACGTGACCTCTTTGTCTTCGGAGGTGATCTCGCGGAACGGTTCGACCAGTTCAACGCCGCGCGGCAGGCGTGCCAGCGTCGCTTTGGCTTTTCCCTCGAATGGCTTCAAGTGGTTGAGCTTCACAGTGAGATTGGCCGTCTTGCCCCGTTCGATCGACGCGCGGGCGAACTTCGCGTCGATGTGTGGTTCGGCGACGAGCAGCGTGATCGGCTTGGTCGAGACGTAGGTGCGGTTTGCTCCGTCGCGATAGGCCGGACGCTGAGCACCGCTGACGGCCGAGAGAGTGACTGGATACGAGCCGGCGGTCGCGTTGCGAGCGGCTCCGAGCAAGTACTCGCCTTCGTTTTTTTCGACCTTCATCGTGACTGGCGTGCCGGTCGAAACGCCGTTCGGCTTCCACTCCATCGCGACGCTCACCGGTTCCTCGAACCCTTCCGCTCGGACGATCTTGAACTTCAAGGAGATCTCGCCGTTCTGCACGAGCGCAGATTTCGGTGTTTCGACTTCGATAGAGAACGGAGCCGGTTCGGTAACCGCGATCGCCAGCTTCTCGAACGTGTTGAAGAGGTAGAAGTCGTTGTTGTTCGCTGCGCTCATCGGAATGGATTGGCGAAAGCCGGAGACGAGTGAAACTCCCTCTTTGGCCTCGACGGGCCGCGCGACGATCTCAATGAACTTCCCCTGCATCTTGGCATCGGGAGCCGCTTCAAAAACGACCGGGACTCGCGGCATCGCCGGAGTGACTCGCGGAGCGTGCATCGTCACCCCTTCGGGCAGGCCGACCGCGACTAATTCGAGATCACCGTTGAAGGGGCGATTCGAGTTGAAGATCGAAAACTGCGTGTTGTAGCGTCCGCCGCTCGGAATGCTGATGGACTGGCGCGCCTGCGGTTGGAAGGCGGCTTCGCCGTCTTGCGGGATGTAGACGTAGACCGCGTCCGTCTCCGGCGTGACCTCAACTCGATAGACGAAGTCAGCACCGCCGTTGCCGCGATCGTCTTCGACGCCGAGCACATACTCGCCGTCCGCCGCCGCCGTGAAATCGAGAATCGGATCGAGCGTGTCGCGGTTCATGCCGCCAAACGGCGGATAACCGAGTTGATTCGGTCGCGAATCGGTCGCACGTTGCGGGTTCCCTTTGGCTCCGACTTGCTTGACCCAAATCATCGGGTCGAGCGGCGAGCCGAGAACATTCGCGAGGCAATGGATTTTGAATCGCTCCCCCTTCTTCGCGGTGAAGCGGAAGCAATCGACGTCTCCCGACTTCTCGATGATGCCGTTGAAGGCGATCGGCAGGCTCGACGCTGAGTTCGTAGTTCCGCCTTTAGGCGACTCGTTCTGACCGCCTAAAGGCGGAACTACTAACTTCTCCGAATCATTTGGCTCAGCTTCTAGCACGTTGTCGAATGGAGAGACTCGCAGCGTGTTCGGCGTCGGCGCGGGGACGTTCGATTCCGCGTCGATTGCGACAAAACGGAAGTCGAACGATTCCGTAGCCCGGTTTTCCAAACCGGGTTGTTCGGAATTGCTCGGTTTGGAAAACCGAGCTACCGGAAGCGTCACCGTCTGCGACCAGTCCCCTTTCGGATCGCCGATGACTCGCACCGACAACTCTTTTCCGGCAGGGCCACCGGCTGGATACAAGGCGGTCGGTCTCGCGAACGAACCGACGTGCAATCGATAAACATCATTGGCCGCCGAGTAGGTCGTGTGCCGCACCTCGACGAAGTACGTCCCGTCTTTCGGAGCGATCAGCGACACGACTGGGTCTTGCAGGAAGATTGCCGAATCATCGGCCGCGATCAGCCGCTTGCCGTCGGCATCGAGCAGAGCAATATGCAAATCCGGAATCCCTTGATCGACTCCCAGCCGCACGGCTTCGATCTCGGCCGAGAGCCGTTGACCTTGTTTCGCTTCGACGCGGAACAGATCTACGTCGGTCGGGTCGATCATTCGCCCGAGCACCGTGTTGTTGAGCGGTACGGCTTGAGCCGTTTCTCGTTTGTCGTTCCGGTTGTCTCGCGGCGAGCGTTCGTCTTCCTCGATTGTCGCGAATGGCCCGACGTTGAAGCGTTGATACTCACTGATCCCCGCCGCCGTCCGCAGCCGCAGGCCATGGACTCCGAGCGGGCAGTCGTCTGCGACCTTGAGTTTCACGCGAACGCCCGACCCGGATTCGACTCGGCCTCGATAGCCGCGAAACTCGACGTTTCCTTCGATTGCCTCAATCGACTCGACCGTGATACCTGGCTCATAGACCAAGACTTCTTCCGGCTTTTCGAGATACCGGCCCTGAAGCATCACCTCGACCGTCGCACCTCGCTGCCCACCGGGCGGGACGACCCGAGCCAGACGAGGCGTACCGGCCTCGGCGATGAATGCTGAAACCAGCACAAGCAAGCCAGCCAGAAACGAAGCTCTTCGCATGGCGATGTCCTTGAATCGAAGCCAAATGTCGCAAGTAAAAAACGTCTGACGCAAAGCCGTGGAGTCGCAAGACTCGCAAAGGATGTTTGTCCTTTCCGTTTCTTGGCGTCTCCGCGACTTTGCGTCAGAAACGGGATCCGAGATTAGCTGACCAATTCCTTAATGACTTCGCCGCCGTCGATGATTTCGATTGGACGAGCGCCGGGGGCCATTAGTTCTTTGTCGGCGTTGATGCCGATTTGTTGGTAGACCGTCGTGAGCACGTCTTCGATGCGGACGGGATTCTCTTCCGGTTCGCTGGCCGTGCTGTTCGACGAGCCGTACACGAGTCCGCGTTGCAGGCTGCCACCAGCCATTGCGACGGAGTAGACTCGCGGGAAGTGATCGCGGCCGGCGGTCGCGTTGATCTTCGGCGTACGGCCGAATTCACTGGTGACGAGCACCAGCGTGCTGTCGAGCATTCCGCGTTCGTCGAGGTCGCTGATCAACCCGGCCAACGCCTGGTCGAGCGTCGGAGCTTGGCGGCGCATCGCGTTCTCAATGCTGGCGTGATGATCCCAACCGCCGAAACTGACAGTCGTGAATCGGACACCCGCTTCGATCAATCGGCGAGCCAGCAGGAATCGCATTCCCGCTTCGTTGTTGCCGTACTTATTCTTCGTCGCGTCGGATTCTTTGCTGATGTCGAACGCTTCGCGAGCGGCGGGTGACGAGATCATCGCGTAGGCTCGTTCGTAGAACTTGTCCATCGCGCCGAGTGCTTCGGCCTTGCTGGCGATCTTGCGGAAGTGTTCGTCGACTGTCTCGCGAATGCGCTGACGCTTGTAGAAGCGGTAGTCATCGACGCCGGCTGGCAGCATTAGGTCTTTGACTTGATAGCCGGATCGGCCCGGATCGCTGCCGATGCCGAACGGACCAAATTGCGAGCCAAGGTAGCCAGTTCCGGCATACTCGGTGGCGTTCGGGACGGCGACGTACGGCGGCAGGTTCTGCTTCGAGCCGAGTTCGTGCGAGACGACCGCGCCGATCGCGGGATGCTCGATGGCCGGGCTCTTGCGGTAGCCGGTGAACATGGCGTAGCTAGCTCGGCCGTGATCCGCCTCTTTGCCGGCGATCGAGCGGATGATGGTCATCTTGTCCGCGATCTTGGCGCAGTTCGCGAAATTCTCATTCAGCACGACGCCGCGTACGTTTGTCTTTGCGACACCGAAGGGACCGCGGTATTCCAGCGGGGCTTCCGGTTTTGGATCCCACGATTCCTGGTGCGCCATTCCTCCGGGCAAAACGATCTGAATAACGCCCTTCGCTTTGCCTTCTTTGCTCTCGTAGAACTTCTGCTCGGCCTGCGCTTCCAGTCGGAAGAAGTCACCCAGCGTCAGCCCCAACGCACCGAGCACGCCGACTCGCAGAAAGTCGCGGCGGCCGGGCTTGGCAAAGTGAGCGGGGTCTTCGTTCCAGGTGACGATGTCTTTGGTCGCGGTCATGCGGCGTCCTTTGCGGTATGAGGAGAGCGTGCGGAAGCAATTCATTCGTCAGCCCAAACAGAGCAACAAGCCAGGGGCTGGGGAAACTTAAGCAAGGAATCAGGAAGGCATTCAGGCAGGCAAAACTGAGTCAAAGCGTAACGAGGCTTCCCTCACATCGGCAAGAATCTATTGGAAAAAGCAGTCGGTTCAGGAAGGGGCGGGAGGCGGGTTTTGAAGCGGCCGAAGACGACGATCCGCGGGGCATGATTATTCTCCGCCCGTGAAGATTCCGAGGCCCGGCTTTGGGGAATTGCCGTCGGAATGAAGCTCAACGGCCGAGTCGCCGGTACATTCGCTCGAATAACCCTGACCGATCCGGTCTTCACGTCTCGGAAATGGAGTGCCTGCCATGTTGCGTCGCGCGTTCCTGTGCGTGTTTGGTTGGTTGCTGGACGATTTTCTCGGCGTCGTTTGCAGAGGATGCCTTCTTCCGAGTGCAGCTAAGCGAGATCAAGTTCACCGACGGTGAGCTGCCCGATTATTCGGCCGTGAATCAGGACTGGCGGGTCAGGCAGCGAATACTCAAGACGATGCCGGAAGTGCAACTCGACGAAGAGGGAGAGGCATATCTCCAACGGGGTAATCTCTGGAGCAACATTTTTGATCGCACGGGGGCGGAGATTTCGACTCCGGTTCATTTGGCGATTCGAGTCCCCACCAAGCGTGATATCACCGGACGGCTGACTGTCGCGAAGCCGGATGGGAGCGGTTTGATCGCGTTGAAGTTTCGTTTGCCGGCGGACTCGGCAAATCCCAAGGCCGCACGCGATTTTCAATTCGCGAAGATCGAGCACTATGAACGACGATTACAAATCAGTTCCGTCGGAGCGGCGTGGTATCGGAATCAAGTCGGCATTGCGATGAAAGCACTGGGAACTTTGTCCAAGGAGGAAGGGACGCGCATCGGGCAGGTCTCTCGGCAATGGAATGGGAACCGGAATCTCAACCAAACGGATCGGACCTATGAATTGTTCTCCGGCGGTCGAGCTATCAGCGAGAATCTGCAGCTTGATCGCGAGATGCTGTTCCCGCGCGGAAACGCTGAGTTGGCGAAACCCGTGTTGGTGGACTCGATCACTGGGATCACGGTCAAGGAGATCAACTGGCAGCCGCTGCTCAAGGAGGAAAAACCGAAGCTCGATGCGTTGGCGAGTGCGATCCCGGCGGATCAGCACGTTGTCTTCTTCCCGACGTTCGTGGCGGCATTGAAGGTTGCGGATGAAGCGAAGCTGCAAGGGACGACGATCCTGCGGCACACCGAGTTTTCGGCTCAGGACATGCACCTCGTCGAACGCTACGAGCAGCAGCTCGGACTGTCGCTGAGCACGTTGGGGCGGATGCTCGGCCCGCAACTGGTCACGAGCGTGGCGATCACCGGCGGCGATCCGTACTTCGCGACCGGCACCGATGTCGCCGTGCTGTTCGAGGCCAAACAGCCGAGCGTTCTGGCCGCGCTGTTGCTGGCAAAAGTTCGGCTCGATGCGGCAAAGATCCCGGACGCGAAGCCGGTTGAAGGGACGATCGACGGCATCAAGTACGTCGGCCAGCGATCCCCGGATCGCCGAGTTTGCAGCTTCATCGCCGAGATGGATCGCACGGTCGTTGTGACCAATTCGCTCGCGCAGTTGCAGCGGTTCGGGGCGGTGCGAGCCGGTAAGGCCGAGACGCTGGCATCGCTGCCGGAGTACCACTTCTTTCGGCAGCGATACCAACTCGGCGATGCGTCCGAGTCCGCGCTGCTGTTCATCAGCGACGCGACGATCCGCCGCTGGTGCGGGCCGCGCTGGCGGATCGCGTCGTCACGGCGAACTCGCGACGCGGCCGTGCTGACGCAGGTGCAGGCAGCGAGTTTGGATTTCCTCGTCACCGGAAGAGGCTTGATGCTCGGATCGATCACGTCGGACCTGCCGACCTCACAGCAGGCTGACTTGCAGTTGACGTCTGAGGGAGTGCTGTCGCCGTCGATCGGCCGATCGGACTTCCTGACTCCGATTTCCGAGCTGACGTTTGATTCCGTCACGATTGCCGAGCGAGACGCTTATCAACGCTGGCGCGACGGCTACCAAAGCAACTGGAGCGTCGCGTTCGATCCGATCGCACTGCGAGTCGGGACGGAAGAGAAGCGACTCTCGGCCGATTTGTCGATCATGCCGCTGATCGCGCGCACCGAATATCGCGAGATGCTGCAAGTCGCCAGCGGAGTGAAACTGACCGCCGAGTCTGGCGATCCGCACGACACCGTCGCTCACTTCGTGCTGGCGCTCAATCGCGAGTCCGAGCCGATTCAACAATTGAATCGGCTGCTCGCCGGTATCATGGCCGGACAGCAAGTCGCTGGATTGGGTGGAGACAAGCCACTCGATCCACTCGGCTGGCTCGGCCAGTCGATCGCCATCTACGCCGATCGCGATCCGTACTGGGACGAACTGCAGAAGCTCAAGCCAGAGGAGCGGAGCCGCAAGCTCCAGTAGGACGGGTTTCGAGTTCCTGTCGGAGTTCGCATCGAAGTTCGTCAGCCGCTCAAGCTCGCGTTGTTTCTGACGGCACTTCGTTCGTTCATTCAGCAATCGGCACCGGGGCTGACGAAGTGGGACGCGGTGATTCATCGCGACCACCCGTACGTCAAGATTTACGCCGCGCGACGCGGAGCCGCTGGTGTTCAGGAGTTCGACAACGCCGCGCTGTATTACTCGACGATCGGCGACGGCCTGCTGTTCTCGTCCAATGAAGGGGTCATCCAGCGAGCCATCGACCGGCAGTTGGCTCGCGACGCGCATGCCGCCGACGCCAAACCCGCCGACGCGACAGCGGCCGCGAAACCAGCCGACAAACCGCCGGCCGCTGATCCGAAATCAGGTTGGCTCGGCGAGAGCGTCGCGGTGAGATTCGACCACGTCTTGCCGACGATTGTCCTGTGGTTCGCGGAAGTCGCGGACCCTCGACAAGCCGCTCAAACCAACTCATGGAGCAACCTGCCGATCCTCAACGAATGGAAGCGCCGCTATGCGATCGCGATCCGGTTGAAGTACACGCTCGCTTCTGGAACACCGAGCCTGTCTGCCCCGGCGGAGGCAAGTACGTCTGGAACGAGCAATGGCGCACGATGGAATCGACCGTCTTCGGCCACCCCGGCGAACCGAAGCTACCGGAGAAGTTCGAGGCCGCGCTGTTCCCGTTTGCGAAGGCCAATTTCGGCCTGACGTTTGAACTCGACGGCCTGCGCTCGCGGCTGGAGTTGCTGCGCGAAGCGCAGTGATGTCTCGGCGAGCCGGAGGGCGTCAGCCCCCGGATCGGACTGGCGACGATGTCCGGGTGCTGACGCCCTCCGGCTCACCAATTCACAACATCGCCAATGCTCGATGTCATTCCTGGCAGAAGGCGCACGTCGTACCTACGATCCCCGTCCTTCTCGCCCAGCGTTGTGAGCGGTGGCGAAATACGGAGCACACTCAATCGAAAGGTCTCTCTCGTGGCCAGTTCTGGAACCAATCGCCGAGCAGAAGTTGACGCAGCACTCAAAGACGTCGATCACTCGAAAAACACCTACCAAGTCGAGTTCGAGACGACGATGGGGAAAATTCTGCTCGATGTGTATCCCGACGTCGCACCGGGCCACGCCAACAACCTGATCGGCCTGACGAAGATTGGCTACTACAACGGCATCATCTTTCACCGAGTCATCTCCGGCTTCGTGATCCAAGTCGGCTGCCCACTGGGGACTGGCACTGGCGGCCCCGGCTACACGATCAAGCAAGAGTTCAACGCCAAGCTCCACGAGGCGGGCGTGCTCTCGATGGCTCGCACGAACGATCCGAATTCGGCCGGTTCACAGTTCTTCGTCTGCCTCGGCCGAGTCCCGCATCTCGACCGCCAATACACCGTCTTCGGCAAGACCGCCGATCAGCCGAGCCTCGACGTGGTGCTCAAGATCGGCAGCGTACCGACCGGCTCCGGCGACCGCCCGAAGCAAGACGTGAAGATCACCTCCAGCCGAGTGATCGTCACGCCGAAGTGAGGCCTGGGGGCGGGGTCCAAAGCGGTGTCCTTCGTTCGAGTTGGGGAAGGAGAGGTTCGATGATGCCGCGGATTCTTCATCAAACTCCGGTTGATCGCCGCGCGTTCTTGGTTGCAGGTGGTGCGGGTTTTTGTGGAGTCAATCTGGCTCGCGAGGCGAATGCGGCGACGCGCGGCAAGCAGCCCGCGAAGTCCTGCATCATGATCTGGCTCAGCGGAGGTGTTTCGCATATCGACACCACGGACATGAAGCCCGATGCGCCCTTGTAGTATCGCGGTGAGTTCAATCCCGTTGCGACGAGCGCTTCGGGCCTGGAACTGTGCGAGCACCTGCCGTTCACGGCAAAGCAAGCGCATCACATCGCCGTCGTGCGATCGCTGGGAGACTTCGGTCGAGGGACCGGCGACCATCATCACGGCTACTACTACAACCTGACCGGCCACGCGGGAGATCCGTCGTTCCGGCAATTGCTGAATGCTCGCACGCCGTACCCGACCGATTGGCCGTCGATGGCTTCGACCGTTGCGTACAAACGGCCGCCGCATCCGTTCCTCCCTTCGGTGATCTCGCTGCCGCAGAAGGAAGGGGCTCCCGAATACACGCGGCCGGGACAGTTTGGTGCGCGGCTCGGCTTGGAGTTCGATCCGGTCTTCGTGGATGGCTCGCGTGAGAAGCCGATGACGTTCACGGCTCCGGCGTTGCAGCTTCACGGTGACATCGGGCTTGGCCGTTTGCAGTTGCGACGAGAATTGCTGTCGTCGCTCGATGGGACAACCCGATTGGTTGAGCATTCTCTCTCCGCCGGTAGTTACTCGAAGCAGCAAGAGAAAGCCTTCTCCTTGCTGACCGCACCGCAGACGAAGGCCGCGTTCGATCTCTCGGCTGAGCCGGAGTCGATTCGCAATCAGTACGGCAACACAATCACCGCGACCAGCCTCTTGATGGCTCGGCGATTGGTCGAAGCGGGCGTGCCGTTCGTCACCGTCTTCTGGAAAGGGAGCGATCTCCTGAGCAAGCTCTGCAAGAGCGGCGGCGGCTGGGACACTCACGGCAACAATTTTGGCTGCCTGCGCGATCACCTGCTGCCGGAGTTCGACCGCCCCTTCGCCGCGCTGCTGGCTGACCTGCACGATCGCGGTTTGCTCGACACGACGCTGGTCCTCGTCAGCAGCGAGATGGGTCGCAAACCAAAGATCGGCGACCCACGTTCCGGCGGCGTCAGCGGAGCCGGTCGCGATCACTGGACCGCGTGCCAATCAGTGCTGCTCGCTGGCGGAGGCATCCAAGGGGGCCAAGCCTACGGCACCACGGACAAGGTTGCCGAATATCCTGCCGACAATCCCGTCGGAGCCGAAGACATCGCCCACACCGTCTACCGAGCCATGGGCATCGACGACCTGAACGCCATCGACGCCGAAGGCCGCCCCTTCCGATTGATGGAAGAAGGCCAGCCGATTGCCGCGCTGTTTTGATTGGTGGCACACACGGCAATGTGGTTTCGGGATCGTCGATTGGTTGGATTGATTGCACCAGACTTCGGCTGACTCGGCGAGGTTGCCAAGGATGACATCGGCATTCCCCGGCGTCGAGATTGACCGCTGGTCAGCGACTGCGAGCGGCCTGTCTTGAGCGTGTCGCATCTATTGCGAAGCGGCCTTTGCCGTCGTTTCGCGACACAGGTTGTGGTTTTGGTGGATCTGAGGCACGGCCGCCGATTGACTTTGTTGGAGGCGGCGGTTGGTCTCGTTCAATTGGCGAGTGAGGTTGGTGATGTGAATTTCGGATCGGAGACGAACCTGCAATTCATCGCGATGGCTCTCCGCCATTCGTGTTGAAGACGAATGGCGGAGAGCCATCACGATGAAACGGCTACGCGAGAAACTCATCAGCTTTCTGGCGGAAGAGTATTCGCCATGTCGCGTCCTGGACGCAGTGGCGGAAGCTGCAAGAGTTCGGCGAGTGAGCGAACCTGAAGTCTCTTCATCAAACGGGCGCGACGGTCTTCGATCGCTCGCAGGCTGAGGTGCAATTCGGTGGCGATCTGCTTGTTGCTCTTGCCCGCGCGAACCAGTTCCAGAACCTCGTGTTCCTTGGGCGTGAGTTGTGCCCACAGTGCTTCGACCTGATCGAGTTGAGCTTGTGAAGCACGGTTCTCGGCATCCCGTTTGACCGCGCTGCGAATGTGCGCGAGCAAATCGTCCAATTGAAAGGGTTTTTCCAACAGCGTGATCGCGCCGCGCGACATTGCTTCCACGGCGATCCGCACGTCGGCGTGACCGCTGATCATGATGACCGGCAAACGAATGCCCTCATCAATCAATCGTTTTTGCAACTCCAGGCCGCTCATGCCCGGCATCTTGATGTCCAGAATCAAACAGCCGGGCTGCGAGCGGTCATAACATCGCAAGAACTGCTCGGCCGAGGAAAACGACAACACCGGCAAGTTGAGCAACTGGCCGGCACTGGCCAAGGCGCGGCAGATGGCCGGATCGTCGTCCACTAAAAAGACAGTCGGTTGAGGCGTCATAGTGGACTGCTCCTAAAAACTGGCAAGGTCAACGTGAATGTGGCACCGCGATCAGGATTGGCCGCTCCCCACAATCGCCCGCCGTGAGCTTCCACGATCGAGCGGCAGATCGCCAAACCCATTCCCATGCCTTGAGGCTTCGTGCTGTGAAATCGCTCGAACACGCGTTCGACCTCGTCGGGAGCAAACCCCACGCCGGTGTCCGTGACGCTGACGGTGATCTGTTGCGCGTCCTCGCAGCGTGACTCCACCTGTACGAGCTGCGGCCCCGCCTCCGCGTTCGTCATGGCTTCGATGGCGTTCTGCAGCAAGTTGAGCAGCACCTGCTCGAGCTGAATGCTGTCTCCCAGGATCGGCGGCAACGCTTCGGACAACTTCGAGCGGATCGTGACGCCGGCTCGTTCGGCCTGCGGTTCGATCAGCCGCACAGCGTCACGCACGACTTCATTCACGGACACGGTCGATCGCAGCGGCTCCGGCTTTCGCACTTGCTCGCGCAGACTGCGCACGATGGCTCCCGCACGCTGTGACTGCTCGGTGATCTCCCGCAGGGCAGACAGCAGTTCGTCGCGTGGCGCTGCACCGTCCTGGTTGACGAGTTGTGTGGCAATCTCGGACTGCAACGAGACTGCCGCCAGAGGCTGATTCAGTTCGTGAGCCAAGCTGGTGGCCAATTGTCCGACCGTCTTGAGCCGTCCCAGGTGAGCCAAATCGGAAAGATGTAAACGCATCTGAGCTTCCGCCTGCTGACGTTGATCGTCTGCCCGGCGGCGTTGCACTCCCAACATCGCGGCCATTCCAACCGCGAAGACCGCTAAGCAACGATTGGTAATGACTTTCCAAAGCTCAGTCGTTCCTCGTTCGGGAAACAGCCCCATCTTCGCGAACGTCAACACACAGCAGACAACGGCAATCCACACACCAAACCGCCGTGACCGAGCCTTCAGCGCCAGCAGCACCGCAAAGGTGTAGGGCACCGCGCTGGCGACTCCGAGCGGCAGAATGGCATCCACGACGAAGACCAAACTGACCAGCAAGACCGAGAACGCGACAGCATGTCCGAGAACAAACTGAGGCAACGAACGCTGGCCGTTCACGCGTGCTTCCTGAGTGCCGCGTCATTGAGCAAAACGCGACGAGGAGTGATGAATTATGCAGCCGGAGTTTACGGACGACACGATTTCCAACAAGTGGCTGATGTGGCGCGGCCTTAGGGACGTGGTCAACCACGCCTCCCTTGGAGTGCGGTGTGACCCGGAAGCTGGGTGCCGTAATACCGTTCTCCATTCAGTTGGAAGAACGGCTTCCAAAGTCCAGTAATCGCCGCCACGAAAGTTGCCGGAACAAGCATCATTCTTCTGGCTATCGTCGCGGTCATTCCAAATGAATGGAGTGCTGCGTCAAGCCGCAGCACTCCAAGGGACCTTTGCCGCGCGGTTCAGCAGTCCATGCTTTGTCGCATCAAGAGGTCTGGCACAGCAACCTGTGGTCTGCCCGGTGTTTTGTGGATCGCGTGTTACGCTGAGGCGTGACTTCCCACGCAAACGAATGGCACGTTGGCTCTCGGCGAACCCCAGGTACACCGCTTGCGATGCTGTCCTTTAGGCAGCAAGTCCGAAATAGACGACCCGCCACTTGGGCTTGTCCCAGTGGTTCCCGCGCGTCTGCACTAGGTCGTGCAACAGTGCGGGAACCACCCCGACAAGCGGAGTGGCGGTATGTTATTTCCAACTGACTGCCTGATCGAAAGAATTTCATCATGGTTGCCACCCATTGCGAGTCTGTGACGCTGCCCGCGTCGTTCGAGTTTCGTCTGCGATTCGCCCATCGGATCGTGGAGGAGATGCGGCGTACTCACCAGGAGCGATGGACTCGTGACGATCTCGGCACCTTGTTGCTGGAGACTCTCGAAGACGAGTTCGCGTTCGACTGGTCGCAGCCCGATGCCGTGAAATCGTTCAAAGAATACCTCGTTCAGGCTTACGTCGTGGCCGGTCAGGTGTTGTCAGTGTCACAACGTGCCTTCTGATGTCGCCAGTCCATCTTCCTCAAAGAGTTTCAATTCATGTCCAAGTTGCGCCGTGAGATTCCGGTCTCGTCATCACCAACAAATCCGCCTGCGGGCGAGCTTGTTCCTCCGACGCGTGTGAGCGGTGCTCAGGGAGTTGTGGCATCGCTCACACGTCGTCGGTTTCTCGGTACGGCGGCTGGCTTGGGCGCGGCTCTGGTTGCCGCAGGCTGTGGGGCGGAAAAGGTATCGGAGGGAGTCGCCGCCACGGATGGCAAGCCGGCTTCGCCAGCTCCCGCGTCGGGACCGTTTCCCTCGGATGCGCCGGAGGTGAGCGATTTGAAGTTCGGCATCATCGCACTGACCGATTGCTCGCCGATCGTGATTGCTCACGAGAAAGGTCTCTTCAAGAAGTACGGCATCAACTCGACTGTCTCGAAGGGAGCCAGTTGGGCCGCGATTCGCGATTCGCTTTCCAATGGCGATCTGCACGCGACGCACATGCTCCTGGGGATGCCGATCGCCTCGACGATGGGGCTGCTCGGTTCCCCCAAGAAGCCGATGGTCGTCCCCTGGCTGCTCAATCGAAACGGACAAGCCATCACGCTCAAGGCCAGTTTCAAAGGGAAAGTCTCTAACGATCCGAAAGCTCTTAAACCGTTCGTCGACGAGGCCAAGGCGAAAGGGACACCGCTGACCTTCGCGATGACGTTTCCGCCCGGCACGCATGCGATGTGGATGAGGTACTACCTCGCAGCCGGCGGCATCAATCCAGACACGGACGTCTCACTCATTACGGTGCCGCCGCCGCAGATGGTCGCC
>SYJG01000369.1 GCA_005798445.1 Planctomyces sp.
CCGTTGCAATCACAGCCTCTGTCAGTTCTGCATTCATCGTCTCGTCCCTGAGACCTGGATGTTTCTCCCAAACCCTTTCGCGGTCTATAACTCAGCAAGCCAAACTGCCGGTAGATCAATTTCAACTGGCTGCCTTAGGCGCCGATACTGCGTTACAAGAACGAATCGGGGCAAGCCGATTTCCACGCGTTGCGTCACACATATCTTTCACGCTTGGGAAGATCGGGAGCGTCGGCCAAAGCGATGCAGAAACTCGCCCGCCATTCCACCGTTGAACTGACCATCGGCCGTTACACACATGCCAATCTCAACGACTTTGGCGATGCGGTTCGGCAAATGGCTCCGCTGCCGCTTTTAGAATCGCCGGATTCCAAAATCGCGAACGCTGAACCAGCGAAAAATGATTCCGAAATGGTTGCACTAATGGTTGCCGGTGTTGGCGACAACCATCGCCAATCATTGATGACGGTTGATGAGTCCGCTGTTCGAGCAACAGGCGATTCACACCCAAACGCCGACAGCCGCAACCCTCAGTCAACGATGACGTTGAAAGAAGATTGCGGCTGTTTGATGGCGATTGATAGAGCGGAGAGGGAGGGATTCGACCCCTCGGTACCCTTGCGGGTACACTGGTTTTCGAGACCAGCACAATCGGCCGCTCTGTCACCTCTCCGACGCAGTGGATCGCGTCATTCGCGGCTGCCCACGAAGGGGGCGGATGATAGCGGGCGTTTTGTTGAAACGCCAAGTGACGGAATTGGCGAGTCGCGGAGTCATTCTTGCGAATGCAATGTCCACGAAATCCAACTCGGATGCGGAGCCTCGCAAACAGATTCAGCGCCAGCGTGGGCCGTCGATTTGATCGACTTTCAGGACGTGTTGAGGCCGCGTGTAAAGGGTTGGGCTGGACTTGAAGCGGTCGCGATTTTCTGGTGATGCGAAGAGGAACAGCTCACCGTCGAAATACGCCCCGAACTGCGTGCTCCCTGGAATGGCACGATCCGAAGTCCACAGAACAACCGGGTCGCATCCGAGTAATCGTGGAGAGTACTTGCCGGGGTCCGTTTTGAATTCACGGTATTCGTCTTCGTCGCACAGAAGGTAGACGACTCCTTGATAGACGAGTGCAAATTCCGTTTTCCCTTTTCGCCATTGGCGATGCTTGGCCAAAGAGACTGGGCTAAATCGGTCCAGTCCAATCAGAAGTTTCTCGACCGGTGCTGATGACTCCTTGCGAACTGGTTCGACCACAGGCGTGGTTTCGGGAACGAGTTTGGTCGTGAGTCGTTCATCCGCTGAGCGATCCGATGGAATGGCGACGTTCGGTTGTGACGATTCGGTCCGGGTGACTTGAGGTTGAACAACCTCTGAACCCGGAACGTCCTCTCGAGCGGGCATCTGCTCCAAGGCATGCCGCATCTGATTCAGGTACATCTTGCGGTCACGCCTCCCTTCCGACTTCAACAGCACCGTTCCATCGGGAGCGATCACCACATCCGTCGGCAGAAGTTTGATCTCAAACTTATTGACCAAATCCGGGTTCTGATCGTAGTCGACCATCACCGCAACGAACTGTCGCGACAGAAAGTCGCGGACGTCGGAATGATGCAAGACATCCTTTTCCATATCGCGACATGGTCCGCACCATGACGCGTGGAAGTGGATCAACAACGGCCGCCCCGATTGCTTGGCGACCTTCACTGATTCGGTGAAGTCGTGTCTCCAGACATCTGGCTTGCTCGCGCCGATCGCCGTCAGGCTGACCCAAATCAACAATCCGGCGGACATCGCCGTGCCAAACAGCAATCGATTGCGCAGCATCTTCTCACCTCATCCAGAAACCGTTCGACGAGCGTCGTTCGGCGTCTTTCGCCGTTCGTTCTGAACAGCTTGCCCTATGCGGGTGCCCCGCTTCTGGTTCTATCGACCTTGAGCGGCGAGAAAATCAGATCGGCTCTGCCGGTTTTGCCGAAGCTGCAATCGCTCTGCGACCCAGAAGGCCACTTGGTGAAAGTGGGCAAAGTTGGCGGCGTCAGTCCAAGATGACTCTGCCTGTGCAACGAAACGATCACCCGCACAGGCATCACCAATGGAGCGGCCCAACGGTTTCCCAATCTTTGGGGTCAGTTATCGGGCGGACGGATTGCTCCAAGCGGTCGAGTTCTCCGACCTCAACCGCATCCGGACAAGTGATGCCGGCCAAATCCAAGAAGTTCTGGAGCAATCGATGCCCGTCCGTGGTCAGCACTGACTCAGGGTGAAATTGCACTCCGAACGTCGGCCAATCAGTGTGTTCAAAGGCCATCAGCACGCCATCGCGCGTTCGAGCCGTCGGCCGTAAGCAGGCAGGCAGCGTGGCTTCCGGAACGATCAACGAGTGATATCGAGTTGCCGTCAGCGGATTCGGCAAGCCGGCAAAGAGACGTTGGGCGTCATGCTCGACGAGAGACGTTCGGCCATGAAATGGCTCAGCCGCGCGGACAACTTCCCCTCCCAAAGCTGCCGCAATCGTTTGATGACCCAGGCACACGCCCAACAGCGGAATTCTCGATCCCAATTGCTGCACGACGTCCACGCAGATTCCGGACTCGTTGGGAGTGCATGGGCCGGGCGACAACACGATCGCCGCTGGTCGCATCGCTGCCACTTCGGTGACGGTGACTCGATCGTTTCGCACCACAGAAACCTCCTGACCCAACTCGCGGAAGTAGCGAGCCAGGTTGAAGACGAAACTGTCGTAATTGTCGATCAGCAGAATCATGGGGCAGAGGTTGGGGGTTGGTGGTTGGGGGTTAGGGCTTGCAACATTCCCGCGGCCTTGTGGAGGGTCTCTTCGTATTCGGCGGCCGGATCCGATTGCGCGACAATTCCGCCGCCGACAGAGCACTGAATCCAGCCACGGCGGATTGTGAATGTTCGAATCAGAATGCTGCTGTCGGCCGAGCCGTCGAAGCCGACATAAAACAAGCTGCCGCAGTACGGGCCGCGCACGGTCGGTTCCAGTTCGGCGATGATCTGCATCGCTCGAACCTTCGGAGCGCCGGTAATCGAGCCGCCGGGAAACAGCGCTGCCAGCAAATCCCAGGCATTGAGCTGCTGGCCGGCAGAGTCTCGGTCCAGTGTGCCACGCACCACCGAAACCAAATGCTGCACGGTCTCGTAGGCCTCAACCGCGCACAAACTCGGCACACGAATCGAACCGGGGGAGCAGACCTTCGACAGATCATTGCGGAGCAGGTCCACAATCATCACGTTCTCGGCTTGGTCCTTCTCACTCTCGCGCAGTTCGTCTTCGGTGAAGAGATCCGCTTCCGGGCGATGCCGTCGTCGCCGAGTTCCCTTGATTGGGCGTGTCTCGACCACTTCGTTTTGCACACTCACGAATCGCTCCGGCGATGCGCTGGCAATTGTCCAATCGTCATGCGCAAAGTATCCCGCGAATGGCGCTGGGTTGAGTTGCCGCAATCGCAGATACAACTCGAGCGAGTTCTCGCGATCCGGAAACAGCAGCCGTTGCGAAAGGTTCGTCTGGAAGATGTCCCCCGCGCGGATGTATTCGATGACCCGCTCCACCGCGAGGAGATATTCGTCGCGTGAGAAGTTGCTCCCCCCCACGTCGAACGGGCTACTCATCAACGGGTGCAGCCGCTTTCCAACCGACCTTTCCGGGACAGACCGGTTGCCAATCGGTTCCGCCTGCAACCGAGCAATCACAGATTGCATTCGCTCAGCCGCACGCTGTTCGCGCGCGGCACCCTCGGCCGGAAAGCCCTGCGAGATGATCCAGGCGGTGCCGAGTTCGTGATCCCACGCGATGACCCAGTCGTACAGCCCGACCGCTAGCCACGGCAGTTCGAATTCGTTGATCGCGGGACGCGGCAATCGTTCCCACGCGCCACCCAACTCATACGACAACAGCCCAGCCGCACCTCCTTGAAACGGAGGCAAGTTCGGTAACGTCTCGCTCGAAAAGCGCTGCGACCACTGGCGCAATCGAGCGAATGGATCAAATCCAAACGGCACGCTGGCGAGTTCCTCGAACTCAAACGGATCGGCGGCAAGAAACGAATAGCGCCCCAGAGTCGGCCGACGCGACGCGCTGTCGAAGAGCACGACGTTAGGCCAATCGGCGAACCGGCGCAATGTCTCGGCGACATCGGGCGGCGGGTCAAGCGAGTGAATCAACGGCAACGACATCGACTTCTGCTTTCGCGAGAGAGGCACTCACATCCTCGCGTCTTCAGCGTCCACTTCGCAACGGAATGTCGCGAAGCTCAAACTCCAACGGCACGTCGAGAATCAAGGTCGGGGCGACGTATCGAAAGCGATACTCCTCGGCGGGAAGCGGAAGTTTCTCGAAGCGGTACGTCACCGCAATGCTGCCGTCGGGTTGCACATCGCTGTCGATGTGCGTCGGCTTGAGTAAGTTCACATCACTGAGAGCCGAGCCGCTCGCCGGCTTCTCGGCCGGCATCATGCCAGATCGGACAAGTCCCGCAACATTGAACAGCATCCACGAGCGATGCGACTCGAACGCCGGACCTCCCGTGTCGTACGTCACAAGCGCGGTGACTGCCAAGCCGTTGTCCTTCGCGCCGCCGGATTCCCACCGCAGCACTTTGACGGTCACGCCGCCGCGCCGTCGCGACACGCCCTGAGCTTCCTTGCCCGCTGGAAATTCCAATGGCTCTTCGCCCGCCGCCGTTTCAATGTGCAGCTTGCCGACCACCGACAGCGTGGCCCAATCTCCCTCCGGGCGTCGAAAGTCGAGCGGCACCGACATCTGCCGGTGCCACTGCCCGAAGGTCAATTCCAACTTCGCATCCGGTGAGTAGGGCTGCCAAACCACCGCGGTGGTCTTGTCCTTGGTTTCCTTTCGCATCCCGCTCACAACGACATCCGCCACCGAGCACTTCAAAAACAATGGCCGCAGCCGAGGCTCCGACATCACGTCCACCTCCAACCGCAACAGTGGCCCCGAATCTTGGCCGACGACGGTTCGCTCGCGAATCGACTTCAATGCAACGCGAAACGCTTTCGACTGAGTCACCGCCAAGACCGTTGTCGGCGAGTCTCCTTTCGTCGCGGCGTTCATTGGAAACACTCGTACGCGCGTCGGCGAGCCGGTGAACGACCAACTCAAATTGTGTTGCTGAGCCGTCGCTGCGATCACATCCCAAAACGACGGCCGACCGGGCAACTCGATCGGCTGCGACAGCAACTCTTTTGACAGATCATCGGTGACGACCACGTTGCCGGTTTCTTTCGTCAGCCGCTGCAACGTCTCGCCGATGGAGGACGAGACCGCACCTGTCAGCCGCGCCGCGTGCACCGACTCTTCGGCCTTCTGTCGTTCTAACTTGGCGCGCACATCGCGAAGCGCTTCCACCGTCGCGCGGCTGCCGAGCGACTCCGGTTCCGGCAACCACTTCAACGCCGCCGGTCCCAGCTTCAGAAGTTCCTTTTTGGCCTCCTCCCGGTCTGCCTTGCGATTCGAATCCAATCGCACAACCCAACGCCGCACAGCCGACTGGTCAACGTCGTCGCCTGCCGGCAACTGCCCAGCCAAGGTCAAGCAACTGGCCAGCACAATCACCAGTCGCGAGACCAACCACTGACGCAGACGGGGAGCGAACATCATCGGCACGCGGTTCTGTTTGACAACTCGGACTTCGCGGAATCCATGCTACGAGCGTCTCCGCATCACGGCCAGTCCGTCAATTGGCTCACCGCTTGAAATCATTTCCGAGAGCCAGTCCACTCGGCCAATCACTTCGCGCAACGCAATTGCCTCCGATGGGCAAAACGATTCCGAATGCCGAACCGCATAGTCGATCCAGCAATGCTCAATGGGATCGTCGGAAAACTGATCTTCCTTGAAACCAAACGAGCCATCGTCACGCTGAAAAATCTCGATACGACGGAGGCGGTCGCGCGCGAATAGATTGTGCGGACAACGGACTGAATCATCTCACCCCTCCACCGCATACGGCGTCGTCAGGCGGAACTGCGGGTGGGTTTCGAGGTACGCGGTGATGCGGTCGGTGCGTGACAGGGCGACAGGGATGAAGTCCACCGCTTTTTGCAGGCGGTCGTTAGGTTCGGCGCAACTGAAGCGGAGGAAGCCGCCGCCGGCTTCCCCGAAACATTCTCCGCCGAGGCAGGCGACGCCGAAGTGGTCGTCGGCTCCTTCCAGCAGGTACAGCGCGAGGCCGTGGCTCTTGATGCCCAGCTTGTTGCAGATCGGGGCGACGTTCGGGAAGACGTAGAACGTCGCGGTCGGGTCGAGCGTTTTGAAGCCGTCAATCTGGTTCAGGCCGTTCGTCAACAAGACCACCTTCTCGCGGAACTTGGCCATGACGGCGTCACGCTCGGCAGAGTCTCGTTCGAGAGCGGCTTTGCCGGCGAGCTGCACGATGGGCGGCGTACAGCTCAGCGTGGTGTTGATCATCTTGCTGATCGAGTCCACGATCTCAGCCGACGAGACCGCGAAGCCCAGACGCCAGCCGCTCATCGAATAACTTTTGCTGAAGGTGTACGCGGCCACACACTGCTCCATCATGCCGGGCTGAGCCAGCAGCGAGTGATGCTTGCCCTTCCAAACCATGTGGCAATACGGTTCGTCGCTGAGCACCGCGATGTTCTTGCCGCGGATCAGGTCGGCGATCTCGCGCAGGTCTTGCTCGGTCTGCACGCCGCCAGTCGGATTGTGCGGCGAGTTCAAAAAGATCGCCTTCGGTTTCGGATCGTCGCGCAGAAACGATTCGATGTCCGCGATCGCCGGACGGAAACCGTTCGACTGCTTGAGCGGCTTGAAGACCGCGCGAGCGCCGCGTCGCAGAATGTTCGGTGTGTAGGTCGGGAAGTATGGGCTGAAGACGAGCACTCCGTCGTTTGGATCGAGAAACGCTTCGCAGAAGAATTGCTCGAAGACTTTCGCGCCGGGACCGACGACGACGTTCTTGGCTTCGGCCGGAATCCCGAACTCTTCGCGGACGAAGCGAGCCGCCGCGTCACGGAACTCCGGCAGTCCGGGAGACGGGCAGTAATGCGATTGATTATGCGCGATGGCTTGTGTGCCGCTCGACTTGGCGGATGCGGTACTGTCAAACGGGCTGTCGCCGATTTCGAGTTCGACGACATCTTTGCCTTTGGCTTTCAAAGCTTTCGCCACGGCAAGCACAGTGAAGGCGGTTTCGACGGTCAATGAATTCGTGAATTGGCTGAGTTGAAGAGACACGGGATCGCTCCTTGGAGGTTTGTTGGTCGTGATGCAGGGCTACAAGATAGCCGAGGTTTTTCGGAGGCGACACGGACAGAGACCGTCAAAACAAAAAGCCCGGCTTCTGCGGAGAAGCCGGGCTTCGGAATTGGACGTGGAGCACGTTTTCAACGTGCTCGTCACGGGCACGTTGAAAACGTGCCCCACGAGACGTGCTACTTTTTCTTCGTGCCGAAGCTGACGAACAGCACGCCCTTTTTGTCGGGAACCGAGTATCCGCCGTTGGGGGTCAGATACTTTTTCACGGCGTCAAAGTCGGGCAGCTTCGAGAAGTCGATCTGCGGCAGGAACATGCCGGCTTGGCCACCTTTGGCCATCTCCCACAACGTTTCGACCTGCGAATCGCTGCGAGAGAAGCTGACGATGGCCGTCTTGGCCGGCAGGTGTTCGGCAATCGTCTTGTAGGCTGGCGAGTCAATGAGCGCGTCGCCATCGGTCGAATCTCGCAGCATCGCTTCAACGGCGGTGACGTCGTTGCTGAACATCAATTGTTCATTGCCAATCGCGAGGCCAGCCATCTTCGGTTCCAGGCTGCCGCTGAAGTCGGGCAGTTCGAATTCAATGATCGTCGAGCCTTTGAACTCGCGCGTCTGGCCGGGAAAGCCGGGGACAGTGGCGATTTTTGTCAGCGTTGCCTGAAATTTCTTCGCGTCTTTCAAACCCAGTGCGACGACGATGCGGTCTTGAGCATTTTCATCTTCCTTCTTCTTGCCCGGTTCCACGACGACCTGAATGCGACCAGAGACGACGTCGATGATGTCCTTCTTGAGGTGAACCTTCGGGCCACCTTCCTGCTGTGCGAGTTGATCAAGAAACGCCGCTGTCTGGCCGGGGCCGCGGAACATATCGACCATTGTTTCGATGGCGGTGTACGCGCCGGCGATGTCCCAATTCAGGGAGAACCATGCGCTGGCATTTGCCGAGACCCACTTGGGGGGCTTCTGTTCGATGGCTGGGAATTGGAAGACGTTCATCAAGCCCTTGGTCGGCTGCTCGATGACCATGAAAGTCTTGGTGATGCCATCGAAGTTCTCGGTGGCCATGTCGGCCGAACCGCCAATCGCCTTGAGAGCGGTGATGCCCAGTGGATCGAGGAAGCCCATGACCAATGCGGCCTGGGGATTCTGAGCCGCCACTTGTGTGATCCCCGCTTGAATGAGGCCCATCGGGTTGATGTACCAGACGAACAGGCCGTCCTCGTCATCTGTCGAGCACTTTTCGAGGATCAAGTTGTAGTTGTCGTTGTCCGCGAACGTGTCCGAGTGCTTGCCGTCCCAACGAGCCAGCACGCCCTTCGCCGTGTCCAAGTCCGACGACGCGACGAGCATCGTGTCCTTGATGAAGTAGACGAGCTGGTTGGGCTTGTCGGCACCAGCCTTGAAGGTCCAGGTGGTGATCTTCGTGCCGTCGATCTCTTCGTCGTCGCTTTCGGCGTTTTCTTCGAGAGCCTTCTCGGCCTTCTCCATCAGCGCGTCGACGGTTTTTTCGTTGTCGCCAAAATCGAGGAACATCACGACGGCGGGCTTCTTGCCTTGCGGCGTGAGCACGGCGAATGCGAACTCACCGCTGGGGATCTCCAGCAAGTCTTTCAACGAAACGCCGAGTTCCTTTTCGATCTCACTGGAGACCCCTTCGATCGCCTTGGTGATTTCCCCCTTGAACGGGTCGAACGCGGAATCCTGCGTGAGACCGCCGAACGCCGTCTTGAGCCAGCGAGCTTTCAGCTCATCGACATCGGGAATCGACACATACACCGACACCTCCGGAGGGAGCAGGCGGTCGGTCGGAACGGCTTCCTCCTCAGCCCGCAGGCTCAAACGCGGGAGCAAAGCGGTGGCCAATACCAACCACACGGTTCCGACACGCAACCAACGATTCATGTTCGATCCAATCAAAAAGAGAGACGCCGTCTCGGACGGCTGTTTGGGTTTCACGCACGAAGTCCGTCGTACCGCGCAGCGGGCTTAACGGTTTCAATCCGTTCGTCGTGACGAGCAATTGCTGGCCTCCCTGGCCAAGTGGTGGCTGTTGTACGAGCGACGAAATCGGCACGCAAGGCACGGTCAGACCGTGATGGAAATGTCGAGTCCCGATAAAAACGAACCCGAAGCGCCAGCGAGGGCGAACGCTCCATGACGCTCACAATTCAGAGCCTTTGGAGCGCTCGCCCTCGCTGGCGCTTCGGGTTAGTCTGCGCATCACCGTGCGCGTCGTGCGCAAGTTAGTCCGTTTGATGTCCCTGCGTTTTGCTGTTGGGAGTCTGCCGATGTTGATCGATTGGAGCATCCGTCGTTTGTGGAAATTCGCTGTACTGTGCGGCCTGAGTTTGGGAGCAGCGAACGCTGGTGAGTTTCCGTCATTTGAACAACTTCCCGTTCGCTCGGAGGTGCCCGACCCGCTGGTGATGCTCGACGGCACACCGGTGCGAACGCGCGACGACTGGTTCAATAAGCGACGCCCCGAATTGAAGGCTCTCTTCGAGCACTACATGTACGGCAAGGCTCCGCCGCCACCGGACATTCTCATGGCGACGGTTGTTCGCTCTGACGAAAACTGTCTCGACGGCAAAGCCACGTTGCGCGAAGTCACGATCAAGTTCGGCCCGAAAACCGCGCCGCCGATCAACCTGCTGCTGATCGTCCCCAACCACCCAAAGGGGCCGGCCCCGGTGTTCGTCGGTTTGAACTTCTGCGGAAATCACGCGGTGCTCGACGATCCCAAGATCGCGCTGCCGCCGCAATGGATTTACAAGAGCTGCGCCGGCGTCGAAAACGAGCGCGCCACCGATCAAGGACGCGGGTCACAAAAAGATGCCTGGCCTGCCGATCTGTTGGTCGAGCGCGGCTACGCACTGGCGACGATTTACAACGCGGACCTCGATCCCGATACGCCCGAGCTGACCGACGGCATTCATCCGCATTACTTGCCCGTCGGACAAGAAAAGCTCGGCCCGAATGATTGGGGTACGATCCGATCCTGGGCTTGGGGTGTCTCGCGCGTTGTCGATTACCTCGTGACTCGACCGGAGATCGACAAGTCGCGGATCTGTGCGATCGGACACTCGCGGCTGGGCAAGACAGCGCTGTTCGCCGCGGCCTTCGACGAGCGGATCGCGCTCGCGGTTCCACATCAATCGGGAACCGGCGGCATGGCGCTGAGCCGCGAAAACAAACAGGAGACCGTCACCCGCATCAACAACTCTTTTCCGCACTGGTTCAGCGACTCATTCGTGCCGTTTGGCGGGCACGAAGCGAAGTTGCCGATCGATCAACACCTGCTGGTCGCGCTGGTGGCTCCCCGTCCGCTGTTTGACGGCGAGGGGGATCAAGACACCTGGGCCAACTTCGACAACGCGATGTTGTCGCTGAAGGGAGCCGACAAGGTCTACAAGTTCCTCGGCGGACGCGGTCTCGTCGGCAGCGGCATTGTGAGTGGCGACGAACGATTCACAGACGCCAATTGCGGTGACCTCGTGCAGTATCGCCGCGACGAAAAGCACGTTCTCAACCGAGC
This sequence comes from Planctomyces sp., assembly GCA_005798445.1. GTDB lineage: Bacteria > Planctomycetota > Planctomycetia > Planctomycetales > Planctomycetaceae > SXKJ01. The sequence goes on from SYJG01000369.1 coordinate 10,796, forward strand.
CTACTGGCAACGCATCCTCGACTTCGCGGATCGCAAGCTATTCAAGTAGCACGACGCGCCAGCGAGCGGCACACGTTCGCCAATGATCGCCAGACAATGTTTCCCGACCACTCGCTGGCGCGTCGTGCTGGGTTCCACTATCCGTTCATCCGTGCCAACTCGCGCAGGAAGTCGAGTGCCTCGTCGACTTCCATGACCTGCATCCCGCGGACTCGGCCGCCTCGGTCGCACTTTTGGAGCAGCATTAACTCGTCGAAGTCGGGCGACTCTCGCAGCCGATGCCGCGCGCGGAAGCCGATCGTGCCGTCCGCGACGAGGTGCGCTTCCATGTGGTGTTCGATGAACCACGCGGTGCGCGGCGTGATGACTTCCTCCAGTGCTTCGAGGGCGGCGGCGACATGATTCTCCGGATCGAGTCCTTTTCCGACGTCGTGCAGCAGCGCGGCGAGCAGGAATTCCTCGTCGTAGGGCAACTCGTCGCGTGCCAACTCGAAGACTTGCAGGCTGTGATACAGCACGTCCCCTTCTGGGTGATGCTTCTTCGATTGGCCGACTCCCTCCAGCGGGAGCAGCAGCGAGCGAAAGACTTGGAAGCGATCGACCTTGCTCTCGGCATCCAGCACTTCGTCGTCGAGTTCGATGTCGGGGTACTCGGTGCGGAGCAGTTGCTCGAACTCGGCCAACGAGGCGCGTTCGATCGCTTTGCCGGTGATCGAACTTTTGAAGACGTAGGCCAGCTTCTCGACCGGGTATAGCGTCAGCTCGATCGGGAACCGGTCTTGAATGTGGATGTGCGTGAAGACGCGCTCCTCGCCGTGCTTGCGGACGCGCTTGTTCTCGATGTCGAACGTCATCCCTTCCTGATCGAGCACCATCGCGACCGATTCGGAGCTCGACGTGAAGACATGCAGGTCGATGTCCGAGCCGTGCCGCACATGACCGGTCAGCGTGCTGCCGATCAGTTTCGGCTTGAACGCCGCCAGCAACCGCATCAGTCGCAGAGCCTCGATGCGCATCTCGCGGAGATGGTCGTGCCGCGATTCACCCTCGAAGAGAAACGCCATCCGCTGGATTTCGTCGCGGATCTCGGTGTTACTCGGCAAGTCGGACGGCTTCACCCAGCCTTGGCAGATGGCCCGCGCGGCCTTGAGCTTGGCTCGGTAATACTCTTTCTCTTCGCGGCGATACATCAGCCGAGCGGCCTCGAAGACGATCTGCCGCCGCAGCTTTTCATTGCCACGAGTGCGAGTGAAGCGGTCACGCCCCTTCGATTGTGGGCTGGGGCCGAACGTGTCATCCACGTTCTCAAGCGATTTGTCGTGCGACATGAAGCAATGTGCCGAAATCTAGCCCATCAAAGCGGCACCGGGCTGGCAAACATGATACGACGCGAACGGACTTTGGCAACTTGGTTTTCTGTAGCCATCACCGCTCGCGGAGATAGACATTTCTTGATGACTTAGCCTCTCCATCGGAGCCAGATTCAGAATTGTGCTCGGAGGACTTACTGTCCTTCGAGCGTCCCCTCTTCTGAGGTTTCGTCGCCTTGACCGCGGTGGTGGCGGTTGGGCCTGTGTATTTCTGGGTCGGGGGCAAGGCGTCGCCCAAGATGATGACGCCGCTGCTGGCCTTGTTCTCGACTCGTACCTTTTTCTTGATCGGCTGAAAGCGGACAAACATTTGCAAATTGAGGATTCGAAAGGCTTGGCCGATGTCGGCCAAATTATGATCGTCATCGGCAAGTTCAGGAAGTTGCCGGAGTATGGCCAATGCGGAGTCCATGAGGTCGGTAGCAGAAATCGCTGAATTGGTTCCTTGAATCTTGGAGAGTTCCTGATTCAAGATGGCCTCGCGATCGCACAGTTCCGTGATGATGGGCTTCATTGCTTTCGCCAACTCAGGGGTGTCGGCGAGAGCGAAATTGCGGATCGCTTTTTGGTGCTGGGACTGCACCGCGCGCAGTTCGGCCCGCAAGCGTTCGAGTTCCTGTTCGACTCGTGGCTTCGCCACGGATTCCGCGACGCGGGCGCGGAGACGCTTTTCAATCTGCTGAAGCCGATGAGGAGCCAGAATCTGTTGCCAAATCGTTCCCAGAGCCAATTTGGTGGCGGCGAGTCCTCGGACATGATTGTGACTGCAGCGGGTGGCGTGGCTCTGCTGATACAAACCACAGGTGTAATTGAACGTGTCACCGTGCGGGATGCGATACATCAGCCAGCCGCAGTTCCAGTCGAAGATGCGTCCGCCGAGCGGATTCTTGTTGGGATCGCGCGATCGTGGCTTGGACCGCTGAGTGCCAGCCCGCTGCTCATGGATTTTCTGCAATCGACGAGCACGGTCTTCGGTGATCAGCGGCGCGAATTTCGCAACCGTTTTCACGGTCAGTTTGGGATCGTTGCGAACTGTCTTCAGTTTGCCGTCTTCTTGGCGATCGTTGTCTTCCAACAACCGTGGTCCCTGCGGTGTGAAACGACGTCGGTCGCCAATCGAGCGGCGTCCATATTCCGTCACCGCAACCAGCAACGGGTTGCGCACGATGTTGTTGATGGTCCACTGACGCCACAGGCCGCTGACCGGTTGCTTGACCCCTCTGATCTTCCGCGTTCGGCCCGCATTCGGCGATGGGACTCCTTCGGCATTGAGAATCTTGGCGATGCGCGTCGCTGGCATATCCTCGTACATGTCGAGGATTCGGTGGACCAGCTTCAACTCGGATTCTGAACCGGGAAGCCAAACCACATGATGGCCCGCCTGTTGCACGACTTCGCCATCGTTCAGTTCCCGAACGTCCTTCCTGTCTGGCGAGACCAAGAACCGGCGGAACCCGAACGGAGCGCGTCCTCCTGTCGCAAGTCCCATTTGGGCCAGTTGGAGTTGGGCTAAAAGGATTTTTTCCGCCAAATCCTCGCAGAACTTCCCGCTCTGATCGTAGTCCACATACGCCGCAATGGCCTCGCCCAAGTCTGGTCGTTGATTCTTGTGAAGCGGCGGCAACATCTTATCGGCCAAGTGTCAGTCAAAGGTAGTCACCCGCGTGTCAGTCAACGGTAGTCAGTGGTAGAAGGAGATTCTTTCAAGGGCAATGGAGATGGTTCAAAAAGTCGGTGGAGAATGTTCGTCGCGGAATGGTGTCGCAGGTTC
>SYJG01000370.1 GCA_005798445.1 Planctomyces sp.
CTCCTCCCGTTGCTCTCCACCCCGTCTCACGACGACGCAGTTACGTTCGGATACAAAGTTCAAACCAACTTCGACGAGGACTTACACCTCACTGATTCAATCCACTTGCAAACGCACTAGCCCAGGCCCTTGTGGCCTGGGTGATTCGATTCAGGCAGTCACCCGACCCACAAGGAGTCGGGCTACAGAGACGACAGTTCTTCTTTCCAATCGTCGTCGTCGAAGTCTTCCTCTTCGGCGTCCTCGCCATGCACGGTGTGGTTGAGTCCGAAGCCTTGCGCCGACGGTGAGCGGCGTTCATCGGCCTGTTCGCGTTGACGGAGGTAGAGACGGACTGGGACTTCGTGGAACGGAAGTTCTTCGCGGATCACGCTCAACAGGTAGCGCTGCCACGAGTTGTCGAACAGTTCCGGGTTGTTGCATTTGCAGACGATCGTCGGCGGCTCAGTGGCGACTTGGGTGGCGAAGAAGATTTTCGGTGTCTGATTGCGTCGCACCGGCGGACGGTTGCGGACGACGGCGGCGCGGATCACCCGATTGATCTCTCCGGTCGAAACGCGGGTGCGAGCCTGCTTGAAGATGCTCTGCGCGAGGTTGATGAGCTTGTGGACGTTGCGGCCGGACTTCGCCGTCAGGAATGCGACCGGAGCGAACTTCAGCGAACCAAATTGCTGGGAGAGGTACTCGCCCCAGCGTTCCATCGACATCTCGGCTTCTTTGGCCAAGTCCCATTTGTTGATGACGAAGATCACCGGCTTGTGCTGCGAGACGATTTCATCGACGAGTTGCTTATCGACGCGTGAAACGGTTTCGGTCGCGTCGAAGAACATGAAGACGACGTCCGATCGGCGAATGCTCTTTTGAGCGCGGACCATGCCGTAAAACTCGATGTCATTGGCGAGACTCTTTTTCTTGCGGACACCGGGCGTGTCGATCGCCAGCAGTCGCAGGCCGTCGATCTCGAAGCGGACGTCGATGCTGTCTCGCGTCGTGCCGGGGATCTCGGAGACGATGCAGCGTTCTTCCTCGGCCAAGGCGTTGATGAACGTGCTCTTGCCCACGTTGCGACGTCCGACGATCGCGAACTTCAGTTCCGGATCGGAGGCGAGCGACGCGCCGTCGCCAGCTTCGTGCTCGGCGGCCGGAGGCAAGTTCTGGAGAATCGCTTCAACGAGTGCATCGCGGTTGCGGTTGCCGATGACGCTGGTCGCGACCGTCGGCCCGTTCATCATGCGGTAAAACTGCGGGATGTCGTCCTCCGCCTTGGGGGAATCGCACTTGTTGACGACCAGCAGCTTGGGCTTGTTGATCGGCCGCAAACGGCCGGCGACAACTTGATCGAGCGGCATCGGGCCGTCTTTGCCATCGACGACGAACAGGATCAGGTCCGCTCGATCAATCCCGATTTGGATTTGCCGCTCGACATCTTCCGAGAGATCGTCGCGATCGACGATGCCAATGCCGCCGGTGTCGATCAACTCGAAGTAGCGGTCCCCTTCGTTCATCAAATACGAGACGCGGTCGCGAGTCACACCCGGCGTCGGGTCCACGACGGAGACGAGCTTGTGAGCGAGCCAATTGAGAATCGAACTCTTGCCGACATTCGGCCGGCCAATGATGGCCACTTGTGGGACGGGCATAGGCGGGGATCACAAAAACGAGACACGGACATTGGGAGTGGGCAACGCATCCTGCGAACGTAGCCGCCTCGCTCCCGCGAGGCGGAGCAATGGCGAATCGACGTCTGAGTTCGGAGGTCTTTACCGGTAGCTCTGCCTCGCGGGAGCGAGACAGCTACGTTCGCGTGACCGACGCGATTCTTCGTCGCCGCACGCCATTGGAGGGGGAGTCTATCGGCTGGGCGACTCGCTGACGACGCTGTAGCCTACGAGGATGTCCGCGAAATCGGCCCAACTCCTGGAAGAGCTACGTCGCTGGTGCCCTCACATTGTTTCAGCCGAAGGCACTCCGTCCCGTCCGAATTTGGTCGAAGCGGAGGCGTATTGTCGGCAGTTGGCGACCTCGCATTACGAGAACTTTCCGCTGATTGCTCGGCTGTTGCCGCGCGAACTGCGGCAGCCGTTCTTTAATGTTTACGCCTATTGCCGCTGGTCCGACGATCTGGGGGACGAGTTGGGTGATGCGGAACTCTCGACGCGATTACTCGGTTGGTGGCGCGGTGAGTTGGCTCGATGCTGGGCAAGTGAAGAGATGGCGCATCCCGTGTTCGTTGCGCTGCACCGGACGGCGAAGGAATTCAACCTTTCTCGCGAGCCGTTCGACGATCTGCTGACGGCGTTCGAGCAGGATCAGCGAGTCACTTCGTACAACACCTTTGACGAGTTGCTCGGCTACTGCCGGAACAGCGCGAACCCGGTCGGTCGAATCGTGCTGCGGTTGTGTCGCTGTGACGACGAACGGTCGGTTGCGCTGTCGGATTCGGTTTGCACTGGGTTGCAGTTGGCGAACTTCTGGCAGGATGTCGCTCGCGATGCGGAGATCGGTCGGACGTACTTGCCGCTGGAAGACTGCGAGCGGTTCGGGTACTCGCGACAGGAGTTGGCGAATCGAGTGACGAACGAAGCGTTCATCGAACTGATGCGATTCGAGGTCGAGCGTGCGCGCGAATTACTGTTGGCGGTGCGCGAACTCGCACCGCGATTGCGCGGGCGGCTGCAAGTGGTCATCGAGTTGTTCGGCGAGGGAGGCTTGAAGATTTGCGATCGCGTGGCCTCGATTGGCTACCGAGTTTGGGAGCAGCGGCCGGTCGTCACCAAGTGGGATGCGGCGGGCCTGTTGCTGAAGTGTCTCGGCCGAGCGATCGGGCGAAAGGTGGCGGCATGAGTCACACGTTGCTCGATGATTGCTACGACCACTGCATCCGGCTGACCAAGCGGACGGCCGGGAATTTTTATTACTCGTTCTGCGGACTGCCGACGCCGCAATTCCGTGCGATGTGCGCGTTGTACGCCTTCATGCGCGTGACCGACGATTTGGGAGACGATGCGACACGCACACCGACACTGCGACTCGCGGATTTGGAGGACTGGAAACAAGCATTGGCGGCGGCGTTGCGAGCCGAATGGTCGATCGCGGAAATGTCCGACTGGTCGGAGCAGGCTCGCACGGTCTTGCCGGCCATGTCGGATGTGACCGAGCGATTTGCGATTCCAAACGAGCATCTGTTCGCGGTCGTTCGCGGAGTGCAGTCGGACTTGGAATTTGAAATCGATGGATTGCAGGTGAGCCGGGCGGCGTCAGCCCCCGGACTTCCAACGATTGAGAACCTCCGAGGGCTAACGCCCAGCGGCTCGCCAGAACTTGTGGTTCGGTTTCAAACCTTCGACCAGCTCGCGGACTACTGTTATCTGGTGGCCGGAGCGGTTGGACTGTGCTGCATTCACATTTGGGGCTTTCATGGCTCGGAAGCCGTGCAACGCGCGATCGACTGCGGGACGGCATTTCAATTGACAAACATCCTGCGCGATGTCGGCGAGGATGCGGCGGGTGGGCGCGTGTATCTGCCGGCTGAAGACATGCAGCGATTCGGTGTGACCATCGAGGATTTGATCGGACAGCGTTGTGACGATCGATTTCGTGCGCTGATGGCGTTTGAGGCCGAGCGAGCGAAATCGTTCTACGCCTCGGCCGAGCAACTGCTACCGAGCTTGAAACCTCACGGTCGGCCGATCATGAAGGCGATGTTGCAGCTTTACGGCGGCCTGCTGGGCGAAATCGAGCGGCGGAAATTCGACATCTTCCGTGAGCATGTCTCGCTACCGCGGTGGCGCAAGCTGTGGATTGCCGCCGACGCGCTGATTCATCAGAAGCTGCTGAAATAGGGTGGGGCGACGTCAATGTCCAACGCCTAAGCTCCAATGTCCAAGGAAGTCCCAAATTCCAATGTCCAAAAGTTCGATGCAACGGCAGATTGGGAATTGGACCTTGGGATTTCCTTGGTCATTGGGTTTTGGAATTTGGGATTTCATGTCGATTCGGGTCAGGCTGGAAAGCCTGACCTACAAAAGAAAAACCCCGGTCGCTTGCGCGGCCGGGGCTATCGTGTCAGTCAGAGATCTTGGGGGCTTACTCGCTGATGGCGAACTCTTTGGGAGTCGCGACGAATTGCTCAAGCGTCTTCTGACTGGTGAAGAGATACAGTCGGCCTTTGAACCAGACAGCGTGATCGAGCGAGCCTTCCTTCGTGACCTTCTCCGCGAGCAGTACCACGTCTTGACCGCCGGAGATCGGAGCGTAGTGCTGCGGATGCTCGTCGAAATCGGCCTTGGCGTCGGCCGTGCTGAAGTAGAACGTGCGACCTTTGAACGTGGAGTGGTGTTCCGGCAAGGCGTTCTTCAGTTCGCGATCATCTCGCAACGCGACTGGGCAGAAGCCTTTCAGGCCACGCAGTTCGCCACGTTCTGAGATGAGCTTCATCTTGGCATCGATCTCGTCTTTGGCCGGTTCGGCGGGCAGAGCCTTGGGTGGCAGCGGGATCTTGCCGGGATTGATCTCGCTGGCGGCGGCTGGTTGAGAGTCCTTCGAGTCGGATTCCGTCTTCGGTTCATTCGTGGCGGATTCCTTCGAGTCGGATTCTGTCATCGGCTCATCTGTGGTGGCTTTCGCCGAGTCGGATTCTGTGATCGGTTCCTCTGTGGTGGCTTTCGCCGAGTCAGGTTTCGATGCCGGTCCGAATTCTTCGTCGAGTGACAGACCGCTAAAGGGATTGTCTTCTTCGCTGGCCTTGGGCTCGGCCGGCTGTTTCGCCTGACTTTCCACATTCTCATCGGGCTTGTCGTTGAAAACATTGTCCAGCTCGGTGTCGTTTGAGGCAGGCGCTGGTGGAACCACGACCGCATCGCTCGCTGCCGGAGCTTGATAACCAGCATCGCCCGGTACTGGCGGCAGAGAGTCCGACAACTGACTGCTTCCTTGAGCCGCCGCTGATTGCGGGGATGGAATCGCTGATGGCGGAACTGGCAGCGCACGTGGAGCGGAATTATCGAAGCCATTCGAAGTGTTTGCGCCGGCGGGCTTGATTCCATTCGCTCCAGGGGCGAGTCCTGGTTGCAACTGCGGAGGGACAGTTGCCATCTTCGGAATCGGATTCGCCGGATGTCTTGGAAGTTGAGCAGGAGCACTCTTCGAACGACTGAAGGGATTCAATTTGCTGAGCAGACTTCGCTTGGGCAGCACGACGTTGGTTGATGCCGCGTTCGATGGATTGCCGGCAATCGGATTCGCATTCGAAACTTGTCCGTTGGCCGGGATCGGTGTTTGGCTGAAATTCATCTGCGGCATCGGCCGGCCGTCTTTGCGATACATCTCTTCCAGTTGTTTTTGAATCGGTGAGGGAGCCGAATCGCCTTGATTCGCCGTCGTGTTCGCTCCCTCGATCTGGTGATTCGCGGGGGTGATCTTGACGATTTTTGAAGACCGTTTTGGAGCAACGGGCACTCCGTTGATCTTGTGACCGGCGCTCAGCGAGTCACTCGGAGCGATGGTGCTCTTCGTCGACGCATCCGCGTTTCGAAGCATTTCAGGCAACAGCCCCGGAGCCTTCTTGGGGGAAAACGGAGCGCTGCGTTGCGGAGCGAAGTACTCTTCCGCCGGCGCGGCCAATTGGGCTTCCACCAGACTGGTATTGAGCAGCAGTCCGCCGCCGAGCATCCACGCTGTTGCTACCAAACCGTGTTTCTTGTTCATTGCCGAGGCTCCTGCGTCCCTGTTGGGCCAATTCGCGTTGAGTGATGTCGGTCGTGGCGTGGATTGCAGGGGTCCGCCTGCAATCCAATAATCCGCCCGGTTCCGAAAACCGATCTGTCGCGAGTTACTATCGACCCCGGACATGCTCGGCCTATGACGACTGTGCCAGTCTTGCGAGGGATTCCAAGCGTGTGGCTCGCACAGTCGGAATCGTCGGAAAAGTTTGCCATGCTTTCTTTCTCAACCTGATCGAACGATCCGAGGTACGGCACGACGAGCCGGCGAGTGGTTGTTCGAGAAAAACCACTCGCTGGCGAGTCGTGCTGGTTTCGCAACTCGGCCGGCTCGCCCTAGAACGGAGATTGCCTCATGTCCGCCGTCCCGCCGCTCGTCACGCAGACAACAGCACCCCCGCCGATCATCATCCAGCAACTTCCGCCGGGATCGTTCTGGGCACGTCGCTGGTTCGTCCGCTTGCTGATGATCGCACTGATCTTTTCGCTGGTGTATTCCGCGCGGTTGAACTCGGAGTACCGCGCGTACTTCCAACAAGACGACGGCCCCTCCGAGCGATATCGCTCTGGCGACAAGCTGGCGGCCGACAAGATCGCCGTGCTGGATGTCAGCGGCACGATCATGCCTCCCTTCACGGAGCATTTCCTGAAAGCCATCAAACATGTCAAAGAGGATGAACATGTCAAAGGAGTACTGCTGGTCGTCGATAGCCCCGGCGGGTTGGTTGCCGACAGCGACCAGATTTACCGCAAGCTGGCCGATCTGCAAAAAACGAAGCCGATCTACGTCTCGATGAAACGCATGGCCGCGTCCGGCGGCGTGTACATCGCGATGGGCTGCGGCAAAGAGGGGAGAATCTTCGCCGAGCCGACCACCTGGACCGGCTCGATCGGCGTCATCATCCCGCGCTACGACGCCAGCAAGCTTGCGGACAAATTCGGCGTCGCAGCGGACTCGCTCAAGACCGGCGAGTTCAAAGACTCCCTCGATCCGCTCCGCGCGCTCACCGATCGCGAACGAACACTGTGGAGCGGCATCCTCGACGAGTCGCTGCAACGCTTCGTGAACATCGTGGCCGATAATCGTAAGGATCTCGATAACGACAAAGTCAAAGAACTCGCAACGGGTCAGATCTTCACCGCCGCGCAAGCCAAAGCCAACGGCCTGATCGACGAGATCGGCGACGAAGACGACGCCCTTGCAGCCCTCAAGACCAAACTCGGTTTGACCAGCGTCCGCGTCGTCGAATTCAACTACCCGGTTTCGCTCATGAGCCTGCTGCTCGGATCAGTGCAATCCCGTGACCCCGAAACGCAATTCCGCAAGCTGCTGGAGATGTCGGTCCCGCGAGCGATGTACTTCTGCGGCTCGGCCCCAGCGTTCGCTCCGTTGTGGCAACAGGCTGTTGAATCGAAATGACTCGTTCGACACACGAACCCGAAGCGCCAGCGAGGGCGAAAGCTTCACACGAATTCCATCATCTTCACTCAGAGAACCCGCCCTCGCTGGCGCTTCGGGTTAGTTTGGTTACGGCTCTCCCGCAGCAAGGAGCGAAGTCCCATGAAGCTCGCCCGCTCACTGATCGCGATGTGCGTCTTGGCCACCTATGCGTCCCTCGAATCGGCTGCCGCCGATTCGCTGGCTGGCAAGCGACCGAACATTGTCTTCGTGCTGACTGACGATCAGGGCTACGGCGATCTGTCGTGTCACGGCAATCCAATCTTGAAGACGCCGAACATTGATCGGCTACATCGCGAAGGAGTCCGCTTCACTGACTTCATGGTCAGCCCGACTTGCTCACCGACTCGATCGGCGTTGATGACTGGGCGACACGAATTCCGCAACGGCGTCACGCACACGATCAACGAACGCGAGCGGCTGACACTGTCGGCGACGACGCTCGCTCAAGTGCTCAAGTCGTCCGGTTACGCGACCGGCATCTTCGGCAAATGGCATCTCGGCGACGAACCGGATCACTGGCCCAGCCGTCGCGGGTTCGACGAGATGTTCATTCACGGAGCTGGCGGTATCGGCCAGTCGTATCCCGGAAGTTGCGGTGACGCGCCGGGCAACACCTATTTCAGCCCCGCGATCCTGCACAACGGCAAGTTCGAGAAGACCGACGGCTATTGCACCGACGTCTTCTTCGGCCAGGCGCTCAAGTGGATCGAAGCCACGAAGGGGAAGCAGCCGTTCTACGCCCACATCGCGACAAACGCTCCGCACGGGCCGTTGCAGGTGCTGCCAGAAGACGAAGCTCGTTACTCCGGCAAGGTGGACGATCCGAATGCCGCAAAATTCTTCGGGATGATCGCCAACATCGACGACAACGTCGGCAAGCTGCTCGCGAAACTCAACGAATGGGGCATCGAGCGGGACACGCTGGTCATCTTCATGAACGACAACGGCGGCACCGCCGGAGTGAAAATCTTCAACGCCGGGATGCGTGCTCAAAAGGGGACGCCGTTCGTCGGCGGCATTCGCGCGAGTTCTTTCTGGCGCTGGCCCGGAACGCTCAAGCCCGCCGACTGCGATCGGCTCGCGGCACACATCGACTTCTTCCCGACGCTCGCGGAACTCGCCGGAGCGAATCTGAACGACGACGTGAAGAAGCAGGTCGAAGGTCGCAGCCTTGTCTCGCTGCTGTCGAACCCGACCGCCGAGTGGTCCGACCGTACGCTCTTCACGCACGTCGGTCGCTGGCCGGTCGGAGCCGATCGCTCGAAGTTCAAGTACGCGACGTGCAGTGCTCGCAACTCGCAATTCCAGATGGTCACGGCATCGAAGGGGGAGACGAAAAACTGGCAGCTCTTCGACCTGAAGGCCGACCCCGGCCAGAAGACCGATGTGGCCGACAAGCATCCCGATGTCATTCAGAAACTCGATGGCGAGTACGGCCGCTGGTGGGACTTGGTGCAGCCGCAAATGGTCAACGAGGACGCGGTGGTTCCGGCCGAGAATTCGTTCAAGACGCTGTTCAATCAGCAGTTCGCCAATGCCCAAGGCGAGCGGGCGGCGTCAGCCCCTCGGTTCCGTCATCGAAGCCAACCGGGGGCCTTACGGCACCCCGATTGCCAGCGGTAAAAAACAGGCTGCCGCTCGCCATAAACATCTCATTTGAGGCCGCGTGGGGTATACACCTCGCACGTCCAGATTTGGGACTTCTGAGCGGCAAGTCGCTAGCCGCCGATCTCGGCCGCACTGATGGACCGGCGGCTAACGCCGAACCGCTCAGAAACATCTCACCAATGGCCGTGCGAGGTATGGTCCCCGGCAAGAAGAAAGACTCGCCGCACGATGCTCTTCTCTGGCGATTCGGCCGACAACGTTCCGTCCGCCAAGGGGACTGGAAACTCACCCACACAGCCGACGGCGCGAAGCTCTTCAACCTCGCGAAGGACGCGGCGTAGGACGGACACTCTTGTCCGTCATCGTTTCGGCGGCACACTCACCAAAAACAGATCGTGCCAGCCGTCGTGCTCGCGGACGATCACGAGTTGTTCGCTGTCGGGGAGCCAGTCGGCGTAGTCGTCGCGTTCGAGGGAGTCGGTCACTCGCTGTGGATGCGAGCCGTCGGCTTGCATGACGTAGATTTCCGCGTTGCCATCGCGATGGCTGGTGAAGGCGATCCTATTTCCATCCGGTGAGAACTTTGGGCGAATGTCTTGGGCCGGGCTGTTGGTGAGACGTCGTGGCGAACCGCCATCGGCGTTCATCGAGTAGATTTCGAAATCGGCGTCGCGGCTCGAGCCGAATACGATCGTGCGGCCGTCGGGCGAGAACGTGGGCCAATTATTGATGCCCGGCGTATCGGCCAGCGTCTGCCGTTCGCTGCCGTCGAACTTTGCGGAGAAGAGTTGCTGCCGCCCCCCCCCTCGCCGAACGAATACACGACTCGCGACCGATCGGGAGCAATCGCTGGACTGCGCAAGCCGGAGAACCCTCCGGCCGGAGCGACTTGGCCGAGTTTGTTGCCCATGTCGTCATGAATCACGATCGCGGCTTGGAGGACGCCGATCGTCTTGAGAAAGGCGTACGTCTTTCCGTCGGCGGCAAACGCCGGATCGAATTCCGAAGTCTCGGCCTTCGGATGCAGCGGCTGCGACGTGCGGTCCTGCAAGTTCAATTTCATCAACCGATACAAGGCCGGATTCGCCAACTCGCAGTACACGACTTCGCGGCCGTTCGAGCAGACCGTGGTCGCGAACTTCAGTCGGCCGTCGCGCGTCAGTTGCACCGGTTCGGCCGCGTGCAAAACCGCCGCGCTCGCGACGACAACACAGACCACAAAACCAACTTTGAAAATGACTGACATGGCTATTCCAAACTCGATACGCTTGAGCGCCCAAACTAACCCGAAGCGCCAGCGAGGGCGTACGATCGACTGACTCACGAACCCAAAGTGTTGTGAAGCGTTCGCCCTCGCTAGCGCTTCGGGTTAGTGTGCCGCTTCAAAACTTACAGCAACGCATCGATCACCTGGCCTCCGGTGAGGACGTTCATTTCGGCGCGGGCTTGCGTGTCGAGTCCGGCCAGTTCGGCAATCGTTGTCCCGACCATCAGGGGCGAGATCGGTGATCCGATCGGTTGCTCCCCGCGCTTGTCGCTGGAGCCGATGACTCTTCCTGGTTGCACGCCTCCGCCGGCCCAGATCGAAAAGTAGCACGGTGGCCAGTGATCGCGAGCGGCGTTGGGACTGATCCGTGGCGTGCGGCCGAACTCGCCCATCAGCACCACCAGCGTCTCGTCGAGCAGTCCACGGTCTTGCAGTTCGTCGAGCAGCGCCGGGTATGCGCGGTCGAGAATCGGGCAGTGATGATCTTGCAGCAACTCGAAGTTGTCGAGGTGCGTGTCCCAACCGAACTCGAACCCTGGATTGAGCGCTTCGACGTGCCGGCTGTAGTTGAGCTGCACATACGGCACGCCTGCTTCGACCAGTCGGCACGCCAGCAGGCTGCTCTGTCCGAAGACCGAGTGCCCGAAACGGCCGCGCGTCTTTTCCGATTCGCGAGTCAGGTCGAATGCCTGCCGGGCCTGTGGGGTCAGCAACAAGTCATAGGCCGATTGAAAATTCCGGCCCCACGAATCGAAGCCAACCGTTTCCAGCGTGCGCGGCACTGTATCCAACTGTCGCATCAACGTGGCTCGGTGGCGAATCCGGAGCGGGTTCAATCCATCGAGCAGTTGCAACGCCGGGATTTCGACGTCTCCTTCGGCCGAGCAACCGACGAGCAGCGGGTCATACGCCTGCGACAACGTGCCGCCGCCATAGCCTTCGATGCGCCGCCCGCCGTCCATCACGATGCCGCGCGCGAGCGACACAAACGGCGGCAGGCTCCCCTTGTGTCCGCGATGCTTGGCAACGATCGCTCCGAAATTCGGCTGTACCGGAGCCGGGATTTCCTTGAAACCGGTCAGCGCCATCGTGCCGCCGTCGGGATGCCCCGGCTCGGTGGTGGCGTGCGTGCGGATGATCGAAAAGCGGTCACTGCGGGCGGCCATGCGCGGCAGCAACTCGGTGAAGTTCAGACCGGGCGTGCGCGTCGCGATGGATTGAAACGGTCCTCGGAATTCCAGCGGCGCATCCGGCTTCGGATCGCAGGTGTCGAGATGGCTCGGTGCTCCCCAAAGGAAGACGAAGATCACCGACTTCGCGCGTGGCCCATGCCGCTCAACCTGTTGCCCGGCCGCCTGCGACAAACCCATGCCGATCGGCACCGACGCCGCCAATCGCAAAAAGGATCGACGGCCGACCGTCCCTCAAGTCTTCGTCCGAAATGAACCGACGTCGAACATGAACCGTCTCGTGGATCAGACAGGTTGCTGGCAGGACCGTTGAAGCCGCGTCATCGTGGCCTGTGCCACGATCGCTCGTCAAGCAGCGGCCTCATTGGAAACACGGCTGGCTAGTTCCTCGTGTTCGGCAAACTGTAGCCCGACCCCTTGTGGGTCGGGTGATTCCAGATTCGTCGGACGTTAAGCGGAAACACCGAATCCTCCGACCCACACTGGGTCGGGCTACAGACACCGCAACTTCAAGAATTCGCCAGCCCTGTCATTAGAAACTGGCATCAAACGCTTTCGAGGGATCAACCGCTCCGGGCTTGAGGGCTTCGGCTTCGACAAGTTGATCGGCGAGCGTCTGCCATCGTTCCGCCGTCATCTCGCCAAGTTTTTCCGGTGATGAAAGACCGGCTTCGCACAGCGGCTTCAGCGTGCGAGTCCCGAACGCGAGAATCTCCAAGCCCATCTCTTTGTTGAGCGAATGAATGTGCTCGTTGGTTTTCTCCGGTTCGTCGAGATATTTTCGCCAGCCGATCCGGCAGGCTTCGACCATGCGGCGGACGAGTTCCGGTTGCTTCTCGATCACTTCCGCGCGCGTAATGAGCACGCTCGTGTACGGGTTGAAGCCAATGTCCGAGACCATCAAGTTGAGCGGCTCGGCCCCTTCCTTCTCGACGAGAAACGGCTCGCTGAAGACGTACGCCTGCTGGCCGATCTTCTCGTCTTGCAGGAACGGCCCGACGCTCCCGGCATAATCGACGATCTGCACGTTGGTCAGCGGCAGCTTCTTTCGCAGGAAGCCGAGGAACGTCTGATTCGCTTTGATCAGCAGCGTCATGTCCTTCAGATCTTCAAACTTTGTGATTCCCGATTTCTTATGGACCATGACGCACCGCGGGCTTTGCTGGATCGGCGCAAAGACCGCGACGACGTCCGCCTCTTGAGCACGTTGAACGAGCACTTGGTCCGCGTTGGTGACTCCGAACGTGACCTTGCCAGTCGCGACGTTTTGAATCACCGGCACTCCGGGACCACCAGGGATGACCTTCACTTTCAATTGCCGTTCGGCGAACAGGCCATGCACGTCCGCTGCGAAAAAACCGCCGTGCTCCGCTTCGGGAAGCCAGTTGAGCGCGAGTTCCACCTCGTCGACTTTCGCCGCCGGCGACTCTGTGGTGGTGGAGCTCGGTTTGGCAGGTGGCTCGGACGAGCAGCCGCTGATGAGGAGAATCAATAACGCGGCCAGTTTGAAGAACGGTGAGAGTCGCATGGTTCCCTTTCGTGAGGCGTGGCGGATGCGTCTCACATCCCTCCGATGCGAGACGCGTCGGCCACGGTTGGGCGGACTATATTGTCAGCGACTTGCTCCCGGAATCACGAGCGGACTCTTAGAATTCGGAATCGAGTCAAAACGATCAATCACGTCAATCGTCTCGGCTCCGCCTCGCGGAGCAAAATGGCAACGTTTTCACGGATGGCCCCCAGCATGATTTCCGAACGCGATTTCTCTGCCGATGTCGAATTTTCCAAGCTGTTGCTGCGCGACAGTGATGTGGACCTGACGCTGGTCTCGCTGGAGATCGCTCGCGACGCAGACCCGAATCTGCAGTTCGAACCGACGCTCGACTGGATCGCCGCGCGTGCGGCGGAACTTTCCGGCCGCGCGGCGGGAGCGTGGTCGGATGCCGATGCGCTGCGGGCGCTCAGCACGCTGCTCGCCGATACCTATGGGTTGATGGGGGACGAAGCGGCGTATCAACTTGCCGAGAGCAGTTATCTGCCGGAAGTCATCGCACGGAAACGGGGCATCCCGATCAGTCTGTCGATCTTGTACATGGCGGTTGCGCAGGCGATCGGCCTCGACCTGCACGGCGTCGCCGCTCCGCAACATTTCCTGACGCGATTGGATGGCCTCGATGGACCGATCTTTCTCGATCCCTTCGTCGGCGGCCGGTTGATGGATCGCGACGAGTGTCTGCGCTTTCTCCACGAAATCACCAGCATGCCCGAGTCAGAACTGAAACCGTGCCTCAAACCGGCGGACGTGAGGGCGATTGTGATTCGGATGCTCAACAACCTGAAAGTGCTCCACGCCAAGCACGAAAACTGGCCCGCCGCGTGGCTCGTGCAAGAACGACTCGTTGCGCTCAAGCCGACCAGCTACGAGGAGCGTCGTGATCTGGCCTTGATCGCGTTGAAATCCGAACGGACGCAAGAGGCGATCGAATTGATCGAAGACTGCCTCGCCGAGTGCCCTGAAAACCAGACCACAACACTGCAACAGCACCTGGATGAAGCCAAGCGACAACTCGCGCGGTGGAACTGATGCCCGCTCCCACGCAACGCAATCTGTTTTCCACGGAGCCGCTGGAGCCGGAGCTGAAGCCGTGGGACTGCGCGGCCGCCGCCGACTTGTGGGTCGCGCGAGTCGTCGTTAATCGGCCGCTCGACACACCGTTCGATTACCTCGTGCCGGACGCGTTGCGCGAGCGACTCAAACCAGGGATGCGTGTCCGAGTGCCGTTCGGCCACGGACATCAACGATTGGTCGGCTACTGCGTCGAGGCGGGGCCATTCAGCGACTTGATCGGGGCAGAGCGTTTCAAAAACGGTCAGCCGCCGAAGCTCAAAGCGATCGAAGCGGTGCTCGATCGCGAGCCGCTTCTGACGCAGCGCATGTTGGAACTGACTCGCTGGATTGCCGAACGGTATCTCTGCGGATGGGGACAAGTGCTCGACAGCGTCGTACCGGCTGGCGTGAAAAAGATGTCCGGCACGCGCGAGATTCTGTTCCTCGTGCCAGCGGCCGGTGTTTGCGAGACGCTCAGCAACCGCAAGCTCGGAGCAAAGCAAAAGGTCGCGATGGATGTGCTCTGCGCGGCGAATCGGCCAATGCGAATCGACGAACTCGCCGAGTCGGCTGACTGCGGCGTTGGAGTCATCAGCGCGCTGCGTGACAAGAAGCTTGTTGATGCCATC
Source organism: Planctomyces sp. (assembly GCA_005798445.1). GTDB lineage: Bacteria > Planctomycetota > Planctomycetia > Planctomycetales > Planctomycetaceae > SXKJ01. The sequence goes on from SYJG01000370.1 coordinate 14,485, forward strand.
GTGCAGCGCACCGATGCGTTCGACATCGACTTCGCTCCGATGACACGGCAGCCAGACCTCCAGTTGAATGCCGAGCAACACACCGTGCTCGACGCGATCCTCGCCGAACTGCGGGCCGCTCGACATCGGACGATTCTGCTGCGCGGTGTCACCGGCAGCGGAAAAACCGAGGTCTACATCCAGGCCATTCGCGAAGTCGTCAGCTACGGCCGGCAAGCGATTGTGCTCGTGCCAGAAATCAGCCTCACGCCGCAAACGATCCGCCGTTTTCGCAGCCGCTTCGAGAGTGTCGCCGTCCTGCACAGCCACCTCAGCGACTCGGAACGTCACTGGCACTGGCAGCGAATCGCGTCCGGACAAGTGCAAGTCATCGTCGGAGCACGC
>SYJG01000371.1 GCA_005798445.1 Planctomyces sp.
CGGTTGTTGGGGATGTCGCTGAAGTAGACGCAACCATCAGCGGCCGCAGCCGGGCCTTCCAGAAACGCCACGGCAGTCGCGGGAGTGACGGCAACATGCTCGAAGAATTCGTTGGCCAGCGGAGTGTTGTGCAAGTCCATGCGGTGCGATCCTCCTAGGCGATCAGCTCGTGTCTCACTTGGCCGTCGCCGGCGATTGGGTACGGGCGGTTTTGTTGGTCGTGAATGACGGCGTGTGGGTTCAGGCCGAGCAGATGAAACGTCGTCGCGTGGATGTCCTTCGGAGAGATCGGCGTGTCTGCGACGGTTCCGCCGATGCGGTCGCTGTGGCCGACGACCGCTCCACGATGCGTCCCTCCACCGGCGAGCGCCATCGAATAGACCTGCGACCAATGGTGCCGAGCGGCTCCGACCGGCTTCGAGTCGATCTGCGGCGTGCGGCCATGCTCGCTCATGCAGAGCACCAGCGTTTCGTCGAGCAGCCCCCGTTGTTCGAGGTCGAGGATCAGTGCGGAGAACGCCGCGTCGAAGCCGGGCAACAAGTACTGCTTCATCCGCGGGTAGTGGTTTTGGTGAGTGTCCCAAGCTCCGCTGAAGTAGGTGCCGTAGGCGTCCCAGAAGACCGAGACGAACTGCGTCCCCGACTCGACCAATCGCCGCGCGGCGAGGCACGACTGACCGAACAGCGTGTGACCGTATCGCTCGCGCAGCGTCGGAGCTTCGCGGCTGACGTCGAGCGCCTCGCGCGTTTTTGCCGACGTTAGCAGCGACAACGCTCGGCCTTGATTGGACGAGTACGATCGCTCGGCCAGCGTGTCGGCAGACAGTCGAGCGGCATCGAACTGCGACAGCAACTCGCGCCGCAGGTTGAATCGGTCGAGCGACACGTTCTCGGCGAACCGGCCCGCTCCGTCAAACACGAAGCGGCAATCGGGATCAACGGCCGCGTACGGGTCGGAGTATTCCTTCGGCTGCTCGTGGCGAGCCTTCGGAGCGATTCGCAGCGACTTCCCCTCGAACTTCGCCCACACCGGATCGAACCGCTGTCCGAGGAACGCGGCATACGGCCCGGCGAGAACTCCGAGATCATCGACCTGCGAATTGAAAACCCACGGCAAACCGACATGTCGCGGAGTCCATTCGGTGCTCGGCCCCGTTACTGAAGCGGCAGAGCCATTGAGCGGCACGGCGCTAGCCGCCGGGGTCGGCACCCGCGTCTGACCGGCGGCTAGCGCCGTGCCGCTCATGCTCCAAAAATAATCGGCAATCGAACCGAAGTACGGCCAGTGCACCGGATCGCGCGGCTTCGTTTCGATGTCGGTCGTGTAGGTCGGCATGCCGCTCAGTGCGTACGCGACGCAGTGCAGCGGGAACGGATGCGTCATCGACCGGACGATCGTCAGCCGATCCGTAATCTTCGACGTCAGCGGCAGCCCCTCACAGATCGGCACGCCGGAGAGCGCGGACGGGATCCCTTTCAGCTCACCTTGAATCTCGGCGGGAGCGTCGTTTTTTGGATCGAACGTCTCATGCTGCGAAGCGGCCCCGAACAGAAAGAGCATGATGCAGCGTTTGGCTTTTCCGAAGCCCCGCAGCTCACCGCCGGTCGCGAGCGATTCTGCCGCCAGCGACGCGGCTCGCTCAGCCGTCAGTCCGTACAAACCCAGCCCGCCGATGTGCAGCAAATCGCGACGACTGATCCCGTCGCACAATCGCCGTTGAGAACCCAACAATCGCAACATCGCGGTAGCCTCGGACAAAACTCGGTCGCGGCCAATACGCTGGCACAACGTACTGATGAGCCTGCGGACTGTCGAGCAGTTTCACTCGCAAAGTTTGTCTTGACGGTTCGGAATTCCAGGCACAGACTCATCGCCGCTTGGAGGCGCGGTCATCAGGGACACGCGATGCCGAATCGCAACGGGATTTTTTTTCGCACGGAGGGTGACATGAAAAAGCATTTGCTCCAGATGTTGGGTGTCTTTTGTTTGGGCGTCGCGACCGTTCCCGGAGTTCTGATCGGTGCTCGCTGGTGGCAGGACACCAAAGGTCATTCTCCAAAGTTTGTCGAGATTCAGCATGTCGATGCCAAGGCGGATTCCGACATCAGCATCGCTCAATCGGAACCGGCGTCTAACTTGGACGAACTTGAATCGCCGCCCCCCGCTCGCCCACATGTGGCCGACCACAAGCCGATTCGGAAAACAGCCGTCGTTGACAACGACGAATTCATCGTTGAAGCGAAGCCGCTGCAACTCGATTTCGATTCGGAGGACGAGCCGTCGGTGCTGGCCCAGAGCGCGCCGACCCGAAAGCCAGCCGAGGTGAGGTCGTCATTTGACGAATTTGAAGCACCGGCGTTTCGATCGTCGCACGAGCCCGAAACAGTTCGGGGAAAGCAGCGATCTACGCCGGAGGCTGCCAAGCCCGAACAGCCCGATGGAATCGAGTCACTCGCCGAACCCAATCTCTCGGACGAGCAGAAGGCCAAGCTGACGACACTGCGAGAGAAGCTCGCCGAGTTGACCAAAGCCAAGGCGGAACTGGTCAACGAGCAAACGCTGGAGGAGACGATCTTCTCGCTGGAGAAGCAGATCTCCAACTTGCACGCCGCTCAGAAGCTGCTGAGTGCTCAGCAAATTCTGCGAGCGCTCGCCGAAGAGTTCCCGGACAGCCCCGCCGCCGCCAAGGCCCAGCGGATGCTCGAAGCGGCGGAGGAGAAGAAGAAAGCACCGAAGCCACTGAAACCGGTGCCAGATTCGTTCGATGAGGAGCCGGTAAGAATAAGGGGGTAGATCGCGGGCGGCACAGCTTGCTTCAAGCTGTGTGCGCAGCATCGGAAACTCAAGAAAAACTTTCATTGGGAAAACCGAGGCTGATTCTGGTGACCGCGCGATCTTCAGTTTCCAATGCCTTCGGCACACAGCTTGAAGCAAGCTGTGCCACCCAATTGATTCGGCAACCGAGTTTGCGACCGCTCGCAGACTCGGTTGCTTCGTTTTCAGCCGCTATCATTCGCCGCTTCGGAATAGGTCAGGGAGGGTGAGGCTCCCGTCGAGCCGATCGTGTGCGGGTTGTCCAACGACGGCTCGGCGGGAGCCTCGCCCTCCCCATGCCGTTTGGGAGTTTCGTGATGAAAGTTTTGGTCATCGGCCAAGGGGGCCGAGAGCATGCGTTGTGTTGGAAGCTGAAGAACTCGCCGTCGGTCGAGCGAGTTTATTGTGCTCCGGGAAATGCCGGCACAGCGCTGGAGGCGACCAACATCGATATCGGCGCGACCGATGTTGAGCAGTTGGTGCAGTTCGCCAAGTCCGAGCGAATCGACCTGACCGTCGTCGGGCCGGAAGCCTCGCTGGTCGCGGGTGTTGTCGATGCGTTTCAAGCGGCGAACCTCCGCATCTTCGGTCCGACCAAGAAAGCGGCCGAGTTGGAGGGGAGCAAAATCTTCTCAAAGGAATTGATGCGGAAGGCGAACGTGCCGACCGCCGAGTTCCACTCGTTCTCGCGGCACCAGGACGCGGTCACGTTTCTGGAAGACCGCGAGGAAACTCCTCTGGTCGTCAAGGCGGACGGACTCGCATCGGGCAAAGGAGTCTTCGTCTGCTCGAACCGCCAAGAGGCTCTCGACGCCGTCAAGCAGATCATGCTCGAACAAGCCTTTGGAGAATCGGGCAACAAGATCGTGATCGAGGAATGCCTGCACGGTCACGAAGCGAGCATCCTCGCGATCGTCGATGGCAACACGATCCTGACGCTCGAAGCCTGCCAAGACCACAAGCGAGCCTACGACGGCGACACCGGCCCGAACACCGGCGGCATGGGTGCGTACTGCCCAACTCCGCTGATCACCGACAAGCTGATGGACGAGATCGTCGAGAGGGTGCTGGTCCCGACCGTCCACTTCATGAACGTCGAGGAGCGGCCGTTCAAAGGTTGCCTCTACGCCGGCATCATGGTCACCAACCAAGGCCCGAAGGTGCTGGAGTTCAACGTCCGTTTCGGCGATCCCGAAACACAGCCGGTGCTGATGCGGCTGAAGTCCGACCTCGGCCTGCTGCTCAAACACGCCGCCGATGGAACGCTGGCCGACTTCGGTCCAGCCGAATGGGACCAGCGACCTGCCGTCTGTGTCGTGATGGCGGCGGACGGTTATCCCGCCTCGCCGAAGAAGGGTGCTCCGATTCGCGGCCTGGACGAGGCGGCGAAGTTGTCTGATGCGAAAGTGTTTCATGCCGGGACTGCTCGTAAAGGAGACGACTTCGTCGCCGACGGCGGCCGAGTGCTCGGAGTCACCGCGCTGGGTGCCGACTTCGCCGAAGCCAAGCTCAACGCCTACCAAGCCGTGAAGTGTGTCCGCTGGCAAGGTGGCTGGTGCCGCAAGGATATTTCGGATCGCGCGCGGTCGTATTTGAAATGACACGGTGACAAGGTGAGTGGGTGACACGGTGAGAATTGCAAATCACCGTGTCGCCCCCTCACCGTGTCACCCCCTCACCGGAAAACAACGTGACCGACTTCCGCCCCTCCGCGACACTCGACGTTTTGCGACTTCGTGCCAAGCTGCTGTCGTTCACTCGTCAATTCTTTGACGACGCTGGATACTTCGAGGTCGATACGTCGTTGCTGTCGCACGAGCGGGTCATCGATCCGAACATCGAGCCGTTCGTCGTCGCCTCGTCCGCCAGCGAGCGGATGTTTCTGCAAACGTCTCCCGAATTTGCGATGAAGCGGTTGCTGGCGACGGGTGCCGTGGCGATTTATCAGCTCGGCAAAGTCTTTCGGCACGGCGAACTCGGCCGGCTGCACAACCCTGAGTTCACGATGCTGGAGTGGTATCGCGTCGGCGACACGCACCACGACCAAATGGATTTCGTCGAGAAGTTCATCACGGCATTCGCGAGCGAAATCAAGCGGCAATCTGTGGCCTCTTCTCACCCCTCGCCCCTCACCCCTCACCCCTTTGAGCACCTGACCTACGACCAGGCCTTCGAGCGTCATGCCGGCTCGAAAGTCCTCGCACGGCCAACTCACGAGATCGTGGCACTCGCGAGACGGCTGGGAGTCAGCGCTCCCGAAAGTTTGTTGCCGGACGATCGCGATGGTTGGCTGAATCTTTTGCTGGCAGAGCGAGTTGAGCCGCAGCTCGGCCACGATCGGCCGACATTCGTGTTCGACTATCCCGCCTCGCAAGCCGCGCTGGCTCGCATCCGTGGCGAGGGACAGACGGCCGTGGCAGAGCGCTTCGAGCTGTATGTTCACGGCATCGAACTTTGCAACGGCTATCACGAACTCACGGACGCCGCCGCGCTGCGGGCTCGTGTCCGTCACGACGCGAGTGCCAGCGAACGACACATCCCGGAACCCGTGCGCTTGCTGGCCGCGATGGAAAGTGGCTTGCCGGAATGTTCCGGTGTCGCGTTGGGATTCGACCGGCTACTAATGCTCAGCCTCGGACACGATTCTGTTCGACAGGTGATTCCGTTTTCGTTTGAGATCTCTTGACCGGTTCGGGCGCGCTCGAGCCGATTGATGAACGGAGTGGATCATACGTGCTTTTCGTTGATCGTGTTCATGGCACAGTTCAAATTCGTGCCGTTAGACTTCTGCCGCGTCGGCCTTGGGCCATTTGGAACTTCAACACAAGGAATCTGGAGATGCTGACCTCATGAAATTTTTCATTTTGGCGACCAGTTTGGTCTGCACCGGTTTTGTTTTGGGTTGTGGGAACAACTCTGAGCCGCCAATGAACGATGCCATTGCCGATCCCGCGGTCACTGCGACCGATGAAGAATTCGCAGTGCCGAACTCGAAGATTGACGCGACGCCAGACTCCGCATCGCCGCTGAAGTCACGGAGCTTCACGTTTCATTACCGCTTCAAAGTCAAAGACCTGAAGCCCGCCGACGACGCTGCGGGCTCCGTCATCCGTGTGTGGCTGCCGTCGGCGGCCTCCAGCGATGAGCAAAGCGTCAAACGGTTGGAGGCAACCGCTCCCGGCGAGATCTCCGAAAATGCCGACGAGCAATTTGGGAATCGCATCCTCTTCTTCGAGACCAAGATCCCAGAGAGCGGCGAGTTCAGCGTCGATGTCCCGTACGAAATCACTCGCCGCGAAGTGCAGCGCGGGCTGTCACGGCCTGTTGCTCCCGCCGCTGAACAATTGGACGACGCCAGACGTCGGTTTTTCTTGCGCGCGGATACGATGGTCCCGACGACTGGCAAGTCGCTCAAGCTGCTCGACATGATCGAATTGATGCAGGACAAGTTTGCCTGCGCGCGGCAGCTTTACGACATTGTCGATAATCACGTCGCGTACAAGAAGGAAGGGACTGGCTGGGGTCGCGGGGACACGAATTGGGTCTGCGACAGCCGCTACGGCAACTGCACCGACTTCCACAGCCTGTTCATCTCGCTGGCTCGGTCACAGGGATTGCCCGCGCGGTTTGAGATCGGCTTCTCGATCCCGACCGACAAGCCCGAAGGCCCGATCGCCGGCTATCATTGCTGGGCTTGGTTCTACGCGGACGAGCGCGGCTGGGTGCCGGTCGATATCTCGGAAGCGGACAAGAACCCGATGATGAAGGACTATTACTTCGGTGGCCTGACACCGGATCGGGTGACGTTCACGGTCGGGCGAGACATCTCGCTAGTCCCGAAGTCCACCAGCCAGCCGCTGAACTTCTTCGTCTACCCGCATATAGAAGTCGGCGGGAAAGTACTGCCGAAGGAAAACATCGAACTGCAAATCGCGTTCAAGGATCAGGCGTGATTTCTGTTCTCCCCATTTTCCGCCCTTCATTTTCCGCCGCCCTGCATTCGTCTGAACGCAAGCATGCTGGCGGAAAATAAAGGGCGAAAGATGGAGGCCTCACTTCGGCAGCTCGCGAATCCAGCGTTCGATGAGTTCGACCGCCTCGGCATCGACGATGTTCGACGCGATGTGCGGCATTCGGCCGAGGCCGATCTTTTTCATGCGATGCAAGATCATCGACCGCGCCGGATCGCCAGGAACGAGGAATTTCGGTTCGGTCAGTTCGAACAATCCTTGTCCCGGCCGGACGCCGACCGTGCCGGTTTCCGCGAGCGGAAGTGACGCGAGCAGAATGAACTCCGCATTGCCGCCGCCCCACTTGCGGTGGCAGTGCGAGCAGTTCGCGTGCAAGTACGACCGCGCGCGGGCATCGAGCGTTTGTTTCGAGTCGTGGTAATCGACGAGCACCTTCCCCAGTCCCTTCGCGTCCGAGGGCATCGGCTTCGTGAAGTAGCCGAGTTCGTCGAAATGCTTCAACTGGTTCTTCGGCTTGCCGTCACCGAAATCGAAGTTGCGATTCAACTGCTCGGTTGTCGCACCGAGCACATACTTCGCCGCCATCGTGTGGCACAGCGCGCATTCCGCTCGGCTGGGGAAGTGCCACTTCTGCTCTCGGACGCCGTTGGGTGCCGATTTGTCTATGATCTTGAAGACACGGTCCAAACCCTTCGCGTCGAGCAACTCGGCGTCGGTTTGATCGTCGTTCCAGACGTAGGTGTAGCCGTTCCAGACTTGCGCGCCGTACTCGTCGTCGTTGCCGGGCATCTTGATGTGGTGCAGCAGCCGAGTCTCCAATCGCCGCACGCTTTTCGGATTGCCCGCTTCGGTTTCGAGTGAGAACGTCTTCACAAACACCGTCCCATCGGGGAATCGCCAACCGGGCATGTTGCCCGGAGCTTCCGCAGGATACGTCACCGCGTCGAACTCGATCTTGGTATCTCCGGGCACGGCCATGAAGCGATCCTTGATCGCTCCGTCGGACCACAAAGGGGCCACGACGTCGTACGGAATGACTCCGGCAGCTGGTTTGTAGTTTTTGACACTGGCGAACAAGCCCGTCTCGCTGAGCTTTTGCGGGAACGGCGGCTTCGGCTGACTGGTCGGCGGAACCGGTACGAGCCGATGCAGTCCGCCGCCAGCAAAGTCCACGAACAGAATTTCGCCGTCCGCGTCGGTGATGATTTCCACGATCCGAACTTGCGTGTCACACAACTCGCGATGTTCGGTGACTTTCTTGGCCTTGTTGTCGTAGCGCAGCATCCAGACTTTGCCGGTGTCGTAGTCACCGTAGATGTACGCTCCCACCAGTTCCGGCAATCGCTTGCCGCGATAGACCCAGCCACCGGTGATCGAACGGAAGTCCGAATGCGGATGCTCGACGATCGGCGCGACGAACTCGGCTGGACCTTTTGGCCGCTCGGGACGGAAGGGATGCGCTCCTTCGCGAACGCTCCAGCCGTAGTTGCCCCCTTTCTGGATCAGGTAGACCATCTCCCACAGGTCTTGTCCGACTTCGCCAGCCCACATCTGACCGGTTGGCGTGTCGAAGGAAAACTTCCACACCTGCCGATGTCCAAACGACCAAATCTCGCCGCGAGCTTTCGCTTTGCCAACAAATGGATTGTCCTTGGGGACACCGTAGGCAAGTCCGGCGCTGGGGTGGTCGACATCCAATCGCAGAATCGCGCCGAGCAAGTCGCTCAGGTCTTGCCCGGTCTGAAGTGAATCCGCGATGCCACTGCCGTCGCCCGTTACGAGGTACAACATCCCATCCAGTCCGAACCGCACGCAGCCTCCGTTGTGTCCGCCCGACGGCCATTCCAGGATCACCTTTTCGCTGGCGACGTCGGCCGTGAGCGTCTCGCCGCGCACGACGGTGATCCGAGTCAATCGACTTCCATTCGGAGATGGATTGGCAGAATCAGCCACGCTCGTGACGAAGACGAATCCGTTCTTCTCAAACTGCGGATGCGCGACAATGCCGTAAACGGTTCGCTTCAAGTCGACGACCAATTGCGGCTGCGGTTCTTTGCTCGACGCATCAAGCATCCAGATCTTCCCCGGCCGCTCGGCCACCAGCAGCCGCTTCGATCCCGGGATCAGCGCCGCTGAAAGCGGCTCGAACAACTTGAGCTTCGGATACGCCAGCTCCAACCGATACGGATCAGGCGGCTCTGCGGACCCGACCACCTTCGATGTCGTCCACAACGCTCGTTCCGCAGCATCGGCGAGCGAGTTACCCGCGAACGAAATCAAGACCACCAAAACAGTCAGTCGAGTGCATTGCCAGCGCATGATCGCCTCCGTCGTCAGATGACCGGGAATAGTCGCAATGGAAGTCTATATCTGGAGCAGAGAATGATCTCCAGGCTACAGACCTTGGATCATTGGGCGAATTCAGGCGATGTTCGAATTCCGAGTGGAATCCTGAGGACGCCAAATCATCACCCGCAGGTCGACTTTGGATCGGGAGTTCATTCGATTGGAGTTCGTCGCCAGGAATTTCCCTGCGAAAAAATAGGCTCTCCACCATTCCTGTTGAAAGCGGATTGGCCGAAGAGGGCTCACGCAAAGGCGCAAAGTGCTGAAATCTTGGGATTCTTCCTCTTTGCGCCTTCGCGCAATTGCGTAAGCCCTCCGTCAAAACAACACAAATGGCGGAGAGCCAGAAAATATTAAGATCGCTCGCTCGCGAGGACATCCAAAGGGTTGGGTGATGTCCTCTCCGGCTGTTAGACTTTCGCCGTTTTGATTTTTCCCCCAACTGAAACAGAAAAGGTGCGATCATGCGGCAGTGGTTGGTGATGTTGAGTTTGGTGGCCGTGGTCGGTTTCGCGATGGCTCAGGACGACGAAAAACCGAAAACGAAGGCTCAGCCAAAAGCAAAGAAGGCGAATGATGATGATGCGAGCTTGGAACTCGAAGCCGACCCAAACGCGCTGGGGAAAAAGCTGGTCGATAAGAAACAACTGCTCGACAAGATCAGTTACGCATTAGGACAACAGATCGGTCAGATGAAGCAGCAAGGAGTCGATGTCGATCCGAAACGGGTCATCAAGGGGCTTGAAGACGCGTTGTATGGGAAGGACTCGGAATTCACCGATGAGGAAATCAAAATGGCTTTCAAAGCCTACGAACCACATCGTCAGAGCGCGATGGTGAAGGTGGGCGAAGACTTCCTCGCCGCCAACAAAGAAAAAGAAGGCATCAAGACGTTGCCAAGCGGTGTGCAGTACAAGGTGCTGGAGTCTGGAAAGGGAGCCTCACCGAAAGCCACGGACACGGTGAAGGTTCACTACAAAGGCAGGTTGACCAACGGAAAAGTCTTCGACGGTTCTTACATGGGCGACGCCCCGGCCAAACGCGACAAGCCCGCCGAGTTCCCGCTCAACGGCGTCATCAAAGGCTTCAAAGAATCGCTCGTGAAGATGAAGCCGGGCGACAAATGGACGGTTTACCTGCCGTCCGAGTTGGCCTACGGAGAACGCGGTTCGCCCCCCACCATTGGGCCGCATGCCGTTTTAATCTTCGACTTGGAGCTCATTGAGATCGTCGAATAGGCGAAAGGATTCTTGCCATTCATCGGCGAGCGGAGAGTGCCGAATTTCCGCTCGCCGAGTTTTGGACTCGTCAATCTGTAGCGATCAGGTCTGAGACTTCCGATGACCGAAGATTCTTCTTTCGCGATCGACCGCGCGCTGCGGCAAGAGTTGGAAGGCTGGCGGCGCGCAGGTTTGAGTCACCTCCCCATGCCGCCACGCAAACGCTCGGTCCCTGCACCATCAAAGTCATTGACAACGCGAACTCCGCAAAGCGGCAGCGCGGCCTCGCGAACGACTTCGCCGCCCGCAACTCGGACGACGCCAAGACCGCCAGCCGCCGCATCAAGTTCGGCGATGCACGCTCTTCCCGTCGTGTCCGAGCCGTTGGCCCCCAGCCCGCATCCCGCTGGCTCGCGTGAGGATCGCGAGTGGCGGCTGGATCAACTTCGGCAGCGAGTCGCCGCCTGCACGCGCTGCCAAGAACTGGCGAGTGCTCGCACGCAAACGGTCTTCGGAGTCGGCAACCCGGAGGCTCGGTTTCTGTTCATCGGAGAAGCTCCGGGAGCAGACGAGGATGCTCAGGGTGAGCCGTTTGTCGGCGCGGCCGGTCAGTTGCTCAACAAAATCATCGCCGCTTGCGGTCTGAAACGAGAAGACTTTTACATCTGCAACATTCTGCGCTGCCGGCCGCCGGGCAACCGCAAACCGCTTCCCGAAGAGGCGGCGAACTGCCGCGAATGGCTCGATGGCCAGATCGCGGTCATCGACCCCGAATTCATCGTTTGCTGGGGCGCGACCGCTGCTCAAAACCTGATGGGGACCGAAGAAAGCATCGGCCGACTGCGCGGCCGCTCGTTCCAGCACGGCCGAGCGACCGTGCTCTGCACCTATCACCCGTCGTACTTGCTGCGCAATCCCGCCGCAAAGAAAGACGTTTGGGAGGACATGAAGCTGTTCCTCAAACAGGCTGGGCTTCCGGTTCCGGCGTGATGCCGCGAACGTAGCTGCCTCGCTCCCGCGAGGCAGAGCATTTGTTGAGCGACTCACGATTTGGCCAAACGATGGCGAGCATGAACAAGTTTGTGAATGGGTGAGCCGTCGGTTTTAGCTCCGCCTCGCGGGAGCGAGGCGGCTACGTTCGCGGCTATCGCAAAAACCTGCCGCCGTTGATGTCCAGCAGCGCTCCGTTGACGAACCGTGCTTCATCGCTGACCAGAAACCGCACGACTGAGGCGACCTCGTCGGCCGTGCCGTTGCGGCCCAGCGGCGTTTCGCGGCGGTACTGTTCCATTCGTTCGGGTGTCGTGAAGACTTCGTGATGCCGAGTCTCGATGACTCCCGGCATGATCGCGTTCACGCGGACGTCGGGAGCCAGCTCGCGAGCCAGCGTTCGGGTCAGCACTTGCAGGCCCCCTTTCGCGACCGCGTATGGCCCGGCTCCGTTGGCTCCGCCGGTTTGCACGGAGAGCGACAAGTTGTTGACGATCGCGCCGTGACCGCTCCGCTTCAAATGCGGGATCACTCGCCGAGTGACGATGAACGCGCTGGTCAGATTCGTGTCGATGATCTGCCGCCACAGATCGAGCGGACAATCCTCGATCTTCCGCCGCTCGATCGGACTTCCCGCGTTGTTGACCAAGATGTCGAGCCGCCCCGCTGCTTCGACGAACTGATCGACCAATCGCCTCGCCTCGTCATCGCGGCTCAAGTCGGCCGGCAAAACGATCCCGTCACCGCCGAGTTGTCGGATCGCCGCCAGTGTTTCATTCGCGCCATCGAGACTGCGATGACAATGCACTCCGACAAACACACCAGCGTCGGCGAGCGATTCCGCAACCGCGCGGCCAATGCCTACACCGGCACCCGTCACAAGAGCTGCCCGACCAGCAAGCGAACCAGATTCCGGCATGAGGTACTCCTTGCCAGCACGACGCGCCAGCGAGTGGTTTCACGAGGACCACTCGCTAGCGCGTCGTGCTAATCCTTCGCGAGCGAGACGCAGACGATTTCCTTGTCATTGCGAGCGAAACAGCACTTGTTTGCGAACGCCGGGTGTGACCAGATCACGGCGCGGCCGAAGCATTCCTGGGTCGGCTCCAGCACATGGAAGCGGCTGAGTTCCTCGTAACCGGCAGAACTGAGCTTCGCCAAAATCAGGTCGCCCGTTTCGCTGAAGAGGAAGTAGCGGTCCTGATGCTTCACGAGAAATGCCGTTCCGTGACTCGCCCGTTCGCCGGACTTGCCGGTCGTCGGAGTGTAGGTTTCCCACAGACGCTCACCGGTTTCGAGTTTGACTCCGCGTAGTGGGCCTTGCTGGCAATCGACTCCGTAAATCATCCCGCCATCCAGAATCGGCGTGCTGTTCGCACACGGGACGCCGTTGCGTGGGGTCTCCTTCCAAAGTAGCTCCGCTCCGGGCTTGTCGCTCGTCAGCTTGAGACACGCGCCGATGTTTCCGATGCTGCTGGCGAACAGCAAGTCGCCGAACTGACGGGGTGCCGTGATCGCCATATCGTATTGCGGGGCCAGATCGAACGACCACAGTTTCTTACCAGTTTCCGGATTCAGACTGTTGAGCTTGTTGGCATCCCAGATCAGCAGTTGCCGAGTCTTCGCTGCCTCAATGATCGTCGGCGGACAATAGCCGGGATGCCGAGCCTCGATCGCACGCCACAACTCTTTGCCGCTCTCCTTGTCGAACGCGACCGCCGTGCTCCCCTCACCGCCGACGACGCAGATCAGCTTGTTGCCATCGACCAGCGGATGAGCACAGAAACCCCAGATCGGCGAGTCGCACTTGTACTCCTTCTTCAGTTCCTTCGCCCAAACGACCTTGCCGGTGTCCGCGTTGAGGCAGTGCAGATGTCCTTCGGCTCCGAGCACATAGACCTTGCCATCCGCGACCGTCGGAGTCGCTCGCGGCCCAGCCGGATAGCTGATCGCGTATGGACAGTCGTATTCGTGCTTCCAAATCTCCTTGCCGGTCGCCGCGTCGAGACAGTGGATTCGCTCCTTGCCTTTCAGCTCCGCGCGCTGGCCGGGGTTGTTGAACTCTTTGCCGGACTCTTTCGCGAAGTCGGTGACGAAGACTTTCCCACCAGCGACCGCCGGTCCCGAATAGCCACCTGCGATCGGCACGCGCCACTTCACCGGCAGCTTGTTTTCCGGGAAGACTTCGACCAGTCCCGTCTCGCGCCACTCACTGTCCCGCTTTGGGCCAAGCCACTGCGGCCAATCGTCCGCTCGAACGGAACTGGTCAATCCGACGATTACAACGAGGCACATCCAACGATTCATGGCTCGGTCCTTCCCGAAGGTCAGGCTTTCCAGCCTGACCCGAATTGGCAATCGACGATCTCTGGTTGACCGAGTCAGCCTGGAAAGGCTGACCGACGGTGCGATCGCGCGGATTGTACTGGCTGGGAGAACTCTGAAAACCAAGCCCATGCCGCGAGATTTCCAGCATAGAATTGTCCCACCGCCGGACGATGCGTTAGCATCTGGCCGTTCTGATGCGTCCGGTGAGGACCACTCACGGACCTGCCTTCCCTCCTCCTACCGAACATTCCCGCCCATGAACTTGCCCTCGCGAAGCACCCACCGAGTGCTCGTCGGCTTCGGCTTGAAGTCGTGGCTGCTCGGCATGTTCGTTCTTGGTGGGACACTGACGCAGAGTTTCGCGGCTGACGCGGCGAAGTTTCGGCCGTTCCATTTTGAGACCGATGTCGTCTCGATCCTGTCTCGCTTCGGCTGCAATTCGTCGGGATGTCACGGCAAGGCGGAAGGGCAGAACGGCTTCAAGCTATCGATCTTCGGCTTCGACCCGAACGCCGATCATGTCGCGCTGACCAGCGAGAGCCGCGGTCGCCGCACGAACCCGAACGCTCCCGAAAAGAGTCTGCTGCTCCAAAAATCCTGCGGTGATGTCCCGCATGGCGGCGGAGTTCGCATTCGCAAAGACTCCGACGAGTACCGTGTCCTCCGCAACTGGATCGCGAACGGCTTGCCGTTTGGCGAGCCGACCGCTCCGCGCGTCACCTCGATCACCGTCACGCCGCGCGAGCAGGTGATGGGGCTCAGGACGACTCAACCACTGAAGGTCGTCGCGAAGTTCGACAACGGGTTCGAGGAAGAGGTGACTCGGCACGCCAAGTTCCAGTCGAACAACGACGGCCTCGCGTCGGTCGATGAGCACGGTCTGGTCTCGACTCACGAGACCCCCGGCGACGTAGCCGTCATGGCCAACTACCTCGGCGCAGTCGATGTCTTCCGAGTGCTGATCCCGCGACCCAACGACAGTGCTCGGCGCGGGTCTCCTAACCCCGCCGCAGCTCCGACCGCAGGTCTCCCCAATCCCAGGGCAAATGCCGGATCGGGAGACCTTCGGTCAGACGAGCGGCGGGGTCAGGAGACCCGCGCCGAGCGCGTGATGCGCAACTTCATCGACCCGCTCGTCGAATCCAAACTCGCCAAGCTCAACATCCAGTCGAGCGAACTGTGCTCTGACGAAGATTTCTTGCGGCGAGCATTCCTCGACGTCATCGGCACGCTGCCTAAGCCCGACGAAGTTCGCAAGTTCCTTGATGACAAACAGCCTAATCGCCGAGCACGTTTGATCGACGAACTGATCAAGCGGCCGGAGTACGCCGACTACTGGGCGCTGAAATGGTCCGATCTGCTGCGTGTCGAACGTCCAACGCTCGGACATGCCGGAGCCAACGGCTACTACCGCTGGATTCGCGACAGCTTCGCGACCAACAAACCGTTCGATCGGTTCGCTCGTGAATTGCTGACCGCCGAAGGACTCTTGCGTGATCAACCGGCCGGCTACGTCTTTAAGGCGGTCAATCAGCCGGGCGAGCAATCCGCGACGATCTCGCAAGTGCTGCTCGGCGTGCGGATCGACTGCGCGAAGTGTCACCATCATCCGTTCGACCGCTGGAGCCAAACCGACTACTTCGGCATGGAAGCGTTCTTCACGCAGATCACGTTCAAGCCGACTCCGCAGGGGGAGATGCTGCTGACTCGCGACTCCGGCCCCACGAAACATTCGCGAACCGGCGAGACAGTCTTCGCTCACGCACTGGGCGAACCGTCGCCTGAGAAATCTCCGGAAGGCGACCGCCGCAAATTGCTCGCCGAGTGGATGACGTCGCCGAAGAACACGTTCTTCGCTCGCAACATCGTAAATCGCGCGTGGGCACATTTCCTCGGCCGTGGCTTGATCGAACCAGTTGATGACGTCCGGCTGACAAACCCGCCGACGAATCCGGAACTGCTCGATGAGCTGGCCGCGAAGTTCATCGAGTCTGGCTTCGACGTCCATCAACTCATCCGCACGATCACCGCCTCGCGAACGTACCAGCGATCCGCAAAGCCCAACGTCACGAACGAACGGGACGAGCAGAATTACTCGCGGGCGTTGCTCAAGCGGCTGGATGCGGAAGTCCTGTTCGATGCCGTCTGCCAGGCGACCGGCACGTCCGAAAAATTCGCCGGCGTTCCCGACGGCTCGCGAGCGATCCAACTTTGGGACAGCCAAGTCAAACACGACTTCCTGAAACTCTTCGGCCGCCCCGTCCGAGCCACCGCCTGCGAATGCGAACGAGCGACGGAGCCG
The DNA here is from genome assembly GCA_005798445.1 of Planctomyces sp. Classification (GTDB taxonomy): domain Bacteria; phylum Planctomycetota; class Planctomycetia; order Planctomycetales; family Planctomycetaceae; genus SXKJ01. The sequence goes on from SYJG01000371.1 coordinate 15,973, forward strand.
AGCGTTGCCCAAGTCCTGCACGTCCTGAATTCCCCCGAACTGCAATCCAAACTCTCCGACGAATCTGGCACCGTCGCCCGGCTTGCCCGCCGCTACCCGTCCGACAATTCCGCCTTGATCGACGAACTGTACCTGACCATCGTCAGCCGCCTGCCGACCGCCGACGAGAAGGCCGCCGCCACGAAATATCTGCAAGATCACGCATCCGCTCGCCGCCATGCGGCCGAAGATTTAGCTTGGAGCTTGCTCAACTCGTTGGAGTTTGTGTTCAATCACTGATGGGAGTCCAACATGTCCTCATCCGCTCGATTCTGTGATGGCATTCAACGCCGTGATCTGTTGAAGGTCGGCTGTGCGAGCACTCTGACCGGGGTGCTCACACTGCCGGACTTGTTGGCCGGGCGAGCGCGAGCGGCGGACTTGAACAAGGCGGCGCGAGATAAGGACAAGGACGATGTCTCGCTGATCATTCTTTTTTTGAAGGGTGGTTTGAGCACGATCGACACGCTCGATTTGAAACCCAACGCGCCGCCGGAGTTTCGCGGCGAGTTCGATCCGATCGACACGACCGTGCCGGGAATGCAGATTTGCGAGCACCTGCCGCTCGTCGCCAAGCAGGCTCAGCACTTCGCGCTGTTGCGATCGCTGGCGCATCCGAACTCGGATCACGGCGGAGCAGACCACTACATGCTGACCGGCTATCAGCCGCTGCCTGGATTCAATCCGAACCTCGTGCCAAACAATCAGCGGCCGGCCCACGGATCGGTCGTCGCGAAAATTCTGGGGCCGCGCGGAGCGGTACCGCCGTATGTCTGCCTGCCGAAGATGCACCCATCAGCGGGGTCGGCGTATCTCGGCTCGGTTGCCGCGCCGTTTGTCGTCGAGGCGGACCCGAACGCCCCGAACTTCAGTGTGCCGGATCTCGTGCCGCCGGTCGTCGTCGATGGCTCGCGGCTGACCGACCGCCGAGCGTTGATGCGGAAAGTCGATCGGTTCGAAAAATCGGCCGAGGTCGCCGCGAACGCGAAGGCCCGCATGACCTCCGCGTTCCGGGACAAGGCGTTCGACCTGATCACGTCCCCCGCGACGAAGGCCGCGTTCGACATTCATTCGGAAGACCCGAAGTTGCGCAACGAATACGGACGGCATTCGCTGGGGCAAAGCTGCCTGATGGCTCGGCGCTTGATCGAGGCGGGCGTTCGCTGCGTGACCATCGACCATTCCAACTGGGACACGCACGCCGAGAACTTCCGCGTGCTGAAAAACGAACTCCTGCCGCAACTCGACACCGGTCTCTCGACGCTGCTGAGCGATCTGTCAAATCGCAGCATGTTGAGTAAAACGCTGGTCGTCGTGATGGGCGAGTTCGGTCGCACTCCGCGAGTCAACAACAATGCCGGTCGAGACCACTGGGGCCCGGCCAATTGCATCCTGTTGGCCGGCGGCGGAGTACGCGGCAGCACGGTTGTCGGAGCCACCAATCCGAAGGGCGAGAAGCCCGCAGCCGATCCGCGCAGCCCGGAAGACCTCACGGCCACGATGTGTCATTGCCTGGGCATCGACCCCGACGCCGAGTTCCACACCCCCGAAGGCCGCCCCGTGAAAGTGGTCAACAACGGCAAGGTGATTCACGAACTGTTGTCGTGAGCGCGACGCGGCCGAAATCTTGAGTTGCAACGGGGCGATCAAATCACGACAAGTCGCACCGCAATTTGTAACCCGACGCGCAAGCGAGGGCGGGCGCTTCAGAACGCAAGGAATTGGTACCTGGTGAAGCGTTCGCCCTCGCTTACGCGTCGGGTTACAAGCGATGCAGTTTCACAAACTGGCCTGCCCCAAAGGAGTGATCTGTCATGCTCGGAGCGCATCTCAACCCGCAACAATATCTCGCTCGCTGTGCCGAGGAGTTCGGCAAGCTGGACCTCAGTCAGACGGCGGGGTTGGCGGACGAAATTTACTCGGCCTATCAGGACGGCCGGTTTGTGTTCATCTGCGGGAACGGCGGCAGCGGATCGAACTCGTCGCACTTCTGCGAAGACCTCGGCAAGAGCACGCTGCGGCGTGAGGACTTCACGAACGACAGCGTTAAGCGGTTGAAGGTGCTCAGCCTGACGGACAACACGCCGTACATTCTGGCGTGGGGCAACGACGAAGGTTTCGACCGCGTTTTTGTCGAGCAGCTCAAGAACTTCGCTTCGCCCGATGACGTGCTGATCGCAATCAGCGGCAGCGGCAACAGCCCCAATATTCTCAATGCCGTTGAGTGGGGCAACCGCCACAACCTACGGACGTGGGGCATTACCGGCTACGGCGGCGGCAAGCTCAAATCGCTCGGCAAGAACAATCTGCATGTGCCGCTAGACGACATGGGAATGGTCGAGTCGATTCATCTCGTGCTGTTTCACTGGATCCTCAACGATGTCTATGGCCGCATCAACAAAGTCGGCCGTCATGCAGGCTGAATCACTCGGATGGATATGATCCGGCGTCGATGGTTGAAGCTGCCGGGTCACCTGTCCGTGATGACATTGAATCAGCGGTTGTTGCTGCATTTGCGAAGTCGTAACCTTTCCGGAAAACGATAACCTGCGATTGGCGTCACACGCTGACATTCCTCATTTTCGAAGAGGCCGAATTCGTCTCCGTAAAGACGAGCCTGTCGAGTCTCGAACAACTCTTCCTCGAATTGACCGGCCACAGCCTTCGAGATTAGCCCTCAACCAAGCGATGAAATTCGATTGCGAGACACTCGATGAATGACCAATACGTTTTCGGCTCCGGTGAGTTTCGTTATCGAGTCGTCGCCGACTGGCCTCGTTGGCCGGCGAACTGGAACATGATCGAGGTCGTGGGTGTCGCCACTGATTCGCAGGATCGAGCTTTCGTCCTCAGCCGCGGTGAACATCCCGTAACGATCTTCGACCGCGACGGACGGTTTCTCGGTTCGTGGGGTGAGGGCCTGTTCGCGCGGCCGCACGGTATCACGATCGCATCGGATGACTCGGTGTTCTGCACCGACGACTTCGGGCACTCCATCCGAAAATTCACAGCGGACGGCCAGTTGCTGATGACGCTGGGGACTCACGGAGTCCCTTCGGACACCGGCGCGACGAGCATCGACTACCGCACGATCAAGTACGTCGGCCCACCATTTCACTTTCCAACCAACGTCGCGATCGCCTCCAACGGCGAGCTGTTCATCGCCGACGGCTACGGCAACGCTCGCATTCACCGGTTCTCGGCCGACGGGCGATTACTGCATTCATGGGGTGCGCCGGGTGCGGGGCCGGGAGAGTTTCATATCCCGCATGGCATCGCGATTGACCGACAGGGGACGATCTACGTCGCCGATCGTGAGAACAGCCGCATCCAATTGTTCTCACCCGATGGCGATTTCCTGGCCGAGTGGCCGGAGATCGCGCGACCGTGCGAAGTGGCGATCGATGACGACGGCCACGTTTTCGTCGCCGAAGTCGGATACCGCGCGGGGATGTGGCCTGGCACGCAAGCTCCGCACCCCAACGCGACCGGAGGCCGAGTCAGCATCTTCGATTCGCGCGGGCAATTGCTCACACGCTGGGGCGGCGGCGACACCCCGACCGCTCCCGGAGACTTCTTCGCGCCGCACGACATCTGGTTCGACTCGCGCGGCGACTTGTACGTCTCCGAAGTCGTCCGAGCCGCATACGGCAACGCGAAACCTCAGGGGGATGACTTTCACACGCTGCAAAAGTTCGAGCGACTTTGAGAGAGCGAGAAATCCCAAGGTCCAAAACCCAATGACCAAGGAAATCCCAAGGTCCAATTCCCAAGGTTTTGCGAGATCGCCTCTTGGACATTGGGAATTGGGGTTTCATTGGACATTGAGTTTTGGACCTTGGACATTCTCGGCTCTGCCGCGCAAGATGTTGCCCGATGCGTTCACTCCTCCTCCGATCGTTGGCGCTTCTTGTGGTCAGTGCGGCTGTCGCGTTTGGGCAATCGACCGCACCATCGGCCGAGAAGGCACGGCATTGGTCGTTTCAGAAGGTGGTGCGGCCGCAAGTTCCAAGTGTGAGAGACAACGACCGAGTGCGTTCGCCCGTCGATGCATTCGTGCTCGCGAAGCTGGAAGAACGAGGACTGACGTTTTCGCCCGAGGCCGACAAGACCGCGCTGATTCGCCGTGTGTCGTTCGACTTGATCGGCCTGCCGCCGTCGCCGGAAGAGGTGACCGCGTTCGTGACGAGTACCAGCGCGACTGCCTACGAAGAGCTGTTGGATCGGCTGTTGGCTTCGCAGCATTTCGGCGAACGCTGGGGACGGCATTGGCTCGACGCGGCGGGATACGCGGACGTGATGAGCACCGACAACGATGCCGGCATCATTCATCCGCTGGAGAATCGTTGGATGTATCGCGACTACGTCGTGCGGTCGCTGAACGAGGACAAGCCTTTCGCGAAATTCCTCACCGAGCAGATCGCGGGAGACGAACTCGTCGAATGGCGGTCGGCGGCGACCTACTCGCCAGAGATTCGCGAGCACTTGATCGCCACCGGTTTTCTCCGAGCCAGTTCCGATGACACGTTCGCTCCGGAGTTGAACGTGCCGGCGACTCGCTATGCCGTGTGGCAGCGGACGGGCGAGATTCTGGCGAACAACGTGCTGGGGCTGACGCTCAACTGTGCGAAGTGCCACGACCACAAATACGAGCCGCTCACGCAGCGCGACTACTACCAATTCCTCGCATTGCTTCAGCCGGCCTTCAATCCGGATCGCTGGCTGAACCCAACTCAGCGGCAACTTCCCGCCGTGTCCGCAACCGAGAAGGCGGAGATCGAGCGGCACAATACGGAACTCGACCGGCAGGCAGCCGAGCTTCGGAAGCAGATCGCCGAACGGCGGGCGAACTACGAGCCGAAGTTGTTCGCGACCAAGCTAACGACGCTGCCGGAAGCGATCCGCACCGACACGCAAGCCGCGATCGCGACGGCGGCCGACAAGCGGAACGAAGTGCAAAAGTACCTCGCCGAGAAATTTGGTGCAGCGCTCACCGTGAAGCCGGAGGAAGTCACGGCGGCACTCAGCGAGGCCGACAAAGTCACGACAGCCGAGTGGGAGAAACAAGCGGCGAAACATCTCGGCCGCAAGAAAAGTTGGCAGCACTGGCAAGTGACCTACGACGGTCCGGTCAGTCCGACGAAGTTGCTCAAGCGTGGCAATCACGAGACACCCGGCGAGGAAGTGGCACCGGGATTCTTGGCCGTGCTGAGTCACGCAACCGCGTTGGATGACAGCAAATCGACGGGGATCACCTCCGGCCGACGATTGGCTCTCGCGCGCTGGCTGACGGATCGCGACAGCCCTGCCGCGCACCTCGCCGTTCGAGTGCAGGTCAATCGGATGTGGCAGCATCTCTTCGGCAAAGGGCTGGTCGAGACGGCCGACAATCTCGGAGTCGCCGGCGCGCGGCCGACGCATCCGGAGCTATTGGAGTGGCTCACGGCGGAGTTCCTCGACAACGGTGGCCACCGGAAGCCACTGCTCAAACAGATCATGACGTCGCGGGTTTATCGGCAGTCCTCGACGGCCGCGCCGAACCAAGCGGTCGCCTCGGAGTTGGACCCCGACAACCGGCTGTTGTGGCGGATGCGATTGCGACGGTTGGAGTCCGAAATCGTGCGCGATGCGGTGCTGGCGGTCAGCGGCAAACTGGATTCGACGTTCGGTGGCGTGCCGATTCCGGTCGAGCCGCGTCCCGATGGCACGTTCGTGATCTCCGACAAGAACTTGCCGACTACGACAAGTCCCTGGCGACGCTCGTTGTATCTGCTCGCACGCCGCAACTATCACCCGACGATTCTCTCGGTCTTCGATCAGCCGAACCTGACGACGAACTGCACGGGGCGTGAGTCTTCGGCGGTCGTGTTGCAGTCGTTGACGATGCTCAACGACCGCTTCGTGATCGAACACGCGGAACACCTCGCCGCACGCGTGTCTGCTGCAGCAGGTTCGGATGTGACGAAGCAAATCGACCTCGCGTTTCGGATCACACTCGGACGGCCAGCTCGTGAGTCGGAGCGAGCGAACTGCGAGGCAGCGTTTGCTCGCATCGCGAAGGAAGACTCCGTTGCAAACGCCTTGACCCAATTGTGTCACACGCTGCTCAACACCAGCGAGTTTTTGTATGTCCCGTAACGCAGACAGCAAATCAAGACTTACCGACACAGGCGAGCCGGAGGGCGTTAGCCCCCGGACAACGATGCCCGTCCGGGGGCTAACGCCCTCCGGCTCGCCTGGAGAGACTGGCTACGGAACGATGACTCGTCGGCAAATGCTGGCGGCGTCGGCACTGGGTTTCGGCACGCTTGCGCTGCGCGGGATCGCCGCCGAGCGAGCATCTGGCCTCGCGCCTCAGCAGTCGCACACTCAACCGCGAGCGAAGGCGGTCGTGATGCTCGTGCAAAACGGCGGGCCGAGTCAGATGGATTTGCTCGATCCCAAGCCCGAACTGACGAAACGGGCCGGCCAGACGATGTCGGTCGAGACGTTTCAAATGGGGAACTCCGACAAGCTGATGGCCTCGCCGCTGGCGTTCCGCAATTACGGCGAGAGCGGCTTGGAGATGTCCACTCTGCTGCCGCATCTTGGATCACTCGCGGACGAACTGTGCTTGGTGCGGTCGATGTACTCGGAGCACAACAACCACACCGAAGCGTTGGTGATGCTCAACACCGGAAAGATTTTTCCGGGACGGCCCGCGCTCGGTTCGTGGGTCAGCTATGGTCTGGGGACGGAGAATCGCAACCTGCCGGCGTACATCGTGCTCCGCGATCCGGAGGGCTACAACACGAGCGGTACGTTGCTCTGGCAGAACGGCTGGTTGCCGGCCATGTATCGCGGGACCGAGGTCTCCTCGCAGGGGACGCCGGTTCTCAACCTGCAACCCGCAACGCCGATCGCGCCGGCGGTGCAGCGAGAGAAGCTCGACCTGCTCGCGAAGCTCAACGAAGAGCATCGGCGGCAGTTTCCGTTCGACCACGAGCTGGAGACACGCATCCGCAATTACGAACTCGCCGCGCGCATGCAGCTCGCTGCCGGCGAGTTGCTCGACTTGTCGAAGGAGTCCGCCGACACGCGCACGCTGTACGGACTCGACGATCCGGAAACGGCCAGCTACGGCCTGCGCTGCTTGATGGCCCGACGGCTCATCGAGAACGGCGTGCGGTTCGTGCAGGTCTTTCCGCCCGTCAAGCCGCAGTTCCAACCGTGGGACGCGCACAGCAACACGAAGACCGAGAACGAAGCGATCTGCCGCAAATGCGATCTCCCGTCGGCGGGCTTGATCCGTGATCTTCGGCAACGGGGCTTGCTCGACAGCACCATCGTGCTGTGGTCGGGCGAGTTCGGTCGGCTCCCCGTCTCTCAAAACGGCAAAGGGCGCGACCACAACCGCAATGCCTTCACCGCGATCCTCGCCGGCGGTGGTTTCAAGCCCGGACACGCTCACGGCGCGACCGACGAGGTCGGCTACCGAGCCGCCGAGCACCGAGTCAGCGTCCCCGACCTGCACGCGACAATCCTGCACCAACTCGGCCTCGACCACGACCGTCTGACGTATCCCCATCACGGCAACGACGAGACGCTGACCGACTCGCGAGTCACCGAGGCCCGCGTGGTGACGGAACTCTTGGCCTGAGACAGCTTCACGCCACAATCGGCGATCACGCGATCGACCGCCGGCAGTGCTTCGGGATGTTCGTTGACACGCCTGCTCCAGCTTCGTCCGCCGAGCCTGCCAGCCCGCCAATTCGCTGGGCAACTTGGTGACGCTCTCACCGCCGCCGACCTGCGAGGCCGACGCTTCCGCGTCCCGCACCTCGGTCATGATCTTTTCGATTTGAGCCTCGACCTCGACCAGCCGCTCGTCCAGCGACTTCGCCGTGAGCGTCTGATAGCGACTGTTCGACGACTTGCCCCGCGTGCCCTCGAAGGCCACCTCCCCCAAGGAGATCAGTCCCATCGTCAGCGCGACCCCAAGCTCGGTGGCGGAGAAAGTGTGCGCCGTCGGACAAATTGAGTGATGTGGCTCAACGGCGCGATTGCGGTTTGGCAGGCGAACTCTTTAGCACCGATTCGGTCTGCCGCTTCAAGATGGAGAGGATCAGCCAGTCGCCGTGGGTCGATTCATTGGCGAGCAAGAGATTGCGTTCGGCCGGACCTTCGAGTGATCGCAGTAACTCCTCCGGAATCTTCGCGACCGCTTCGTCGAATGCCGCGCGAGCTTCATCGCTACGTCCGAGTTGGTGAAACGCTTGGGCTTTGACGAAGCATTGATAGGTGTAGAGGTGGGTCGCATACTCACCGATGGGTCGTTTGGCGAGCCAGTCCAGCGCATCGGCCGGTTCGCCCGCGCGGCAGGCGACGTAGGCTCGCGTGGTGCAGGCCCAATACATCGGACCTCGATCGGGCTCGTCCGGCTTAATCAATTCCTCGAATCGTTTCAGTGGCAAGTCAGAGATCTTGAACTCACCCTCCACGAACAGCGGGGCTTTGCAGGCACGTTCGAGGTCTTCGACAGATTCGGATTGGCCGAACTGTTCGATCAGCCGACGGCAGGTGCGACGATAACGGTCCAAATCGTTCCCCAGCACTGCAACGTACCCGACCTGCATCCGCACAATCGACTTCTCCAAGTTTTGGTTCTGGTCGGCGATCAGTTCCAAATCGGCCGCTGCCTCCTGCCACATTCCAAGCCGTCGATACCACGAGTTGCGTTCGAGCAACGCACCAAGATCATCAGGCGTCGATTCCAGGATCAAGGTGAGCGCGGCCACTCGCAAGCGTGCCGTGTCGGCCGTCTCGCGCGGTGGTTCGACTTTGGCAACCGTCGGCGGCACAGGCTTCTTCTCGGCAGGTAACGGTGAACCGACGACGACGTCCTTGGTGCTTTTTGTGACCGGCTCAACGGGCTTGGTCTCGTTCTGGTTGCTTTCGTTGGCAGGATTGTTCGCTAACGGATTGAGCGGAGACTTGATGTCGTCCCGATGAAAGAGTCTGAGCGGATCGGCCGTCCATTCGATGACGAGAACGCCGATCGTCAGTACCGAGACCACCCATCCCCACTTGATGATCCGTTGAGCGTTATTTCGGAGCCGATTCGCATCACCGCTGACTTGAGCCCACATGTCCTTGGTCGAGATGTACGGCATCGTCTCTTTTTCGGCGACTGGGAACTGGTAGGCCACCGTGGAATCGCCGGTCTCTGTTGGCGACTCGTCAAATGCGGCCACGAGATCCGCTGGATCATCCGCCGCAACTGGGACGAGAGTTAGGCAGCATTCCAGGTCAGCGGCGACGTCGGCCATCGACAAATATCGCTGCTCCGGCTGCTTGGCCACCATCTTCTGAAAGATGCGTTCCAGTTCGGCAGGCACTTCCGGCCGCGCGTCGAGCAGTGATGGAATCGGCGACTCGCTGTGAGCCAGCAGCTTGGCCATCGCCGAGTTTCCCTCGTAAGCCAATCGCCCGGTCAGCAGAAACCACAACGTGATCCCCAAGCTGTATATGTCGGCGCGAGCGTCTGCGTGCCTGGAATCTTCAGCTTGTTCGGGAGCCATGTAATCAACCGTGCCGATCGCCGCTCCCGTCGTGGTGAGCTCCGCCGCTCCGTCCGCCACCGCCATTCGCGCCAGTCCGAGATCCAGAACCTTGATCGTCCCCGATCGGTCACGCAGCAAGTTCGACGGCTTGATGTCGCGATGCACGATCCCCTGATGATGCGCGTAATCCAGCCCCAGCGCGGCTTGCCGAGTGAAGTCGATCGCCCAACGAATCGGCAGCTTTCCGCAGCGCCGAACTAAAGCCAGCAAGTCGGCCCCGTCAACGTACTCCATCACCAGGAACCGCCGCGCGCCATCCAGTTCCGCGTCCAACGCTTTGACGATGTTCGGATGCGTCAACTTCGCCGCCGCCTGCACCTCGCGCTCAAACCGCTGAGTCAATTCGGGACGCCCCGCAATCCTCGGCGACAAAACCTTCAAAGCCACGATGCGATCCATCCGCCGATGCTGGGCCTTGTAGACAATCCCCATGCCTCCCTGTCCAAGCTTTCCGAGAATCACATAGTTTCCCAGCACGAGCGACGGCCCCTTGCCCGCGAAGATTTGATCCGCCTGAAACGGAGTCAGCTTCTTCTGCTGAACCAACTCGCGAGCCAACGCTTCGCCGTCTTGGGGCGGCTGACCCTCAGCCTGGCTTGGTAGAAATGCCGTAACGGCGGCGGCATCCATGAGGCCACTCGCAGTCAGTTGCTGAGTGAATTCGTCTTTGCTCAACGACATGACGCATTCCCGATATGAAGGCATTTGCGGGTGATGGTACTGCGAGTTGCCGCGGCACAACACCAAAAAGTCTCACACTTCGGAAGTCGGACATCGATCGCGCAGCAGGCGTCAGTAATCCGCGATCGAACCGTCTGGATTTCGTCCGCGCGTCGGCCATTCTGGCTTGCTTGGAGTCTTCGCCAGTTCTGAGAGTTTCGCCTCGTCGATCTCGCAGCACAGACCGACCCCTTGCGGCAGCGAGGCGTAGCCGTCCTTGTCGATCGTCCAGTTCTTCGTCACGAGGCCCGGCGGCGAGATGCTCGGATAGTACTCGTGGATCAAATAGAACGGCACTGCCGCGCTGCAATGCAAACTGGCGGTCGCGCCGAGGTCGGTCGTCACGCAATGCGGAGCGATCGGGACGTGATACGCCTCGCCGAGGATTGCGATCTTGCGAAGCTGCGTGATGCCGCCGGTGTGAGCGCAATCGACTTGCAGGATGTCGGCGCAACCTTCGTGCAGGTAGGTGATGACATCCCAAATTGTGCGTGCCTGCTCGCCGACCGCCAGTGGGATGCTGATGTGCTGTTTGAGCCGCTTGAAGACTTCGATGTTGCCGGGGACGGCCGGCTCTTCGAGGTACAGCACGTCGTACGGCTTGATCGCGTTGGCGAACTGAATCAGGAACGGCGGAGGCATCGCGCAGTGCGCGTCGAACATCACGATTCCGTCCGGACCGACTTGTTTGCGAGCGTTCTCGACCGACTTCACGAAGCCCTCGATCTGTTGCGGATTGCCAGAGAACGGTTGCGGCCCGGCTCCGACTTTGGTGGCGTTCGGCGTCGGATAGAACCGCAACTTGTCGCGTGTCGGCCCGCCGAGCAGCCGATAAACCGGCACGCCCCACAGCTTGCCGGTGATGTCCCACAGCGCCATGTCGATACCGGCCAGCGTGTGTGTCATGAATGGCCCGCCGCGCATGTCGCGGTGTGAGCGATAAATCTTCTGCCACAGATGCTCGATCCGCGTCGGATTCTCGCCGTCGAGCAATTCAAACAACGACTTCGCCAGCAGCGCCGCAACATACGGCTCAAGCTGGTCGATCTCGCCCCAGCCGGTGACGCCGTGATTCGTCTCCAGCTTGAGGAACACTTTCCGCTGCATCGGCGTGGCGGTGAGCTTCGTGATTTTGATCGTCGTCGTCCGGTCGCCGACGTTCGCCGCTGGGTTGTTCGAGTCGTCAACGCCGAACGCCTCGTTGAATCGCGGACCGAAGCTGCTGGCCGCAAGCCCTCCCGCCGCCATTGCACCCAACGAAGTCAGCCAATCACGTCGGTTCGTCATTTCATTGCTCCCGAAGGCGTGGTCTGTTTCAAAGCACCGAGCCAAAGCGACTCAGATTTAGCGGCATCGTGACGACTTCAAGTCTCGATGTCGTGTCTCGTCCAAGATCACTCGCGGGGTCGGATGGGCAATTTATTGGGGCTTCGATTCGCCCTTGGGCAAGTCAAGACGCGGTCTCTCTGCGCTCTTCGCTTCTCTGCGGTGAATCAAGCGTTTCTTTCACCGCAGAGAAGCGAAGAGCGCAGAGAAGGCGCAAACATCCATCTGAGTCCCAATAAACACTTCGTGACCGACGAGATTTTGGAACCACGGATGTCACCGAAACCGCCTGTGGCACCACTACACTGTGGACAATGAAAACAGAGAACGATGAGTTTCCGCGATTCGGAGGAAATCATGGTAACAGCGACCATTGGCTCGGCCGGTACAGACGCGGCGTTGTGGCAGTTGGTGTGTGGTGGCGACCGGCAGGCGTTTGCGGAGTTGGTGGGGCGGCATCAGTCGGCGGTGTCGGCGGTCGCGTACAACGCTTGCGGCGATCTGACGCTCAGTGAAGACATCGCTCAAGAAGCCTTTTGGGCCGCGTGGCGAGAACGGACGGCGCTGCTGGACCCCTCGCGGCTGCGAGCTTGGTTGTGTGGAATTGCGCGGAACTTGGCCAGGAACGCGGTGCGGCGAACGCGGCCCTCCGAATCGCTCGATGGGCAAGCCGAACCGGAGGACGCGGGTCGCGAGCCGGCCGACGAAGCGGTCTCGCGCGAAGAGCAGTCGCTCGTGTGGCAGGCGCTCGAAGAGATTCCCGAAACTTACCGCGAGCCCTTGATCTTGTTTCATCGCGAGCATCAATCCGTCGCCGAAGTGGCGCTGACGCTCGAACTTTCCTCCGATGCCGTGAAGCAACGTCTGTCGCGTGGACGCGAATTGCTGCGCGAGCAGGTTGCGGAATTGGTCGAACGGACGTTGCAAAGCAGTCGCCCGTTGGCCGGGTTCACGGTGGCAGTCATGGCCGGATTGACGGTGCTGTCGGCAGGAACGAAGTCCGCGATCGCCGGAACCGGCGGAGCGGTTGCCGTCGGAACCGGCACTGCGGTGCTGAAGAGTTCGCCGGTCGCCGCGTTCACCAGCGGAGCGGCGACAGCCAGCGCGACCGGACTGCTGGGCGGACTGTTCGGGGCACTGGCCGGGCTGGTGGGCAGTTGGTTCGGAACGTGGTTACCGGCGCAGCTCGCGCCGACGAACCGCGAGCGGCAACATCTACTGCGTGTTGGACGACGAATGCTGATCGTGTCGGCGCTCGCGTCGTTGCTTCTGCTGGTTGCGATCTTGGCCTGCGTTTCCGCGAGATTGCTCGGGATGCCGACCGTCATCGTGACGGTGGGTTGGATCTTCTTGTTTCAAGCTTATGTTTGGACCGAATGCGTCTTCACCTGGCGTGCGATTCGGCGTATCCGAGCCGAGACGCCGACAGATTCCGATCGCAATTCCGCTCCGCTCGCCGTGGCCGCGCAGCGCGTCGTGAATCAATGGGAAGGCCGAGTCTATCGCAGCTCCGCCACACTGCTGGGTCTGCCGCTGATCGACATTTGCGTGAGTTCTCCCGGCTTGCCGACGCCCGGTGTTGGTGATCGGCCGCCGCCGCGTCAGAAAGCGCGCGGCTGGATCGCCATCGGTGATCGTGCGGACGGAATTCTGCTGGCCATTGGCGGTGTGGCTCGTGGATTGATCGCGCTGGGGGGCATCGCGGTCGGCGGCGTCAGCATCGGCGGTCTTTCCATCGGCGTGGTGTCCCTGGGTGGTCTGGCGGTGGGAGCCGTGGCACTGGGGGGCTTGGGAGTCGGTGGCATCGCGTTCGGTGGCGGAGCGATCGGCTGGCAAGCCTGCGGCGGCGGAGCGCTGGGTTGGGATGTTGCGGTTGGCGGTGGTGCGGTCGCGTATCACGCCGCGTATGGCGGCGGCGCACTGGCTCACGACCTCGCCGTTGGTGGCGGTGTCTCCGCGCTGCACGCGAACGATGCGGTCGCCAAGGAATTCTTCGAGGGACACTGGCTCGTCGAGTCACTGAAGTGGTTTGGAGCACACCAAACGTCGATGACCGTGGCCATCATTGTCCTGAGCCTACTGCCGTCGCTGCTTTGCGCGAAATTGATGTACCACCGCAAAACAGTCCCGACGCCTCCTTGAGTCACCGCCGACGCCCGCCTGTCTGGACTTTGCGATACACTCCTCGGCCTTCGCCCTTGAGTTTTGTCGGTGAGGGCTGGTGGCTGTCTTGCGGAGAGTGTTCGCTTCGATGTCGTCTCATTTTCTGTTTGTCGTTTGCCAGGTCGGCTCGGAAGCCACGGTCAAGAACGAGGTCGCCCGAAAGCACCCGAGCTTTCGGTTTTCGTTTTCGCGGCGCGGGTTTCTCACGTTTCGCATTCCCGACGAGGTCGCTCGCGATCGCAAATTTGAGTTGAATTGTGCGTTTGCTCGGACGTGGGGCTTCTCTCTGGGAAAAGCGGTCGGGACCGACGGGCAGCAGTTGGTTCGCGATTTCTGGAAGCCGTTCGCCGAGCGTTATCCGGCGGATGTGTTGGCCCAGTTCAAGCATCTGCATGTCTGGCAACGCGATCGGTTCGTTCCGGGAGACTCTGATGTCGAACCGGGAATCACTCCACTGGCCGAGGGCATCGGAGAGTTGATCCTGGATGATCGCACCTCGTCGGCGAGCGGCTGGGCGTCAGCCCACCGAGATTCCTCGACGACATCTGACCTGCATGAACTCGGTGGGCCGACGCCCAGCCGCTCGCCACTTCCACTGAATGAAGTCGCCCAAGTTGGCGATCGCGTTTTGGATTGCGTCATCGTCGAGCCGAACGAATGGTGGTTCGGTTGGCATCGAGCGTGTTCCGTCGAGACTTGCTGGCCGGGGGGCGTACCGGGCGTGGACGCGCCGGACAACATGATTTCGCGAGCGTATCTGAAGATGGGCGAGTCGTTGTTGTGGTCCGAGCTACCGATTCAGCCGGGCGATCGGTTTGTCGAGATCGGCAGTTCTCCGGGCGGTTCGTGCCAAGCGTTGTTGGATCGCGGCTGTCTCGTGACCGGCATCGACCCCGCCGAGATGGACCCGCTGTTGCTGGCCAATCCGAACTTCACCCATCTGCGATCGCGAGCGAAGAGAGTCGAACGGAACGACTTTCAATCGTTTCGCTGGCTGGCGATGGATGCGAACGTTGCTCCGAAATACACGCTCGACACGGTCGAGGCGATCGTGACTCAACCCAACGTGCGGATCGAAGGTCTGTTGCTGACGCTCAAGCTGACCGACTTGGCTCTGGCCGCTGAGCTGCCGTTGTTTCACAAGCGCATCCGATCGTGGGGCTATCGCCGAGTGCGTGCTCGGCAATTGGCGTTCAATCGGCAAGAGGTGTGCGTGGTTGCGACTGAACGCACCATGTAACCCGATGCGTCAGCGAGGGAGTGAGGAATCTTCAAGGGCATCGTCACGTTCTAACCACGTAAACGCTTTGCACGCTCCCTCGCTGACGCTTCGGGTTACAAATGGGAGGGCGTTTCTCAACGGCCTCATTGGTGCCGATCGGTATGCGGCTTTCGCGGTCCGCTCACAAACGGACTGTCTTTCAGAAAGAACCGTAGCTCCAAACCGTGGCCGGACGTCACGCCGATGCGCGGTGACATGGCGATCTCGTGATCGCTGACTTCAGCGTCGTCACCCTGTTCGATCCAGATACGAGCTCCGCGTGTGAGATCCCAGCCATCCAGGCGTCTATTCACGTCGAAGGCTTCACAGAGTCGAGCGGGACCGCGAGCTAGATCAATCGGCGAGCACTGACGACGTTGCTGCATGAGTTCGATTCCCAACTGCGGCTGAACCGCCCGAATGAGCACGGCACTGGCGACCCCGCGTGATTCCGTCACGGCGTTCAGGCAATGCCGAGCGTGAATCGGATAGACGTACAACACCCCCGCGCGGCCGAACATCGTCGCGCTCTTGCGATTCCTCCCGCGATACGAATGCGACGCCGGGTCGTTCGCCGCGAGATAGGCTTCGGTTTCCACGATGATGCCAGAGCACAGGCCCTGCGACGTGCGGCGAATGAGCCGCTTCCCAATCAACTCGCGAGCGACTGCCACGGGATCTCGGTTGTAGAAGTCTCGTTTCAGCAAAGTCATGGCATCACTCTATCAGTCTCGAGAGTGGTCGACGAATAGGACGCTCGCAAGCCACCAGTGCTACGGAGCAATCTCCGGTGGCAACGAGGTGACCGCGCGACTCTCAATGTTGCGGTACGAGGCCGTGCCGCGGAAGGGGGTGAGGTCGGTCATGTCTTTGTCAAAAACAATTCGCGAATTGGTGTCGGGCAATTGGTCTTTGCCACGATGTATCTGTTGTGAGCGGTCGCATGGTTCCAACGGGAACCGCGACGCTCATCCCGATTTCACCAGTTGCGCCGACCGAATCCCATCACCGTTGGGAATGCCGGTCGCGCGGGACATTGGCGCGATGCGGGGCTGATTCTCTTTTGCCCGTGATTTCGCTTTTGCTCAGCAGGGACAGGGTGCGCCTTTTCGACTGGCTCGCGGGGTGTCCGTGCGCGGATCGGATTCCATTCACCACAATTCGGGAGACCGCCATGCGTTCACTCAATCCTTTTCGCCAACAATCTCTGTCTTGGAAAACACTGGGAACCGCGCGGCGGCAATCCCGCCCGCAAGTTCGAGCGGCTCAGGTCGAAAGTTTGGAAGATCGGCGCGTGCTGTCGTGCGACTATCAAGCACTGGCGAATGAGTTCAAAACGCAGTTTGACACCGTTTATGCGGACCTGAAGAGCGCGGTCGCTGGTGCTGAGTCGATGCCGATCATCGGCGACAGCCTGGGTGAGGCGGGAAAGATCTTTGACAACTTGGCCAATGAGTTATGCGATGCGTTGAGCAACATTGATGACAATGTTCTTGAACCAGCGGTGCAGGCGTTGATTGTGGGCGTGTTGCATGGCGGGCCGTTGGACATTTTGGGGGATCACGATGGCGACGGGGATATCGACAACGATGATGTCGATGTCGAGATCACTCACGACGGCGACGAGTGTGCCATCGAGATCGGGATGCGGCTGACACGGGATTTTGCGTCGATTGACCTTGGCTTCGATGCGAAGTTCGATCTGGGGCTACCCGCGCTGCCGTTCAGCATCAGCACGACCGGCGGATTGACCGCGTCGGTGGGATTCGATTGGCCGGACTTTCGGTTCACGCTCGACAGCGACGACGGATTGATCTTCGATTTTTCGCCGACGACGGACCTAACGATCGACGTGACGGCCGGCTTGCAGGAGGGGACGGAGCTGACCGCCGACATCGGCTTCTTGCACGCGATGGTTACGGACGGCGTGACGTTGGAGGAGAACGACCAGACGACTCACTTGGAATCGGAGTTGGCGGTTGGGATCGACGTCGATTTGGGATTTGAGCAAGACGGCACGTTCATGGTGGATTTGAATTTCGACGCGACAGCGGATGTCGCGCTGCACATCAACGCGATGATCAACCAGGATTTCCCGTCGATCTCTGGCGATTTCCTGATGCACTGGAGCGGCTTCGACGAAGCGGACTCGGCTCCGACGGTTGAGATTCGGAACATCACCGTGGATGTTGGCGGCTACATCAGCGACATACTCAGCCCCATCGTCGATGTCATTCAAGAAGTCGCCGAACCGATCAAGCCGATCGTCGATATCGTCACCGAGCCGATCCCAGTGCTGTCCGATCTGGCGCACCAGATTGGGTTGGGGGATGTCACGTTGCTGTCGTTGTCGGAAGTGGCAGACGACTACCTGCCCAAGAGTGGCTACACGGAAATCCTGGAGATCGTGCAGATTGTCGTGCAGGTGGTGGATGTCGCGAACATGTTCGACAACCCGTCGGGGCCGTCGCTACTGGTGAATATCGGCGATCTGAACATCAGCAACGGCACGAACGGCGATCTGCGAAACAAGCCCGATGCGAAGAGCATCAGCGACGTCACGGTGAAGGACTTGACGGACCTTGTGGGCGATCCGGCCAACCTTGTCGATTTGCAGGAGGCGATCGAGAACAGCGACTTGCCGGTCGAGGTCAAAGAGCCGCTGACGGAAATCCTCGACCGCTTTTCCAGCGGGATCAGCTATTCGTTCCCGATCCTCGAAAGCCCGCTCAGCGAAATCTCGAAGCTGCTGCTTGGCCAGGATTCAACGCTATTTGAATTCAATGCCAATGCCCATCTGGAAGCGAACACCGAGATCAAAGCGCCGACAGGACTCGGCTTTGACGTGGTCGTGCAGGGGAATTACACCCTCGATGCCGGAATCACGATTGGCTACGACACATTCGGGTTGCGAAAGTTCATCGTCAACGGCGTGAACAACAACGGTGGGTTTGACGGCAACGATCTGCTTGACGGGCTGTTCATCGACGCGGACACGCACATCTTCATGGACGGTGAGTTCGCGGCCGGGGCGGCGGTCGAGTACTTAATCTTCGAGGCGCAAGTTACCGGCGGCGTCAGCGGCGGTTTCCACGTCACGATGCCCGATGAGAACAGCATCAACGGAAACGACGAGCTTGGCTTCACGGACAACGATCCGCAGAAGATTCGCCCTTTCAGCGAACTGGGCGAGTGCCTGTTCGCCACGGACGGAGTCTTGACAGCCGGTCTGAAAGCGAAGATCCGCGTTGGCACGGACTTGATCGGCATCGAAGAAGAATTCGTCATCGGCGAAGTTGACCTGGTGAACTTCGACATCGACTGCGTCCCGAATCCGTTCCAAGACCCGCCCGATCCGAATCTGGCGGAACTTGATCCGGCCACGGGAGTACTCACGCTGAATGTCGGAGCGCTCGGACCTTCGCGAGCGAAATACGATCAGTACGATCCACAACAGGCGAACGAAAACTACCGGCTGGCGGTCGGCATTCCATTCGCGAACGAGGCGGTTCCTCCGAACGGCGGCGACTTCATCATCGTCTCGGCCTTCGGCATGTCCGAGCGATTCGCCGGGGTCAAAAAGATCGTCGCGAACGCCGACAACGGCAACGACACGATCAAGATTCTCGCCTCGGAGAACTCGGCCGAATATCCGCTCACGGCGCAAGTCGAACTCAACGGCGGCGAGGGTGACGACTTGCTGATCTACGAAGGAGCCGGCGCGGCGACATTGCTGGGCGAGAGCGGCAACGACGGCCTGTTCGGCGGCAATGGCACGAATCTGATCTTCGGCGGCGCGGATCAAGACACGATCTGGGGCGGCGCGTCGAGCAACACGCTCAACGGCGGCGACGGCGACGACGTACTGACCGGCGGCAGCGGGCCGAACTTTATGGGAGCGATCACGCTCAACGGCATCGCCCTGACGGAGGACGGCAACGATCAATTGATCGGCGGCGACGGCCCGAACTTCCTTCGCGGCGGCGCGGGGAACGACAACCTGCGAGCCGGTCCGATGACCGACGATCTCGACGGCGATGAGGGTGACGATCTGCTCGCCGCCGGCGCGGGGAGCGCGAAGCTCGCCGGCGATCGGGGCGACGACTACATCACCTGGGAAGTTGGCGACGGAATCCCGATTTCGATCGACGGCGGCAACGACATCGAAACCAACACGCTCGGCCTGATCGGGACGGATGGAGTCGAATCGCTCGGCCTGAGCAAAGACCACTTGACGACTCGATTGAGAATTGCGGGGCTGATTTCGACGGTGTTCTTCGCGTCGCACATTCAAAACGTCGCGTTCGAGGGACTCGGCGGCGCGGACAACATCCTCGTCTCGCCACTGACGAACACCAGCGTCCGCGAAGTCGGACTGAACTTGGGCGACGTGCTCAAGCAGCAGAATCAACTCGGCGACGGAGCCGAAGATCACATCGTCGTGCATGGCCATCTGACCGCCGACGTGTTGACCGCCGAAAAGGAAATGGCGGTGATCCTGCCGGGGCAACCGGCGGTTCCGCCCAGCACCGTCGGGACCGGTCCGACTTACGGCGGGATCACGAAGATCAGCGGGATGCCAAGCTACACGATTCGTCTCGCCAACGTGCAGGACGATCTGCTGATCGACACGCGCGACGGCAACGACACGGTCACCGTGAAGTCGATCACGGGACCGACTCGCATCCACAGCGGTAAAGGTGACGACACGATCAAAGTTCAGGCGTCCGATCCGGGAACTCCCGAAAGCCTGACCGAGCTGCCCGACTATCCCAACGAACTGCTCGTCGAGGCGGGAACCGGCTCGAACAAACTGACGGTGAATCAAAGTGCCAGCGAGATTCCGCTGACCGTCGAAGTCACGTCGGCGAAGATCACCAGCGACCTGCTGCCCGGTGTGAATTTCATCGCAACCGGCGGAAACTTCGGCGGCGGAGTGCATCTGCTGACCGGTCAGTTCTCCGATGCGGTCAACATCCGCAGCACGTTGCCCGCCGTGCCGACGACGCTCGATTCCGGCGACGGCGGTGATTTCGTTCGAGTGGGATCGAACGCGCCGGACGCCAACAGCCATTTGGGGTTCATTCGCGGCCCGCTGTCGATCGAAACCGGTTCAGGAGAGAACCTGTTGCAACTGTCCGATCGCGGCGCGTTGACCGGAAATCAGAATGTCATCGTGACGGCCACTCAGATCGCTGGCTTCGCCGGTCCGTCGGACAACATGGTCGTGAGCTACAACGCCTCGGCAGGGCAGCTCAATCTGTCGCTCGTCGGTTCTGATCTTGTCGGCGACCAATTCCGCCTGACGAGTCCCGCCGCAGCCACGTTGATCCTCGGCAACGGCGGCAACGACCAGTTCAAGATTGTGAGCCTGACGCAGTCCGCCGCAATCGCCGCCGGAGTCGGAAACGACACGGTCGAAATCGGCGCGCTGGTCAACAAGCTCGACGGCGTGCAAGCCACCGTGTTGTTCCTCGGACAAGACGGCCAAGACAAGGTCAACGTCAACGACAAGTCAACCGCCAGCGGCCAGACATTCAACATCGCCGCCGACTCCGTGCAGCGAGTCGGCACGGGCTTGATCAAATTCGACGGATCGACGGAAGTGATCAACGTCTCCGCCGGCACGTCCTCCGATCAATTCCAAGTGCAGTCACTGCCGCCGAGTCCGACGATCATGAATGTGGTCGGCAGCCAAGGACTCGACACGCTGCTCGCCCCGAACGCCGCGAACACGTTTGAGATCACCGGCAACAACAGCGGCAATCTCAACGGACGGTTGAATTTCAGCCAGGTCGAGAATCTCAAAGGTGGATCGCAAGGCGACACGTTCCGAGTGATCGCCGGTTCGCTCAGCGGTGAGGTTCACGGCGGCGACGGCAGCGACTTGCTCGATTACTCGCTGTTCGCCAATCAAGTGACCGTCAGCTTGCAGACGCTGTCGGCCACGGCGATCAGCCACATCAACAAGATCGAAAGCCTGAACGGCGGCACGTCCAGCAACACGCTGATCGGTCCGAACTTGCCGAACGGCTGGCAACTGACCGGCGTCAATGCCGGCACATTGAACACGATGGCTCTCGGCCCGATCACGTTCAACGCCTTCGGCAATCTGACCGGCGGCACAAGCGTCGATGTCTTTCAGTTCGGCTCGGCCGGTTCGCTCACCGGGCGGATTCAAGATCAAGGAGGCACCGTCGATCAGCTGGACTACAGCCAGCTCGCGGGACCGGTCTCCGTCAATCTCTCGACGGGAGCCGCCAGCCGCGTGGCGTTGGGAGTGGCTAACATCGACCAAGTCTTCGGCAGCCTCGGTGACGACCTGCTGATCGGTTCGTCCGGCAACAACCTGCTGCAAGGTGGCGACGGCCACGACGTGCTGGCCGGCCTGTCTGGGAACGACACACTCAACGGCGGCAACGGCCGCGACGTGATGATCGGCGGCAACGGCTTCGACCAACTCACCGCCGGCAGCGACGAGGATCTCGTGATCGGCAATCGCACGACCTACGACACCAACGTCTCCGCCCTGATAGCGATCATGACCGAATGGAAGAGCGCCTCGCTGATCTATCAGCAGCGCGTCGCCAACCTGCGAAACGGAGTCGGCCTGAACAATCAATTCCCACTGAAGACCAACACGGTTTTAGCCGACTCAGCCGCCGACACCCTGCAAGGCCAAGACGACACCGACTGGTTCTGGGCCACGCTCAATGGACTCAGCCAAGACACGATCACCGACCTGCTTGCAGGCGAAATCGTGAATTGATGCGAATGAGTGTCGGGCAAACAAACGCAGCCACGATTTAGTGAGTGTCAGCCGCCTGGAAGCGTGTCTCGGTGATGCGAGCCAACGCGGACAAATTCTTCTCGAGTCTGGAGGTGTCTCATGTTTCGTCGTGATTGGCTCAGCCGTTTGTGGAATGCGTGTCACCCACCCACCCGCCGAGCGCGCGGTTCGGAGCGATGTGGCGTTGCCGGTGAGGTTCTCGAGTTGCGCCAGTACCTCAGCGCGAGCGTCGGTCTGGCCCGTGATGGGCACACTTTGATCATTCGAGGTGACGATGCCGACAATCACATCACGATCACTCAGGACGGTCGGCGAGGTGTCGCAGTCGTCGCTGACGGCGTCGCGAGTTCCTTCTGGGGCATCGACCAGATCATCGTCGAAACCGGTGCCGGTCACGATGTCGTGGATGTCGAGTCTGTCGAGGGCTTGCCTCTGATCCGCTCGCTCAACATCGACACCGGTGCCGGTCACGACCGCGTGTCCGTGACGGTGGGTGATCCGACGGGGCTTGCCGATCCTCCTGATCCAGATATGCCGACCGACCAGATGCCGGTAATCCGCATCGACACCGGCGCTGGAAACGATGTCGTGGATGTCGAGACGGTCGAGGGCTTGCCCCTGATCCGCTCGCTCAACATCAACACAGGTGCCGGGAACGACCGCGTGTCTGTGGCGGTGGGAAACCGGAATGTCCTTGCCGATCCCCCCGATCCAGACATGCCGACCGACCAGATGCCGGTGATCCGCATCGACACCGGCGCTGGAAACGATGTGATTGACGTGCGCTTGCGGCGCAACCAAGTGTTGCTCGACATAGACGACGGTCCTGGCAATGACTTGGTCCGCGTGGTGGTTGGCGGTCCGACGAGCATCAATGGCGGGACTTGAAACTCCAACGGGACGCCGCTTTCTGTTCCAGAAAGCGGCGTCCTCGCGGGCGAGGGCACTGAGAATCACAATCAGCCGGTTGACCCTTTTCGCCGTGACAGATAGTGTCGCCATCCGACGCGGATTCGGAATGTCGATCCTGTTTGATCACGGCGGTGAGCATGACGCTTGAAGACTCGGTCTCCAGTTGGGTGCAGCAAGTGAAGAGCGGGAATCGCGAGCCGGTTCGGCAGTTGCTGGACCGGTATCTGCGTTCGCTGATGACGCTGGCGGCGGCTCGGCTGCGGATTCAGCCGGCGCTGGCGGGTTACGAAGAAGATGTGGCTTTGAGCGCGATGAAAAGCCTGTGCTTAGGGGCCGAGCGCGGGCAGTAACCAGAACTGTCGGATCGCGATGACCTGTGGCGGTTGCTGTGCGTGATCATGATTCGAAAGTCGATTGACCTGACTCGCAAGAAGCGGCTGGACCACGCATTCGGTGACGAGGAATTGAGTGCCTTTCTCAGCCGCGAGCCTTCTCCGGAGGAAGCGGCGGAGACGGCAGATCGGGTGCGACACCTGCTCGATCTGTTGGACGATTCGGAACTGCGGCAGATCGCCTTGTGGAAAGTTGAGGGGTGTTCCAACGAGGAAATCGCGAACAACCTGGGATGCGTCGAGCGTTCGGTCGAACGCAAGCTGCGCCGCATCCGGCTGCTCTGGCAGAATGAAGTGACGGCATGAATCTCATTGACGACCGCACCGATTTCGACGACGCCTCCGCCGAGGTGGCTGAGAATATCGACGAAGCCTGCGATCGGTTTGAGCGCGAATGGAAATCGGGCAACGCACCACGCATCGAAAACTACCTGGACGAGGCGGAGGCGGAGCAGCGCGACGTCTTGCGGCAAGAGTTGTTGCGCGTCGAGCTGGCCTACCTGCACAAGCTGGGGCAGCCGATCGCCGAGGATGAATATCTGGCGCGATTCCCTTCGTTGAATGCCGAATGGTTTCGGCGTGCGATTCAACGCTCGAAACCGAAACGCGAAACGCTGGCCGGGGTGCTGGGCGATTTTCAGTTGCAGTACGAGATCGGCCGGGGCGGCATGGGGTCGTTTACGCCGCGCTGCAAGTCTCACTGAATCGTCGCGTCGCGGTGAAGGTGTTGCCCTCGTCGGCGATGACCGACTCGCGTCAGTTGCGGCGGTTCCAGAATGAATCGCGCGCGGCGGCCTCGCTGCATCATCCGCACATCGTGCCGGTCTTCGCGGTCGGTGCCGATCGCGGAGTCAACTTCTTCGTGATGCAATTGATTGACGGACAAACGCTGTCGCAGCGAATCAAGTCGATCGGGTCCAGCGAACTCACCCGGACGGCGATGTCGCGGCCGACGGGCGATTCGAAGAGGGAGGGCGAGGCTCCCGCCGAGCCGCGAACGGCAACTGCTCCCGCCGAGCCGCGAACGGCGGATAAAAACGGCTCGGCGGGAGCCTCGCCCTCCCGGACCAGTCCCGCGTCGCTGAGCATCGAGCAATACCGCGAGGTCGCTCGGCAAGGGATGCAAGTGGCTCAGGCGCTCGAACACGCGCACTCGATGGGGATCGTGCATCGCGACGTCAAACCGAGCAACCTGTTGATCGACCGCGCGGGCAAGCTGTGGGTCACCGATTTCGGATTGGCTCGCATCGCCAACGACCTGAGCATGACGATCAGCGGTGATGTGCTCGGCACGCTGCGGTACATGAGTCCCGAACAAGCTCTGGCAAAGCACGGGCTGGTCGATCATCGGACGGACATCTACAGCCTGGGAGTCACTCTGTACGAGTTGCTCACGCTGCGTCCGGCCATCGACGGCAAAGACCGAGGCGAGATTCTGCACAAGATCGCCTTCGAGGAACCGCCCGAACCGCGCCGAGTCAATCCGCACATCCCGCTCGATCTGGAAACGATCCTGCTAAGGTCAATCGCGAAGGAGCCGCATCTGCGCCATCAGTCGGCCGAAGAGTTGGCCGACGACCTGCGTCGATTCGCGGACGATCAGCCGATCAAAGCTCGGCGGCAAACTCGCTGGCAGAGTTTCGTGCGCTGGCAACGCCGCAACCGAGCACTCTCGGCCGCGCTGGCGTTGACCGTCGCCGTGATCGTCGTGGCCAACGTGCTGATCACCTGGAAATGGAGCGAAGAGCGCTTGGCCAATTCCACCGCGCGGATCGCCGAGCAATCGGCCAAGCGTTCGGAACGGCTCGCTCGCGATGCCGAGCAACTCGCCAGACACGCGGAGCTGCAAGCGACTCAACGGGCGGATGAGTTGCAGCGCAGCGTGTACCTGCAACAGATCGCGCGCAGCGAGCAGGAGTGGTGGAGCAACAACGTCGGCCGAGCGGAACAGATTCTAGATCGGTGTCCGCCGGAACTGCGGCATTGGGAGTGGGGCTATTTGAAACGGCTCTGCAATTCGGAGATTCGATCATTCGTCGCCCATGACGGACCAATGTTCGCGGTCGCATACTCACCGAACGGCCGGACGGTCGCGGCGGGTGGACAATCAGGAAAGATTCATCTGTGGGACATTCCAACGGGTACTGAGCGAACGCTGTTGGGACACAGCGCCGGTGTGCAATCTGTCGCGTTTAGTTCCGACGGACAGCAGATGGTTTCCACTGGGTCGTCTTGGGCAGAGAAGATTCCAGGCGAAGTGAAAGTGGGGGATGCCACCTCGGGACAGGAACTGGAGACGTTTCCGATCGAGAAAGGAATCAGTGTGACGGATGCGAAGTTCTCGCCGGATCGGCGTTATCTGGCAGTCCCGTTGTGGAATACCGCGGTCTGGTTGATCGACATGGAAACCAAACAGATCAGCGAACTCAGTGGCTATGGTTCGAGCGTCAAGACGGTCGTTTTTTCGCCAGACAGTCGGACGGTCTTTGCGGGTGGATGGGGTGGCAAGATCGTCGCCTGGGATGTCGCGACGCGGAAAATCACCAAGACATTGCTGGGCCACACCGGGGATGTTGTCGGACTGGCGGTCCATCCCAACGGGAAGCTGTTGGCCTCGGCGAGCTGGGATCACACGATCCGGGTGTGGACTCTCGACCTGCCGGCCGATCCCAAGCCGCGGGTCTTGACCGAGCATTCCGGGATCGTGAACGAGGTGACGTTTTCTCCCGATGGAAGTCAACTGGCCTCAGCGGGTGAAGACGGTGCCGTGAATGTTTGGGAGACGAAGTCGTGGAAAACGACAACCACTCTGCGCGGTCACGATGGCGTGGTGCATCACGTCTCGTTCAGCCCTGGCGGCAAATCCGTCGTGAGCACGGGGCAGGACGGCCAACTCAAGCTGTGGGATCTGACTCGTTCACAACTGGGCGTGGTGGCGACGGGGACCGGACAACTGCAACGCAAGGTGGTGTTTCGCGCGGACGGTACACGGTTCTATGTGTCATCGGTCTCGCTGCCAGCTCGCGATCCTGACGGCTATGTGACGTCGCATGACTCCGACACGGGAAAACAACTCCGCGTGATCGGCCGCCGCCCTGGTGGCTTTCGCACGGTGGCCGCTGATCCCGATGGCCAGTTTGTCGCCGCCGATTCAGACATCGATATTCAACTGTGGGACGCAGCCACCGAGAAGCCGCTCAGAGAACTCAAAGGCCACGCCAGCAAAGTCTCCGCCATTGCGTTCTTGTCCGGAGGAATCCTCGTCTCCGGAGCCGACGACGGAACCGTGAAGCTTTGGCGAGCGGCCACCGGCGAACTGATCCACGAACTTGAGCCGCGAGTCGGTCCGGTGACGCAGATCGCCGCCGAGGCTCAAGAAAGTGTTTTCGCGATCGCCGGAAACGAAGGCCAACTCGCCGTGTGGCGACTGACGACCGGCGGTCTTGAAGAACAACAAGCGCTGCGCCGTGACGTCGGCGGTCCGATTGCGTCTTTGGCCTGTTCGTCGCGCGACAAGACGCTAGCAGTGGGATGCGCGAACGGCCACATCCGACTCTGGAATCTCTCGTCGGGGACCGAACTTCCCGCGATCAAAGGTCACACCGATGCGGTCGTGAGCCTGGACTTCTCGCCCGACGGCCGGCGTCTGGCATCGGGAGGCCAGGAAGGAGCGGCCGTGCTGTGGGACACTCAAAGTGGTCAAGAAGCCTTGATCCTGCGACGTCAACTCAGAAGCTTGAACGGCGTCGCGTTCAGCCCCGACGGTCAACGACTCGCCGCCATCGCTTCCCACGCCGCGCGAGACATTCGAATCTGGGATTCCTCCGCGCGATCAACCGATGATTCGTCCACAAGGCTCAAGGCATGGCAACTCGCGGAAGCGTCCGGCGCGGAATCGTTACGCTGTTGGAATGTGGCCATTGCCCATCTGGACGCGTTGATCGACTCGTCGGCTCCAGACGGCGACTTGTGGAAACGGCGCGGCAACTGTCACGCCGAGCTTTGCGATTGGAAGGCAGCGATGGCCAACTACGCCCGCACCTGCGAGCTGGCCCCGGCCAGCATCGATCACTGGTATCGCCGTGCCGCCGCCTGCCTCGGAGCCAACGACCTTGGAGAACACCGTCACGTCGTCGCCGCCATGTTGAAGCAGTTTGAGAACACTCATGCTGTCGGAATCGCCAGCCCGATGCTGTATGCCACGACGATGTGCTCGCAGCCCCCTGTGGAACGAGACGAGTTTCAGCGACTCGCACAACTCGCCGTCAACGCCTTCGCGGGCAACCAACGTCTGGTCGGCGCGGTGCGATACCGATTAGGCGACTTCACCGGAGCTCTCGACTCGTTCGACGAAGCCGCCCCCAAGTTCGGCCCGCGCGCCTGGGACTTGTGCTTCCGAGGAATGTGCCGACACAAACTCGGTGACTCGACCGCCGCCGCCAAGCACTTCCAGGAATGCGATGCCTGGATCGAAGCGGCCGAACGCCAATGGAAAGACCGCTCCAACACATCACCACGATGGATCCGTTGGGAAGAACGAGTCGAAGTTCTCCACCTCCGCCGCGAAGCCGAAAGTCTTCTCAAGCAGGTTCCCAAGCCGTAAGTCCTCTCGGAAGTTGTGATGGTTTTCCAATTGAAAACTGCGCTGTAGCCCGACCCCTTGTGGGTCGGTCGATTCGCCATCGATCGCAATCATCCAGGCCACAAGGGCCTGGGCTACACTGGCCGCACCGCGCGGTTCGTTTTTGGAGTCCGTATGAGACTTCCGTACCTCCGAACTCTGACGAGTTCGGCTACGGGAGATGAATTCCCTGCGGCTGTCTCAGAGAAGCCCTCCACTGGATTTTCAGCGCGGGCGGTCGCGTCGTTCGATCCGACTTTCTTCGGCCAGTTGGACCACCTTCGGCGAACTGGCCTCGAAGCGGAGGCGGGTGACTTGGCCAGGTTGGACGGTCACGGTCCAGCGGCTTTTGACCATGTCGAAGTCGGGCAACAAGAGCTTGTACTCACCGGGGGGCAGCAATCCGGTGTCGCACTGGTAGTCGTGATTGAATTCGCGAGTGACTCCATACGCTCCCCCGACGACGCACGGTCCCAGTTGCAGTTGGTATTTTGGTTGCGGACTGACACTCTTCCATGCGTCCCCGACGAATCGCAAATCGAGTTCGATCCGTCCCATCGCTTCGGGCTGCGGCCGAGAGAGGACCACATCGCCGAGAATGCCGAGTTGTCCTCGCGGCGGCACCGGCACCATGAAGTCGGCCACATGATGCGTGAAGCTGCCGATTCGCACGGGGTCGCGGCCGTCCACTCGCCGTGTCGAGTTGATGTGCTCGATAAGAATGAAATCACCATTCGCCAGTTCTCGGAAGGCACCGCCCCCCGACAATTCCTGGAGCGACACCACCTTGGTCGATGTCACTTGCACGATGTCTGTCTTCGTCGGCTGGCTCGGCACGTTGGGATTGAGCACAGGCTCGCCGACCGACTCCGGGAAAAACAAGCGGACGCCGTTGATGACGCGTGAAGAGTCCGCATTCACCACCGGCAACGCGACCGCTCTCACTGCCAAGACGACCTCTGATCCGGGCGTGCGATCCGTGCTCTGATCTTGCCGGATGAACTCCTCATTGAGCGCGAGGTCGCGCCGTTGGCCCTCCGCCAGATACTTCGGAGTGACCGGCTCGACTCCGTCCAACACAACGCGGAGCAGCGTGAACTCACCGGCTCCCACTTGCAGCGCTTTGTGCTGAGTCGCCCGCTCGATCGCCTGTTGCCAAACCAGCGAGTCCAATCCCTCGCGAGTCACTCGCCAAGCCAAGTTCGCTCGCTCCGGCGTCGTCGAGACTGCCGACGCTGAGGTCGGTCGCTCATCCGCGTGTACGCCGAAGTTGAGGCCACGCGAGACGCTCCCACCGCAAATCAGACTCAAGCCGGCGATCAACACCCAGTGAGTTCGCTGAACAAGACGCCGTTGAATCATGATTGCTCCCTGAAAGCGGAATTTGAGACAGCCTCGCTTTGATGTCATCGCAACCTGTGGCGCACGCGGCTCGCAACTTGGCCAGCGTGAAGCTGCGCCGCGATCACGACTTCGCAGCATCTGGGGCCGCGACGTGCCCACGCGGACATTGTCGCCGATGACCCCGAGGATGGGACATGCAAGCCAGGTACCTCTAGTTGCCCTCTCGCTTGAACACGATGCGGTTGGGGGTGCCACCCTTGAGCTGGCCGATCGAGGTGCTCATGCGGCCCTCGGGCGAGAGCTCGTACACGATGCGCCGCGGGAAATCGTGGCGCGGGTTGTCGAACACGGCTCGCGTTTTGGTCAGCTCGGTGAGCACGAACTCGGTCGGCTTCGCGCCGCCGGGCTGCGCGATGTAGACCAGCCCGCCGTCGCGCTCAACGATGCGCAGGTACTCGAACGCGGACATCCTGCCGCTCGTATTGACCGAGCGTGACACGGCAAGCATCGCGCCGCCCAGCGGCGGGCACCATCGCTCCTCGATCGACGACCCCGAGCTCCTCGTTCCGAGCCACGCGCCATCCAGCCAGGCTAAGTCGCCGATCGTGGCCTTGGCTGGCGTGGGCAGCGCGATGTCCTCCGCATGGCGGTAGATCCCAACCGCTTCCTTCCCCGCCGGCGAATCGACCACCACGCTCACGAGCAGTCCGCCGTTCGTGATGCGAAACTTTCTCCGGATCAGCCCGATCCCGCCGACCGCGTTGCCCGCTACGCGCTCGAACGCGACCTCGTACTCGAACGTGCCGTCCTTCCACGCGCCGCGGTAGCGACAAATCGTCTTTGGCTCGGCGACTTCGGTAATCGAGCCGTCGAGCGCGATGCGCACGTCGCGGTGCCCGGAGCCATGGCCGTTCAGGACGACCGCGCCTTCCTCGACGCGCATCGAGAACTTTGAGGCCATGGGGGGACCCAACTGCTCGAGAGTGTGGCCCTCGGTTCGATCCTCGACGAAGATCCACTCGCCGTCCAACGCGCGCAACCCGTCGGGCGGCGCCGAAAGCGCGTTCGAGGCCAACGCTGCCAAGGTGGCCCCAAGGGTTGCGAGGAGTGCGAGAGCTGTTGCCGGCCTTGTGCGCAAGTGCATTGCAGAGTCCTCTTTCAATTTGTGATCAACGATGAGTACCGGCATTGCCTATGTCCCTGTCGGCCTAACGCCCAAGGTAACCGGGCGGCGGCCAGAAACCTTGGAAGACAGAAAACGCGCCAACCGCCACTCCGGTTGACCGCCTTGTTCTGCACTCAATGGATGCGTCGTATCTTGTGGCGATCTGAGATGTGCCTCAATTGCGTTTCTTCATTTGTGGCAAGCCAATACCCACCCGTTTCCATGACAAACAGCTTGTCATTGCAAAGGTAAAATGAATGTGTCGGCTCGCCATAGACGTAGAGCCCCTTGACCCAAACATCGGACAATGATCCTACGACCAAATCTCCGGGAGCATCGACTTCGGTATCAACGCAAAATAAATGTTGCGAACCAAAGACCAATTCTTGAAGGCAGTATGTGGTCAAGAAGTGTGACAAAGTCGGACACACTTCGCGGAATTCGTTGTCGCCGTATTCATACGCGCGGGAGTCGGAAAGCACAGGTGGATCAGCTGCGTTTGCCAAAGTGTCGCAGGTCCACACGCCTTGGTTTTCGTGGATGAATCGGAAACGATCGCCAATGATCGCAAGTTGGTCGATTGGTAAAAGTTGATCTTGGTTGCCGAATAGTCCGGTAGTCCAACTCGGATGACGCCATTGCTCGGCAAACGGAACTGGATAGTTGCCAGCAAGTTCGTATATCGCGCGTAACGGAGCAGGTACGAATGCGGGAACGTCGGCGGGCAGTATTCGATGCCTCCTTTGAAGGTCTGGAACCCACTCGGCGATGAGCTTCAATAGTGCGGGAATGGGATCATCTCGCGGTATCATGTGGCGACATTCTCTTTGTGCCGAACAGTTAATTGAGCAGCGTGCAGCCTAACTCGATCCTGCACGGACGGCTGATCAACCCTGTGAGAGAGCAGAATGCCCATGAAAATGTGGGTCGTCAATCCAAGCGGTTGATAAAAAGTCCAATCGCGATCGCGTGTGAGGCCGCGATGATTCCAAACCCGAAGCGTGAGCGAGGGCGAGTGCTTCACCAGACCTTGAATGGCAAGTGTTCTGGAGCGCTCGCCCTCGCTCACGCTTCGCGTTACGACTGGACAACCTGCTTCCTCCTTGAGGAGGCCTTGAATCATCCATGTGAGGCAGCGTCCGGCCTCACTTACTGAGCAATGCACGCCACCTCCATGCCGCCCTGACCAAGCTTGTCGAGGATGACGTAGTTGCCCAATGTCAGCGACTTCTCTTTGCCCGCGTAGATTTGCTCGGCCTGAAATTTGGTCAGTCGTTTCTACTTGACCAATTCGCGAGCCAGGAGTTCGGCATCGGGAGGTCGCTGCTCAACCGGAACCGAAGCGATCCAACTGCGCATGCCGTCCTCCGACATCACGCCGGACGACGTCAATCGCTGCGTGAATTGCTCGACCGTCAATGGCATGAAGGACTTCCGTGTTGGGGTGATCGGTGAGTCATGGTATCGCGTGGGACAAGCACACAAACCGGCAGGCTGACTCGTGCGGTCCATCGTCCGGACTATCGCGACATTTGAAACTCGCTGGGGCGCAGCACCTCGACGCGGCCGGCCGAACGTTCGACGAAATACACGAACGTTTGCTCGGCATCGCTGGCCGAGGAGAGCAGCTTGCCATCCGGAGCGAAGGTCGCTGATCGGTCTGCCTCCTGCGCGATCGTGATCCACTGTGGTTGACCAGTTGCGGCGTCCCAACAACGAATCAGGTGATCGTTGGCCGACGAAAGAATCTGATGGTTCTGACTCCACGCCACGGCCTGCGTTTCTCCGAGGTGTCCTGGGAAGATTTTTTCCTGTTCACCGTTTCGATTCCAAATCTGAAGATTGCCGCTCCCATCACCCACGACCAGGCGCAGACTATCGGGACTCCAGGCCAGACAGCGCGCTTCTGCTTTTCCATTCAACGCCGGGCCGTCGGAGCCATCCGCGTTCCAAATTTGGACGCGCGTTTCGCCATGGTTGATGACGGCCGCAAGCTGTTGGCCATCAGGGCTCCAGGCCAGCGCGCGCAGATCATGTTTGTTGGAGGGGAGTGTGATGATCGGCCCGGCAGTGCCATCCGGATTCCACAACTTGAGCGTACCTCCACGAGTGAGGGCGGCAATTGTTCCGGTGCGACTCCAAGCGACCGCCAGGGGCTTTTGTTTGGGTCCGCTCAGTTCCGGTGCCAGTTGACCATCAATGCTCCAGCGGTAGATGACCGAGTGCGAGCCGAACACCGCCACCTGTTGACTGTCCGCGCTCCAGGTGGGCGAAACCACTCCCTTGAGATCGACCAACGGACCTGGCTTACCGTCGGGCAACCACAGGTGCAGTCGCTGTTGCGTCTCCCCCGCGATCCATTTGCCATCGGGACTCCACGCGAGTGAATTGACGGCGGCGGTGGTTCGACAGGAGTGCTCCACCGTGCCATCGTTTCGCCACCATCGCAATTGTTTGTCGGAATGGCTCGACACAAAGCGGCTGCCGTCCGGATGCCAATCGAGCGAATGCACTGGTGCGGAGACCTGCACGCCATTTGCCGACTTCGTATCGTTCTCCGGTTCCCACACCCCATGTTGGTAGCCTGCCCAAGCCAACCGTTTTCCGTTGCGGCTCCACGAGAGGCTTGTCACGTTGCCCGAAGTTTCATGCTGAGTTCCCGTGAAGCCCTTCACCTCCCATAACTGAATGAAATTGTTGCCCAACCCGACCGCCAGTCGCGTGCCATCCGGGTGCCACGTCAGTGATCGCGGATAAACTTTCAGATGCTCGCGAGGCAGAGCACTTGTCCCCGAATAAAAGTACAACGAACCGGTCTTGTCCGCCGCCGCGATGATGCCCGTGCGGCTCAATGCCACCAGAGAAATGCTGGCGTCGTGATCTCGAATCTCGCGGACGGTGTTGCCGTCGGTATCCCATACTCGCAGTGACTTGTCTTCGCTGCCTGAGACGAGTTGCTTGCTGCGGGCGCTCCACGCCACGCACATCACGGCCTTGCTATGTCCGGACAACACGCGATACGGCTTGCCGTCCGCCGTCCACAGATGCACGATCGGGTTGTTATCGTTGCCATTGGCTGCCGCGAGAAATCGACCATCCGGACTCCAAGCGATCATCCGGACCGAATCGCAATGCTTCAGCACCGGCCCCGGAGCTCCATCCGGCCGCCACAGCCGCACGGTGTGATCGTATTGGCTGAACGTGGCGATCCGCGAACCTTCCGGATTCCAAGCAATCCCATGCACCGATCGCGGATGGCCGACAAGTACGTTGACCATTTGCCGGGTATCGACGTCGTAGATTCGCACCTCGCCCGATTCGTGGCCTGCCAGCGCTACACGTTTTCCATCCGGTGAGATCGCCGTCACGGTCATCGGCCGTCGCGGGGCCGCGGCCTCCAACTGCCAGCGTCCGATGCCCGCCACCTTCGGCGGTTCCGCCAACAAACCGGGCAGCATTTCCGCCGGCGGTCCACTGGGCAGCGGAGGCAACTTGGCGAACGACACGCGAGCGTCGCCCGACGTTTTGTTGCTGGCGCTCTTGGCATCGCTTTTCGACGGCGTTTGCGGATCGTCCTCTTTGGACAATTCGGTTGGCGGCGGCTCTCGACCTTCGCGAAACGCGATGACCAAACCGATGCACAAGCAGGCCGCCGCCGTCGCACCAATGAGCCACGCCTTAACCCGGCGCGGACGTTTCACGGTTTGCGGCTTTGAGACCATCTGCGTCCGTTGCGTGGCTTCGAGCGAAACGGGATCGGTCGCTGGATCGGCCTCCGTCAGGCTGACGCACGGTGACACGCTCGGCTGAACGTTGTCCTGATTCAAGTTCGTGAAGAAACTCGGCAGACTCTCCGCATCCGAGGACAGCGATGCCACCACCCGTGCCAACGGCGGGGCAGAGGTGATGGATTCGGAATCAGACGCGGCAGCGTTGAGCGAGTCGCTGAGCGCATTTATGACTTCCGTCATCGACGCGAAGCGATCCTCCGGCCGCTTGGCGACCATCCGGCGGAACACCGCGTCGAGTCGAACCGGCACATCCGCACGAACAGAACGCAGTGACGGAATCGGCGCTTCTCGATGCGCGAGCAGCTTCTTCATCATCGTGCTGCCGCCGTAACAGACCTGCCCCGTCAACACGTACCACAGCGTGCAGCCCAGGCTGTAGATGTCTGACCGTTGATCGGCGTGTTTCGTGTCGAGCGCCTGTTCGGGGGACATGTAATCGACCGTCCCCATGATCGCGCCAGACTGCGTGAGACTCGCGGCATCATCACCGAGCGGACTGGAGCCGGCGTTGTCAATCCGCGCCAAGCCCATATCCAGAATCCTGACACGGTCCGCGTCGTCGAGCATCAAGTTATGTGGTTTGATGTCGCGATGCACGATCCCATGACGATGTGCGAACTCCAACCCATCGGCCGCTTGCAACAGGCAATTCACCCCCCGCTCGACCGGCATCGGCCCGTTCTGCTTCACATACGAGGCCAAGTCCGAGCCGGCGACGTACTCCATCACCAGGAAGTACGAACCGTTCGCTTCGTCCGCATCAAAGGCGGCGACGATGTTGGGATGCGACAGTTTTGCCACCGCTTCGACTTCGCGACGGAACCGCTTCACCGCATCCGGCGACTTGATCGCCGCCGGCGAAATCACCTTGAGAGCCACCACACGCTTCAACCGCTTGTGCTCGGCCTTCAACACAACACCCATGCCGCCTTGCCCTAGCTTGTCGAGCACGAAGTAATTGCCCAGTGACAGCGACGCAATTTTTCCGGCACAGATTTGCGCGGCCTGAAACTCGGTCAGCCGCTTTTGAGTCACGAACTCGCGAGCCAGTTGTTCGCCGTCCTCTGGACGTCGGTCGCCGGGACGCGCTTCAACGAACGACGTAATTTCGTCGGCAGAGATCAGCCCGCTGTCAGCAAGTTGGCGCAGGAACTCTTCGGACGACAATGCCATGAGCGACTCCACAACCAATGGGGCAGAATCGTATCGCTTTGGCGATGAATGTCACTTGAACAGCGTGGCGCCGCGGCAAGCCGAATGGGCAACGCCAGCCATCCC
Organism: Planctomyces sp.; assembly: GCA_005798445.1. Lineage (GTDB taxonomy): Bacteria > Planctomycetota > Planctomycetia > Planctomycetales > Planctomycetaceae > SXKJ01. Next base: position 51,377 of record SYJG01000371.1, read on the forward strand.
AAAGTGGTGTGCAAGCCGCGTGTGCCACTGACTCACCGCTTCACGATCGTCCCGCCAGCGTAGCCGTAATTCAGAAACGATCGCTCGACGAAACAGGTTCCCTGGGTGCTGGGAAAATAGAGGTCGTCATCCCCATCGCCGTTCAAGTCGCCAAGAAGCACGCGAGGCTGCATGATCGGCGGCAACTTCGGAGTGAACCCGGCTGCGAATGGTGAAGCCGCGTCGGCGTCGGTCGTACTCAAAAAAACCTGCACCTTGCCGTTGGCCGAGCCTGCGATCACGTCGAGTCGTCCGTCCTGATTCCAGTCGGTCGCGCAGACATTCAAACGGATGCCGAGATCGCCGATCTCAACCGCCGGCGCGAAGATCGGCACCTCCTTCGCAAGTCTCATCTCGTCGCGGAGCTGCTGAAAGAAACGCACTTTTCCGAACGTGTCGCCGACAACGAGATCCTTTCGCCGGTCGCCGTCAAAGTCCCCGGCCGTGACGACCGTGCGTGCTCCCTGCAAGCCGTTGAAGTCCTTGTCGGGATCGAGTCCGATTGGCCCCACCTTGATCGGCGAGCCGTCGCGAATTGGCAGCTTGAGTCCCGTCAAATCGAAGTCCGGTTTCTCCGCCGAGCCTCGATTGCGATGCAGCCAGACGTGACCGAACCAGTCGCCGAACAGCACGTCGATCGCTCCATCGCCATCGAAGTCTTCCAGAAACGTCGAGTGCTCTTCGTCGCCGCGTCCCGAGCGATGCTCGATCGTTACGCCCGGCGGCAGCACGTTGATCGACTTCGACCAGCTCCACGGGTTCTTCGTGCCGTCGTTCAGTCGCACGTTGTCGTTGCTGACAAGATCGACTCGGCCATCGCCGTTCCAATCGAGCAATTGATCGGCATGAACCGGAGCCGGTCCCCACTTCGGCAGGATCGAGATCGGCGGCTTGTCAAACTTCGGCGACGTTTTCGAGCCGGCGTTCTCCAACAACAAAATCTGCGTCCGGACGCTGATCACCAAATCGAGATCGCTGTCGTCGTCCCAATCAAACGCGCGCGGCGAGCCGAGCGTGATCGACCACAAGTGCTCGGCCTTGAGGTCGCCGCCCTTCAACTTCGGAGCGGTGCGTGTGCCGATGTTTTCAAACAGCCGAATCCCCGCCTTCATCCCCGGCTCGCGCATCGGCGTGTGCCCGCTGAGCAGATCGAGATCTCCATCGCCGTCGATATCGACGACGCACGGAGCCGCGCACCAATGTCCGACGTTGAGAGGCTTGCCGTCTGCCTCCAAAGGCCCGTGCGCGACGAGCTTTGGCGGTGAACCGCGTTCGCTGCCGACGTTCTCATAGAGGAACACGCAGCCGGTGATGTATCCGCCGGCGAGCAAATCATTGTCGCCATCGCCGTCCCAATCGACGAACTCCAGTACCGGGTAGTAATCGAGATTGAAGATCGCCGGCTCCCCGCGCGTCAGCGGCGTCACCGGCAACTCGAACGGCTGACCATCGAGCATGACGAAGCCGCGGTACTTCAATCGCCGCTCGCGATCAGTGCCGACGTTTTCGTACCACACGAGCTTGTTGCGATACGTCCCGATTACCAGATCCTGATCGCCGTCACCATCCCAATCGCAGACCTTCGGTGCTGCTAGCGTCCCCACGTCGATCGGCACGCCATCGTCGTCGAAGATCAATCGCGTGTACTCGAACTTCAGCTTCTGCTTCGAGCCGAGGTTCGGCCACCAGACAACATGCCCGAAGTCATCTCCAACGATGAGATCGATTAGCCCGTCTCCGTTCCAATCGTCGAGATCAATCCGCAGATGATCCGAGTGGACCGCATGCGTCGCAGCCTCGGCACAGCGTGCCTGCCCGTCGCCGATCCATCCCTGCGGAGGCAACTGCTGCGGCACCTCGCCCGGCTTGAGCCAGTTGAACTCGACGGCATACCACGCCGGCTGCTTGCCGACTTGCGTGTGCGTCCAGGCCAGTCGCCCCTTATGTCCGTCTCCCATCGCATTCAAGTAGTAGCCGCCCCGTTCGCGCGGCTCCGGTTTCAATGCGCCCACCGTGCGGCTGACCGAATCCAGAAACTCCGGGAAGTCATACGGGATCGCCGCGTCGTACCAGCGAAACGGCAACGGCTCATCGTTGAGCGGCTTGCCCGACTCATCGACGTGGACGACTCGAATCGACGTCGCATCCCACGCCTTGTCGCCGTGGTCGATGACGACTTCGGCTGGCAGTTCATCGCGCGTTCGGCGGCCGAGTTCGACCGGCTCGACTCGCACGAGGATTCGCTGATCGCGCGGCTTCGGCGATTCGAAACACAGCGAATGCGTTCCCATCGCGAGCAAGAACTGCCCAGCCAACAACGATCGCAACATGGCGAGTCTCTCTCGATGGTCAGGGGGTGATGACTGCCTTCGGCAGCGCAGCCTTCAGCCGTTGCCGACCGGCGTCGCTGAGCTTCGCCGGGCCGAGATGCAGCTTCCGGAGTTTCGTCAGCTTGGCGAGATGCTCGACCGAGGCATCGGTCACTTTGCTGGAATCGAGCGTCACTTCTTCGAGCGTCGTCACCTTCGCGAGCTGCTTCACGCCGTCGTCGTCGAAGATGCCGGTCACGAGCATCAACTTGCGCAGCTTCGGCAGCGTTGCGATCTGCTCGCACGTCTGATTGCTGGCGGCCCGGTCGTAGATGTCGAGTTCGTACAGCTCGCGCAGTTTGCTGAGAAACGGGAACGCGGTCGCGGTGGTTTCTTTGCCATGAACGTGCAGTTGCTGGAGATTGACCAGTCCGGCGAGATGCTTCAGTCCCACGTCGGTGACGTTCGTGTGAACGACTTCGAGACGCTTCAGACTAGTCAGCTTGCCGATCGCTTCGAGGCCGGCGTCGCTGGCGGGGGCCGAGTGCAGATTGATCGACTCGATCTGCTTCATCCCTTGTAAGTGCGCGAAGCCGGAGCCAGTGATTTTCGACGCGCAAATGACCATGCGACGCATCTTCGTCATCCCGGAAAGATGCTCGAATCCGCGATCATCGCAAGCCGTCAGACAGACGTTGAGCCGCTCAATGTGGCGCAGTTCCTTCAGATGAATCAACCCGGCGCTGGTCACCGCCGTACCCGACAATTCCAGCCGTCGCAGTTGGTCCTGACCGGCGAGGAGTTTGAGCCAATCGTCCGTAACGCGGTCGGAGAGCTTCTTCGGTTCTGGTTCTTTGTGGCCATCCGAGCGTTCATTCAACTCGATCTCGACAATGCGTCCGAAGACCGGCAGCCCTTCGTCACTGGCGATCGAACGCAGCCAATCCGGCGCGACGACTTCAAGCGTTGTCTTACCGCCGAGCCGTTTGATCTCGGCCAACAGAGCACGATCTTGCTGAAAGCGGATCGCCGCCGACTCGAAAATCGGAAGAAGTTTTTCGGTGTCGCCACGCACTTGCCGATCGACCAGGTTTGCCGTGAGCGTTTGCATTTGCGTTCGCGCTGCGGCTTCAAACTGACCCCCTTCGACTTTCGCATCGGCTGCGACCTTCGCGATCTGGCGCAGCGTGGCTGCGTCGCCATGTGGCGATTTCAGCGGGACGACATTCAAGAGTCGCGAGATGGGCAGCGGTTTTCCGGTATGCCCCGCGAAGCCTTTCACTCCGACATTCGCATGAAACACGCCGGGAGGCTCACCGGTCGTGCAGAAAATTTCGTCGTGATTCACTCCGCCGAACGCGATGTTACTGACAACCTTCGCCGGCACCGGCAAGTAGGCCAGCACCTTCGCCTCGGGGCTGAGTACCGTGATGCGGCCGGCCTTCGTGTCGGGTCGATGAAAGTCCGCGATCCACAAGTTCCCTGCCGCATCAAACGCGCAGCCGTCGCCACCCGATCCACCGAGGTCGTAGAAAACTTCCGGCTTGCCGAGCAGCTCGTTGTCGGCGGGGAGCGGGTATCGCAGGATCTTCTTCGACTGCGATTCGATCACGAACAAATTCTTGCTGGCGGGATCGACGTCGATGCCATTCGGGAACGCCAGCCCGGTTCCGATCCGATCGACTCGGCCATCGGGGCGGACTCGGTACAACCGCCCAACCGGCTTGTCCAACGACGAGCCTTCCGGGTCTGTCCAATAAACATTGCCGCGAGCATCGACCGTGAGATCGTTGAGGCTCGCCAGCGTCTCCATTTCAAACCGCTCGGCCACAACGCCGAGCTTTCCGTCGGGTGACAGATCGAGCAGCGCCTTGTGCTTGTTGTCGCAGATCAGCATGTGCCCATTGCCCAACAGCACCGTTCCAGCCGGCCCGATCTCCAAGTACTTGTGGACCTGCTTCGGGGCAGTCACGCGAAGCAACGCCCCGCTGCAAAAGAAAACGTCCCCGTTCCGCCAAGTCGGCCCTTCCGAATAGCCGGGAGCCTCGGCGTAGTGATCGAACTTCACACCGGCCAACCGAGTCGCTAGCTCTCCGGTTGGCTCATCGGCCGGAGCAGTGGTCGCGAAGAGCAACATCACGGCAACAACAGCCAATCGGCACCATTCGAGCTTCGTCATTCGAGCTTCCTTCGTCATTGGGTGTTTCGTCATTCGTGCTTTGGCCACTCGTTTCACATCACCTCGGACAACTTCACCAACCGGCTTTGTTCGCGCATCGACTTGGCGGCGGCGTGAACGATGGCCGTGACTTCTAGAATCTCCTGATGTGGAATCGGTTCGCGGCGTGTCTTCACCATCTCGCGAAACGTCGCAGCCATGCGGAACATCTCGTAGTGGTGGCCGTACCAGAAGTCGTCCTCGATCGACGCGGTGTACTCGAATTTCTGATTTTGGAAGTGGACCTCGGTGTGACAGTACTCCCACTTCGAGCTCGGCCGGCCGAACCAAATCTCGGCGGGCATGCGATCCGGATACGTCACGAGCGCGTGGCAGGTGTTCTCTCGAGCGTACATGCTGACCGCTTCAACGCCCGGCCCCATCAGCGTCATCACCGTCCAGGCCGGATGCTGGCCGTAGACCATCCAGCCGCTCTCCGAGAAGCCCCCCTGTACGCTGGCGATGACGTATTGAATCGGCCCCAACTCCCCGGAGTCCCGCTTGCGCAGCGCGGCTTCGCAACCCCACTCGTGACGGAACAAGCTCGACGACATGATCGGCGCGTTGTGCTGTTTGGCGAACTCCAAAATCTTGCGCGTGCCGGCAGGAGTCTCGCCGATCGGCTTGTCGCAGAACGTCGGCAGCCCCTTCTTGAGTCCCGGCGCGACCAGATCGAAATGATCGTCGCCGAACCCCGACGCATCGCCGAGCCAAATGGCATCGACTTGCTCGACCATTTCCTCGACCGACTTGGCGACCTGCACTCCGGGGAACGCTTCGGTGAACTTGGCCGCGACGGCTGGATCGGCGTCGTAGTACTGCGTGATCTTCGTGTCGGGAAACGGCAGTTGGTCGAACGTGAATTTCGGATTGCGAACGTACTCGCGGAAGAACTTCGCCGACCCTGGATCGACCAGCTTGCAGTAGGTGTCGAGATCAATTGTCGGATGCAGGTACTGCGCGAAGTGCCAAGTGTGTCCGTTGCGCGGCTGAGGCTTGCCCCGAATCGTGGCGGAGATGACACCGATTCGCAGCATCTTGTCGAAGCCTTTCGCATCATCGGCTGCCGCTGTGGCAGTCGTCAGTGCGGTCCCTCCAAGAACGGCCGCCAACAGCATCTGTCGTCGATCAATGGAATCGTTCACGGACATGAATGGCTCCTTCTCCGAGTAGCCCGAAGCGCCAGCGAGGGGTTGTTTTTAAGAAACCCCTCGCTCGCGCGTCGGGCTAGTGTTGATAAAACTCGACCGTCTTTTGGACACCGTCGCGCAACGAGGTGGCTTGCCAATCGGGAAACAAATTCGTGATGAAATTCGGACTCGGCGGGACATTGGACGGGATCGCCGGGCCATTGACCATGATCCGAGACTCCGCATCGGGAACCGCAGCCACGATCGCGGAGCGAAACTCTTCGGTGGTCGCCAGCTCGCTGGGCAGATCGACGATGGTGTGTCCCGGCGGACACTCGATCGCCGAGCGAACAAACGCGCGAGCCACATCTTCCGCGTAGTCGTAGCCGACTCGGCCCGTGTATCCGATGGTGTAGCTCTCGCCGAGCGCGGCCGCTCGCGCGGCCAGCGACGGGCCGGCCGTCAAACCCTGATCGCGCTCCGGCCCATAGACCACATGCGGACGCACCGCGACCGACGCGATGCCAAAGTGACGCCAATACTGCTCGGCAATCAGATCGACCGCTTGCTTGAACGCCCCGTAAAACGTCGGCGGCCGATTCGACTCATCCGCGGAATCGCTGGTCTCTGGCCCATACACCGCATACGAACTGGCATACGCCAGTGAGCGAACTCGTCCTGATCGCCGAGCCGCCTCGAACAGCGCCGTGCTCCCCAGCACGTTGACCTGACAGCCCAGCCACGGATCCTTCTGACATTCTGGAGTCAGCATCGCCGCCAGATGAATGACGTGTGTCACGCCATGTTGCTCGATGACGCTCTGTAGGCGGTCGCGATCCAGAAGCGAGGCTTCGATCGAGACCACCTCCGCCGCGCACTCGCCGAGCACTCGATGCCAGCGCGCCGGAGCCGGCTGCACATCGACCACCACGGGTTTCGCATTTCGCGCAATCAACTCCCGTAGCACCCAGGTGCCAATGAACCCGCTGCCGCCAGTCACCAACACAGAGTCGATCATGGTCGCTTCCATTTCGTTCATACCGAAACCAGTCATCTTGATAGTGTTCGATCCGCGACTGATTTTCGAGTGCCACGACAGCCCCGCACCCATCCGGCCTGCCCCGGATGGTGAATATGATGGTGAAAAAAAGCCCCCCCACTTCTCCCTTTCCTCCGCCTGCGGCGGAGGAAAGGGAGAAGCGGGGGGAGTGGGAACGGCATCGACTAGCCCACCATCGGCATCACCAACGGCACGAGGCCGTTGGGGTCGAAACTCAGAGGCTCTCCGAAAAGTGGTTCTTGCTTCCGTAGCCCGACCCCTTGTGGGTCGGAGGATTTGATTTTCCTGAGGAATTGACGCTCATTCAAAATCCTCCGACCCACAAGGGGTCGGGCTACGGGCTTTTCGGATCGCCTCTCAGACAGTCGAATCAGTGCTACTGTGCACGTTGTCGCCGCATTCGCCAGAATGCGGGCCTTTCGGAACCCGCGTTCTGACAAACGCGGCTACGAAGCTGCAGAGTCGTGTTAGCCGCTTCGTTCGTGACTCAACGGCTTTGAGGGGACAACATGAATCGCAGGATGAACGGCGACACGATCCAGAGAGTCGCGATGATGCTCATGACGGTTGCGATGTGGTTCGGTGACGTGGCGGCCGACGACAGCAATCCCCTTCACGCCAAGCCTGGCATCGATTCGCTGGGCGACCCGCTGCCGTCGGGAGCGTTGCTGCGGTTCGGTACGAAGCGGTTCCGCCATCCGTCGTCGGTCGATGAATTGGCTGTCTCGCCGGACGAAAAGTCGATCGTGACGATCGACGACGATCATCTCATTGTCTGGGCTGCCGCGACTGGAAAAATGCAGTGGCGAGCCAAACCGCGTGACCTTGGAATCGTCTTGCCGGGTGCCGCGTATGGTGTTCGGCCGTTGGCGTTTGCTGCCAACAGTTCGCGGTTCTATACGCCGGGTGGTTCCGACCAGATCTTTGTTTGGGACGTCGCTTCAGGAAAACATGAAGTGCTGTCTCTCACTCGCGCTCAACCGACTGACGTGAAGACTCAACCTCACAACGTCTTCAGTGACAATCCGAAAGCCATCGATGTCACGCGTGACGGACGAAAGTTCGCGCTGGGAAGCTTTCAGGGAGTTGTCGTTTGCGATGACAAAGGGAAAGTGCTGTTTGAAATCGCCAACGCGCCGAAAAATCCAGTCGAGATTGGAGAGAATGACAATGATCGCCTGCTGTTCGGCGGAGATTACTGTTTTGGTCGATTCTCGCCGGATGAGAAGCTGCTCGCCGTGTTAGCGAGCGAGTCGATGGAGGAACTCCGGCTGTGCAATGCCGAGACAGGGAAGGAACTCCGCCGCATCAAACTCAAAGCGCGACTCGTTCGCTTCGCGTTCTCACCGGATGGCCGCCGGATCGTCACGACCGAGCGGGACGTCGCCGCGCGGATGTACGACGTCGATTCCGGAGCGGCGATTTGGGCGACAGAGATTTCGCCTGCAAAGAATGCCGAGAGCTACCTGTCCGCAGTCGCGTATTGCCCAGATGCCAACGTCATCGCGGTCGGAGCGCCGATTGGATCAGACAATTCGATCAGGCTACTTGATGCGCGGACGGGAAAAGAAGTTGGCAAGCTGGAGGGCCATACTTGGAAGCCCTGGGCCTTGGGGGAGGGAAGCAAAGTTCTGTATTCGTCGGGATGGGACGGGGCCGTCCGCCGCTGGGACGTTGGCAATCAAAAGCAACTGCCATTGCCGGAAGGAGTCCGTGCAACTTCGGTCGTCACCGCTTCACCGGACGGTCTGATGCTGGCCTACGCGGATGACTTGGGAACGATTCGCCTGGTTCGCGCTAAAGATGGCCATGAGCTGCGTGCGTTCGACTTCGCAGACACGGACTTCTCTGTCTTGAAGTTCTCGCCGAACAGCCGGCGACTGGCTGGCGGTGGAGCAACCGGAGAACAAGTGCGAGTCGCCCTCTGGGAGGTCGCTGATGGAAACGTCGTTCTTGATTGGAAATGGCCAAAGGGACGCGATCCGCATTCGCATGTGGAATCGCTTTGCTTCCGACCCGATGGCCAGCAGTTGGCCGCCGCCGTCTTCCGACAATCGGCAGCCTACTTGTGGGATCTGAATTCCGGCGATCAGGTGGCTCATCTCAAGCACGGCGAAGTCTACGGCCTCTCGTTCAGTCCGGACGGCAAGACGCTGGCGACCGCCGGGTGGGACAGGATCGTCCGCTTCTGGGAAACGAATGGCGGTGAACTGCAACGTCAAGTCGATGTGTCCGCAGGTCGTTTCAAGGGAGACGACCATCGAATGTATACGGTGTGCTACTCCCCCATCGGCGGATTGATCGCGACGGCTCATCTCAACGGCCAAGTTCGGATCTGGAATGCCGCTGACATGGAATTGCGGAAAGAGTTTGCCGTGAAAGGTCGTTTCGTCTTCGGCTCCATTTGCTTTTCACCCGACGGTTCGCTTCTGGCGACCGGCAGCGCAGCAGGCGAGATCGATCTGTGGGATCCGCTGACCGCCGAGAAGGTCTGGGAAGTCGGCCGACATGAAAGTTATGTGTACACACTCGCTTTTGGAGCCGACCGGCGAACACTCGTGAGCGGCGGGTCGGATGGAGTCTGCTACGCTTGGGATCTACAGCCCCGCGGACAGCCGCCAGAGCAAGACTTCAACGTGCTGTGGAAGGATCTCGCGCGGGATGGAGCGGTGGCATATCTGACAATGTGGATGATGGCCGAGACACCCGATCGCACGGTGACCTATCTGGGGGACAAGCTCCGACTGATCAACAAAGTGCTGGACTTAGACCGGATCGCCAAGGGTGTCACTGAGGAAGAAGCCGCCGAGCGACAACGTCTGGCCCGCGTTCTGGCCGAAAAGAATGAACACGTGGCACTGACGCACGTCATCCGTCGAGCCGTCGCGTTGTTGAGCCAGCTCAACACCGCCGACTCGCGGCGACTCTTGAAAGAACTCGCCGAGCGCGATCCCGCTGGAGAACTGGGACGCTTGGCGGCAGCCGCCCTCAATGCTCCATTGGTTCCTCGATGACCATTCGAGTCGTTGAGAAACTCGGCATGAAGGCAGAGTCCAGATTTCACGGAAACGGACGGGAAGTGATTTTGTTTTCGATCAGCAAGTCGCGAACCGTTGTCAGTCCGTTGGAAACAGAGACTCTTTGTGACGAGACAATTCCGCCCAAGTTTTGAAAACCAAGAGGTACTTTGGTGTTCATTATACCTCGCGCGGGGAGTCATGAGAGATTCGGCGAGCGGCAGGGCGTCAGCCCTCCGAGTCAAAACAGATGGAATCAC
>SYJG01000372.1 GCA_005798445.1 Planctomyces sp.
GCCGTGTCGGCTGCTGCATGTGATTCCTGGAGGCGATTACGGCTACCGCTTCCGCAACGGCCGCAAGGGACTGCACCCCTTCACCGCCTGGAACGGCGAGATTCCCGGCACGCTGCCGATGGTCGCGGGGACCGGCGAAGCACCCTCCGGCATCCTGGCCTACGAGTCGGACGGACTGCCGGAGGAGTATCTGGGCAACCTGCTGGTGACCAGTTGGGGCGACCACCGCATCGACCGCTTTCGTCTCCAACCGAAGGGCACGTCGTTCACGTCACTGGCCGAACCGCTCATCACCGGCGGCGAGAATTTTCGCCCGGTCGGCCTCGCGACCGCTCCCGACGGTTCGTTGTTCTGCACCGATTGGGTGCTGCGAGACTACAAGCTGCACGGCCACGGACGAATTTGGCGGATAACAACAAAGGAGCCACGCGCTACCGCACCCATCGAATTAGCTTTGCTCAATAACCTTTCGTTCGTTGGATTGGAGATACAACTAGATTCACGACGGTGCGATGTCCGCAGGCATGCTATGAACTTGCTTTTGCAACGAATTCCCAAGGAAGAGCTCAACAAATGGAGCGGCCGGTTGTTCGTGGACGCCAACCGGAGTGACCGGTCAATCGCCGAGGTGATGTTTGCAGTCGGCAAAGTCCTTCAACCTCTTGCGGATTGGCTTCAAACTTTGGCTCCTGACCATCGGGCAAACAATCCGTTGTACGATTGGACCTTTGCGACACCGCCAGTACCCAGGAAGACGACGAAGCAGCACGCCGCAAAGCAAAGAGAGAGGCTCTTGGATTTGGGTAGCAAAGGAATTCCGACCTCTGAAATTGCTCAGATCGCTACTGGGAAGTCAGCGTTTGCGGTCGATGAGTTGGACGTGATTCTCCCATTCCTTGCAACGAAGAGATTAGAACCGGGAGACGATTACCTGCGAGCCGTCCTTGCGATCGACGATCCGTTTGTTTTTTCGGTCGTCGTTTCCGCGATGGCTGCACAACTCAAGCAAGACGACTTCTCAAAGTATCTCATCCCCGATGCTACTCCTGACGTGAAAGCGAGTGCTCCGCGCGTTCGTCAGGCGATGTTGCTGGCGGCTCGGAAGCAGGCACCGCGGGAAGACCGGTTGCTGCGAGTCGCGCTCTCGGACCACGACCCGGACGTGCGGCGGCTGGCGGTGCAGTGGGTGGCCGAGGAGAAATTGACGGAGTTGCGGCCGTTGGTGGAAGGGATGTTCGGCCCCATTCGGGAGGGCATTGCGCGGGAGGGGGAGGCTCCCGCCGAGCCGGGTCGGGGCAAAGACCTCAAATCCGCGCGTGATCCTCGTCCTGGCTCGGCGGGAGCCTCGCCCTCCCAATCGCGTGCGATGACGCCCGAATTGTTTTTGGCGACGATTGCCGCGTTGGAGATGCTCGACGGCAAGAAGCCCGAAGATTTTGACAAGACGCCGGCCGAGCAATACGTCGTCCCGCTGCTCAAAGACGAAAAACGCTCCCCCGCCGTCCGAGCACAAGCCCTGCGACTCGTGTCCCCCACCGACAAGTCGCTCGACGCGCCGTTCTTCGCCAGCCTGTTGAAGTCGGACCACGAACCGTTGCGCGTCGAAACGATTCGCACTCTGCAAGCCGCCAGGCCTGACGTGTCGGGCGAACTGCTCCGAGAACTCGTGGCGAACGACAAGCTCGACGTTCAACTTCGAGCGGAAGCACTCGTTGGCTTGGCCGCAGTCGCCAAGGCCGAACCGGTCGACGGGCCGAGCCGAAAGTTGCTGAAATCGTTCTTGAGCAACAGCAGCCTCGTTCCGCTGCGATTCGAGGCCTTGCGAGCCGCTCGGCCACTGATTGGCACTGATCCCGAACTCCGCGACAGCGTACTCGACATCGCGAAAACGCTGGTCTTGCTTGCAGACAGCAAGATTGCCGGTGACTTGGCCGATCAAATCGCACTCGTAGCCGCTCAATCCGATCTCGACATGCCGCAGTCGATCAAGCTCAACACCAATGAGCAGCCGAAGACGCGCATGGAATGGATGGACCAACTCGCGCGCGGCGGCAACGTCGATCCCGCAGCCGGCCGCCGAGTCTTCTTCCATCCCAACGGCCCCGGCTGCTTCAAGTGCCACATCGTCGATGGCCGAGGGGGCCGAGTTGGTCCCGACCTGTCGCGAGTGGTCGGGACAATGAACCGTGAGCGATTGATCCAGTCGATCCTCGAACCGAGCCGCGAGATCGCTCCGCAGTTCGTCTCGTGGACGTTCGAGCTGAAGGACGGCAAAGTCGTGACCGGCATGGTCGTCCATGAGAACGAAGGCAAAACCATCGTCGGCAACGCCGAAGGCCAACTGATCGAGATCAAAACCATCGACATCGAGACGCGCACGCCGCAGAAGATTTCCGTCATGCCCGAAAAGCTGGCCGAACGGATGACGCTGCAAGAGCTGCGCGATGTGATCGCGTTCTTGGATTCGCAGCGGTGACTTTGGAGTGCGGCGACCTGAGTCGCCGCTTTTCAAAACGCTCAAGTCATCCGAAACACTCCACCAAACTGATCGACCATGTTTTTTGAAAAGCGGCGGCTTGGGCCGCCGCACTCCAAGGTGTCTTCCCTCGTTCCGATGAGGCTGTCATGTTGAGTTCCAAATTCTGGTTGGTCAGCGGTTCGATCCTGGCCGGCTTGGGGGTCGCGCTGGGAGCGTTCGCGGCTCATGGGGTGGATGCCGTCTTGAAGTCGGTGTACTCCGAGACCGACATGCGGACGATCGCCGGGCTGTCGGTGCCGGCGACGTACAAATACCTGCAAGACTTCAAAACGGCCGCCGAGTATCAGCTCACGCACTCGCTGGCGTTGCTGGTCGTTGGATTGCTGGCGAGAGACGGCTCGCGACGGTCGTTGACAGTCGCGGGCTGGTCGTTTCTCGGCGGGATCGTGTTGTTCTCCGGCAGCTTGTACGCGCTGGCGCTGACGGGTCACCGAGTCCTGGGAGCGATCACTCCCCTTGGCGGCGTGTTGTTTTTGATCGGCTGGTCGAGCTTGGCGGTCGCAGCGATGCGACTACGATTCGCGAATGTCCAAGATTCAAATCCCAATGTCCAAACAATGACCAAATCCCAAAATCCAATGAACCTCTGACCCAATAGTTCTGCACCACGTTCAGGTTCGCCTTTTGGGAATTTGGACATTGGTGTTTGGGATTTCCTTGGTCATTGGAGCTTGGGCCTTGGACTTTTCCGACAACCGTGTTACGAGTCCTGATCTCTTCATTGTCACCGGAGTGCTTCATGGAGTTTCGTCAGATCGTCGCGTATCACGGACCGAATCGTTGGTCGAGTGTGCCGACGTTGGAAGTGCTCGTGGACTTGGGAATTCTACGAACGTGGCGGTCGAGCGATGATCCGTCGGTGGTCGCACGGCTGTTGTCTTGGCTGCCGGCATTGGACGATCCACCTCAGCAGGCTCCGTCGCGGGGTGGCGATGCACCGGCGCAAGAATCGTTTCACAAACTCGCCAAGCACGGGTTGCCGCTGGCCGACATGCTGCGACGAGTGACCTGCGTGCTCGAAGCCGCTGCCGGCACGCCGCCACAATACAGCCGTTGCGAGGAGGTTGATGACGGTGCGGCCTTTCGGCTGACGTTCGAGTTCGAGGAGGAGTCGCTCGGCCGAGCCTGTTTGGAAACGGCGCGGATGTGTGTTCAAGCGGCATTGTCGGACGCCCCCTTCGACTCGTCGGCGGAGCTTCGTAAGCTGGTCGATCTGGCGGACGACGTGCGGCTGGGGCCGAGCACGCGCGCGATCTTACGAGCGGCGGCGGCTCGTGGCCTGCCGTGCCGGAGACTGACGGACGGCAGTCTCGTGCAGCTTGGCGAGGGGGCGAAGCAACATCGCATCTGGACCGCCGAGACGGACGAGACCGGTTCGATTGGCGAAGACATCGCTCAAGACAAAGAACTGACGAAGATGCTGTTGCGGCAAGTCGGCGTCCCCGTGCCGCAAGGCCGAGTCGCCCAGACCGCCGACGAAGCGTGCCAGATCGCTCGTGAGATCGGCTTTCCGGTCGTCCTCAAACCGCGCGACGCAAACCACGGCCGAGGCATCTCGTTTGATCTGATGACTTGTGAAGGGATCACCGAAGCCTTCGATCATGCGCTGGGCGAAAACTCAGCCGGCACGACCGGCGTGATTGTCGAGCAGTTCGCGCGCGGGCCCGCTCACCGGTTGTTGGTTGTCGGTGATCGGCTGATTGCGGCGACTCGCGGCCAAAGCGATGTCGTGATCGGGGACGGTCGCAGCACGATCAACGAACTGATCGACGAGGCGAATCGCGACCCGCGACGCGGCGAGAACTACACCGACAAGCTGGACACGATGGCTCTCAACGAAGCTGCGGAGTTGAGGCTCAAACGCAAAGGACTGACACGTGAATCGGTCCTCGAAGTCGGCCAAGAAATCATCGTGTGTGTCAACGGAGATCTGACGACCGACGAGACGAGCGAGGTCCATCCCGCCGTGGCAGAGCGCGCGGTGCTCGCCGCACAAACCGTGGGCTTGAACATCGCCGGCCTCGACGTTGTCGCGGTGGATATTGCTCGCCCACTCGAAGAACAAGGGGGCGTGATCATCGAGGTCAACGCCGGACCCGCCCTGTCGATCCATGTCGAGCCGCTTTACGGGCATCCCCAACCGGTCGGTGATGCGATCGTCGAATTGATGTTCCCTGGCGGCGAGGATGGTCGCATCCCCATCGTTGGCATCGCGGGCGGATCAGAAGCCAGTCAAATCGGCCTGTTGATCGCCGGGCTGCTGCGCAAGCTCGGCCGGCGAGTCGGCATCGCGCTGGGCTGTGAGATTTCCGTAGACGGCCAACGTCCGTACGTTCTGCGCGGTTCGGATCAAGATCGCATCCGCTCGCTGTTGCTGCACCCGCGCGTCGAGGCCGCAATCTTCGAAAGCCAATCCGAAGAGGCGCTCGCGATTGGCTTGGGCTGTGAGCGTTGCGACGTCGCCGTCCTCACGAATCTCGCCTCAGCCAACGCTGAGACCTTGATCGACGGAGTGCTGCCGCTCGTTCACGCCGTCCCGCCCGAAGGAGCGGCCATCATCCCCGCCACCGCGCCGCACATCGATCAACTGCTCTCCGCCTGCCGAGGTCACACGCTGCTGTACTCGACCGAAGGGGAAACGGCTCGGCTGCGAGATCATCAATCACGCGGTGGCCGAGTCGCCTTTTTCATGCACGACAGTTTGATCCTCGGCACCGGCCCAAATGCGTTCTTTCTGCCGATCAAGGGGATTGAGTCTTCCGGCCCCATCGTTCGCGAGCATCTGCTGCCCGCAGTCGCCGCCGCCTGGTCAGCCGGAGTTCCGGTCGAACTGCTGCGAGACATCCTCGCGCGGACGGGGCTGTGAGCGATCTGCCGGGGTAGCACGACGCACCAGCGAACGGTTTTCGAGAATTACAAGAACCACTCGCTGGCGCGTCGTGCTACCCCGGCTGACCGGCCTTGAGTTTCGTTTCGACCTGCTGAATCTCGTCACGCAACTTCGCGGCACGTTCATAGGCCTCGTCCGTCACCGCCGCTTGCAGTTCCTTGCGGAGCTTGATGAGCCGAAATTGCTCTTGGCTCGACTCGCTGGTTTGGTACGGAGCCTTGCCGCAATGCTGCGTGTCGTCGTGAATATTCTTGAGCAGCTCGTTCAATTCGGTCTCGAAGACCTCGTAATCGTGCGGGCAACCGAGCCGCCCGTTCGCTCGGAATTGGCGGAAGGTGATGCCGCAGTGCGGACAGGCCAACTCGTCAACGGCGTCCAGAGCCTCATCCGTTGCGCCGCTCGCCAGGACATCCTCATCCGACTCTTGATCCGACTGCAAATACTTCTGAGCACAGGTCTCGCACAGATGAAGCTGTTGCACTTCACCTTTGCGAATCTCCGTGATGTGCAGAGTGGCAGGCTTGGAACAGCGACGGCACTTCTTCATCATGTCACCCGTGAGTCTTCGCCGCTGGAACTCCGTTGTCGTGAAACGTCACTGCGCGGCGGCTGGATTCTAGTCGTCACCTGAGGTTGGTCAAACGTGGTCGGTGAGTTGGGAGGATTGCAAATTGAAAATTGTAAATTGCAAATTGCAAATTGAAGAGCAAGACGCCGTGCAGTCACGCATGGACTCGTCCGCCAATTTGCAATTTGCAATTTACAATTTGCAATTTGCAATCCCCAACCTCCTCAAGACGCGGCTTCCTTGAGGACACCCCATGCCGAACCATCTTCCCGACTTCGACACCTTTTGCCGCATGGCCCAGCAAGGCGATCTGGTGCCGGTGTACCGGCAGTTGGTCGCCGACACACTGACACCCGTCAGCGCGTTCTGCAAGTTGCAGTCGGGTTCGTGTGCGTTCTTGTTTGAAAGCGTCGTCGGCGGCGAGAAGATCGGACGCTACAGCTTTGTCGGCACGGATCCGTTTCTGCGTTTCGAGGCGTTTGGTAATGAGGTCTCGCTGACCGAGTGCGATGCGAGCCTCAACTCGGCTGGCGAGCCGATGGGCGTCAGCCCTCGGACTGTCCGGGGGCTGACGCTACCCGGCTCGCCAGGCACCAATGAGACGGAACGAAAAGTGAAGTCTGCTGATCCACTGAAAGAACTCGAATCGCTGATCGCCGGCTATCGAGCCGCTCCGCATCCGAAGCTGCCTCGTTTCTGCGGCGGAGCGGTCGGCTATGCCGGCTACGACATCGTCCGCTACGCCGAGCATCTGCCGAACGCGCCGCGCGATGACCGCAAGCTGCCCGACATGTCGTTCGCCTTCTACGACCGCATGGTCATCTTCGATCACGTCCAGAAGACGATCCTGGTCGTCGCCCACGCCCGCGTTGGGCACGTTTCCACCGTGCCCGCCAAGGATGGGCACGTTGAAAACGTGCCCCACGATCGCGGCCGTCTCCAACAGGCTTACGATGCCGCCTGTGCCGCCGTCGATGCCACTTGCCAGCAACTGCAAACCGGCAAGGCGGAACTGACGCTCAACGACATCACGCTGACCGGCGAGCCGCAGTTGGCTTACCAATCGAACTTCACGCAGCGCGAGTTCGAGGCCGCCGTCGAGAAGTGCAAGGAATACATCGTCGCCGGCGACATCTTTCAAGTCGTCATCAGCCAGCGACTGCAACTCGAAACGAAAGCCTCGCCGCTCGACATTTACCGCGCGTTGCGCATTGTGAACCCCAGCCCATTCATGTTCCTGCTGAAGACACCGCACACAACGCTCGTCGGCAGCTCGCCCGAAATCATGGTCCGCGTCGAAGACGGCGAAGTCACGATCCGCCCGCTCGCCGGCACACGCAAACGTGGAGCCACCGACGAAGAGGACAAACGGCTGGAACAAGAACTCCTCGCCGATCCCAAAGAACGGGCCGAGCATGTCATGCTCGTCGATCTCGCCCGCAACGACGTCGGCCGAGTCGCGCGGTATGGCACTGTCAAACTCAGCGACGTGATGACCGTCGAGCGTTACAGCCACGTCATGCACATCACCTCGAACGTACAAGGCCAACTCATCCCCGGCCTGACCGCCCTCGACGCCCTGCGAGCCGGCCTGCCGGTCGGCACCGTCAGTGGCGCTCCGAAGGTTCGCGCGATGCAGATCATCGACGAACTCGAACCCACTCGCCGCGGCCCGTACGCCGGAGCGGTCGGCTACATTGACTTCACCGGCAACATGGATACCTGCATCGCCCTGCGAACGCTGGTGCTTCAAGGCCAAACCGCCTCCATCCAAGCCGGAGCCGGCATCGTCGCCGACAGCGTCCCGGAGAGTGAATACCACGAAACGCTCAACAAGGCGAAGGGACTGCTCAAAGCCATCGACATCGCCGAACGGCAGTTGTGAGAACAACGCGGTGTCCGATCCGCCGCGATGGCAGTGAGTCATTCGCTCGCGGCATTTGGAGTGCGGCGGCCAGAGCCGTCGCTTTTCAAAACGCGGCGCACGAAGCATCCGCGCCGAATCAACAACAACGTCGTTTGAAAAGCTGCGACTCAGGTCGCAGCACTCCAAAGTCTTTTCCATTCACGGGCGAATTGCAGGGCGCGTTGGTCCGCCGTGGCGGAGCTCGGTGAAGGGTCTGGTCCGCTGCGATGGCCGCGAGCTAGGCCAAGGCGTGTCGAGTGGTACATGTTTCGTATCCTCGATAGTCTGAAAGCCGACGACACCGGAGGTGCGGCATGGCGGGCGATTTCCCATTCGATGTCTTTCTGAGCCACAACCGAGCGGACAAGCCGCGGGTGCGTCGGCTGGCGGAGCGGCTGAAGGGGGCGGGGCTGCGGGTGTGGTTGGATGAGTGGGTCATCCAGCCGGGGGACATCATCTCGCTGAAAGTGGATGAGGGTCTGGAGCAGTCGCGGGTGCTGCTGCTGTGCCTCTCGCCCGCCGCGCTCGCCTCGGACTGGGTGGCCCTGGAGCGGAGCACCGCCATCCATCGCGACCCCGCCAATGCCGGCCGCCGCTTCATCCCGCTGCTGCTGGCCGACTGCAAACTGCCGGACACGCTGCGGCGTTACAAGTACGTTGATTTCCGCGAGGAAACGGAGGCGGCGTTTGCGGAACTGTTGACCGCCTTTGCCGGGATGCCGTTTGCGAAGTTGCAGGGGCTTCCGCAGGATGCAAGGCCCGTGAGCCTGTGGGGCAACCGCGATGAGGCTTGGCTCGACGTGGCAAAAGGGATTCCACGGGTGGTGGAGGAGATCAGGGCGAATGTGGGCGTTCATCAGCCACAGATCCCGCATGCGTCCAACCTGGTTCCATTCAGGGTGCCGCTTTCGTTAGTCCGCGGAGCCAACGAATTTGCAACCGCTTTCGCCGTGGTCAGCGGCGAAGAGCAGCTGCGATCGCATCTCGCTGGACCACGCGCTCGACTGGTCATCTACGGCGAATCGGGGGCGGGAAAGACTCAGTTGCTACTCTCGTTTGAAAAATCGTTCCGGGATCAAGGGTGGAGCGTCGCGTTCATTGAGCCGCAGCACCGGAGTCTCGGCTCCTTGCCCATCCAGCTCGGACAGCAGCTCGGTGAGCGTCACGCCAGCGACCACGCCGCTGCCAGCCGCGTTGTCATTTTTGTGGACGGACTCGACGAAATCCGGCCAGACGAGCGCGACGCTCTGGTCACGGAAGTGGACAATTGGGTTGCGCGCGGCGCCTCTGCGTTGATCGCCACGAGAACGCTCGCGTCCATGCCGGAGCGTTTTCGGCACGCGGAAGATGGCTACACGCCGTACGCCCTCCGCCAACTATCGGTCGAGGAACGCGAGGCGATTGTTCAAAGTTGGAGCGCCCAATATGAACGCCGTGCTGGCGAGACTGCGATCCTTGAGGTGGGCAAGTCGTCACCTTCTCGACTCTCCATGCCGCTGTTGATGAGCACTGACTTCGTATTGCGGACACCCTTGTTCGTGGTGGCTTGTTGCGAGTTCAAGGCGGCGAAAGGGCATGATCCGAAGTGGCGCCATGAAGTCATTGAGTTTCTTGTCGAACACCAACTGAAGCCGATCCACGAGCCTCACCTCGCTGCGGCCCAAAGATTGTTGTTTCGTCTCGCCGAACGCGCAAACCATAATGCTCCGGTAGTCTCCGTTCCTTTGCTCAGCCGTGCGACCGTGGAGCTGGAGACCGCAGCGCTCACACGCGAACTTGGAATCGACCACATCCCTGCAAAGGAGCTGCTACTCAGGACTCAATTACTGGTGGCCGAGGACAATTGTGTTTGCTTTGGAATCCATGGCGTGGTCTTTCACTACCTGCTGGCGAAGTCCCTTGTCATGAGCCAGCAAGTGTTTGCCCAGCACTTGGTCGATGCGCAGCGTGAGACCGTTGAGTTCGTCGCCTCATTATCGGCCGCGACGGACGCCGTTCGCCTCGCGTCGGACCTGTTGGAGGAGGCGGAGCGGCGACATCCGACAGATCGTGTCGTCGCGGAAACAGACGATCCGACCGATCCTGCGCTGCCGTACATCGCGCTAGCTGCGCTCGATCCATTCGCCGTGACGAGCGATGTCCTCGATCGCCTGGTTCGTTCTGCGCTTGATCGCTGCGCCGTCCGTGATGGGCCGACACGCTGGATCGCTATTTGGATGCTGGCTCGCATTGGCCGTCACCTGCCCCAGTCGCAGGCGCTCTTCGCTCCGGATTACCTTGCGAGGCCGGAGATCGCTGCGGATGTCGCCGAGGTGCTCTGTTGGGTTGGCCACGATGAGCCGAAGCTGCGAACTTGGGTACTTGATCGACTTGCGTTCCTGGCGGACATCACCACGGAATCGCACCCCCTCATGCACATCCTGGAGGGACTAGCTCGCCTAGGGCTCGAATCGTCACACTCGGCGACACTGAAGCGGCTGTCCGCCGATGCACATCCGGTGATTGCATTCACCGCATCCTCGCTCTTGTCGCAGCATCGGGCGACGTGGCTCGTTTCCGGCACGAAATTGATTCAATGGTGGAAGGCCCCGAAGCGTCGCGAAGAAAACGATTATTACGTCGTACACGGTCTCTATCCGCTGCGGTGGTTTGTCCACAGTCAGTTTGGGGAACATCCACAGGCGGACGACGCCCGCGACATTATCTTCGATTTCATCAAGGCGATTCCGTCGGGGACGCCTGGAAGCAGCAGCCGCGAGCGTTGGCCCCATTACTGGCTGTGGTACCTCCAACATCCGATCGAATGTCTTGGTGTCGCCACCTCCTGCCGAACACTTCTGCAACAGGTCATGGCCCCGGGCCTGCCGAAGCAGCCCATGGACTTCTGCCTAGAATTCATGAACACGATCACCAACCACTGAACTGCTGTGGGCAGCGATCGATCTCGACCCGATCCTGGCGATGGAAGAGACGGCCACGCGCGAACTCGACACGCAGGCGCTGGAGCAAATCCTGATTGGCCACATGATGGCCATCGCCGGCGAGGCGAACCAAATCTTCCGCCCCGTGACGATGTTCGACTACGGCATCGACGGCGAAGTGGAGTTCAAGGACAACGACGGTCGAGCCAGCGGGAAGCGGATCTACATCCAGCTCAAGAGCGGCAACTCCTACCTGCGGACCCGCAAGAGCGACGGCCGCGAGGTCTTCGACGTGAAGAACGAGCGGCACCTCGAATACCGGATCAACCAGCCGGTCGATGTGTATCTCGTCATCCGCCAGCAGGACGAGATGAGCGGCGAAGGAACCATCCGCTGGATGAACGTGACCCGCACCCTCAAGAACCGGAAAGACAAGCAGAGCCGCCAGATCATCTTTGAAGGCCACAAGCTCGACATGAACGCGGTGTGGAAGGTGCGCGATGAGTTCTTTCCGCCGACACGGGAAAGGGCATCGAAACGATAACGGGTGTGCTGATTCGCCCCGCTCCGGGCTTGCCCCGGAGGTTCCCGCGCTCTGCAGCTACGGATGGCGAATCGGAAGTGGCTTGGAGGATCGAAGACCTGCCACCTGATCGCGTCTATCCGTCGATGACCCCAATCGACCCGCCCGATTGGAAGGCTCCGTAATTTCGCTCGAAGGACTCGCAGAGCTTTCGGGCGGAGGTGTCGTAGGCGTCGGGATCGGACCAGGCTCGGCGAGGTTGCAACAGGTCGTCCGGAACGCCGGGGCATTGCGTGACGACGTGCAGTCCGAAGATCGGCTCGGTTGTTGTCGGCGCAGAAGACAACGCACCGGAATGGATTGCGTTGACGATCGCTCGCGTGTGGGCCAGCTTCATGCGGTTGCCGACTCCCGGAGGACCGCCGGCCCAACCGGTGTTGACGAGCCAGACTTGGGCGTTGTGCTGGCGGACTTTCTCGGCGAGCAGTTCGGCGTATTTGTTGGGATGCCAAACGAGGAACGGGCCGCCGAAGCAAGGGCTGAACGTGGCTTGTGGTTCCGTCACTCCCACTTCGGTGCCGGCAACTTTGGCGGTGTAGCCGATGACGAAGTGAAACATCGCTTGTTCGGGAGTCAGCTTGGACACCGGCGGCAGCACTCCGAAGGCATCGCAAGTCAGAAAAATCACGTCGCTCGGATGCCCGGCGACGCACGGAATTGTGGCGTTGGGCATGTAGCCGATCGGGTACGCTCCGCGCGTGTTCTGCGTGATGGTGGCGTTGTCGAAATCGACGTGATGATGCGCGTCGTCGTAGACGACGTTTTCGAGGACGGCTCCGTAACGCAGCGCCTGAAAGATTTCAGGTTCGCGTTCGCGAGAGAGATAAATCGCTTTGGCGTAGCAGCCCCCCTCGACATTGAAGATGCCATCGTCGCTCCAGCAATGTTCATCGTCGCCGATGAGCTGCCGATTCGGGTCGGCGGAAAGGGTTGTCTTGCCGGTGCCTGAGAGGCCAAACAGGACCGACGACTTGCCGATGCGCGGGTCGCACGTCGCCGAGCAGTGCATCGACAACACATCGCGCGCGGGCATCAAGTAGTTCATGATCGTGAAGACGCCCTTCTTCATCTCGCCGGCGTATTCGGTGCCCAGGATCACGAGCTCGCCTAGCTCGAACGACAAGTCCACGCTGGTGCGCGACGTCATCCCAGTCGTGTAGCGGTTGGCCGGAAAGCGGCCCGCGTTGTAGATCACAAAGTCCGGCTCGCCGAAGTCTTCCAGCTCAGAGTCGGTCGGCGGGATCAGCATATTGTGCATGAACAGCGCGTGGTAGGCGCGCGAGCAAATGACTCGGACCTTCATCCGATACTTCGGATCCCAGCCGGCGAAGGCGTCGATGACGTACAGTCGATCGAGCGTGTTGAGGTAATCCTTCGCTCGCTCGCGATTGATCATGAAGGTCGGTTCGTCGAGCGGAAAATTGACCGGACCCCACCAGATGTTTGCCTCCGACTGCGGATGCCGCACGACTCGCTTGTCTTTGGGCGAACGCCCCGTCTTCTCGCCGGAGTACGCGATCAACGCGCCAGAATCGGCGATCGTCGTGCCGACATCGTGACGGATGGCTTCCTCGTACAACAACGCCGGAGAGGGATTACGCAGGACACGTTTGACAGTGATTCCGTGAGCAGACAAGTCGAATGACGAAGACATCGCGGTTCTCGAGCGAGCGGGGAATGGACGCTTCTGTGAGCACTCCAGCGCGAAGATCGTGGCATCTTCGGGCGAATGCGTCTACAGGCGAGCGGAGGGTGTTAACCCTCCGAGTGGGCAATGCGGAGACGTTCACGGAACTCGGAGGGTTGGCACCCTCCGCTCGCCTAGACCAACTCGCGCATCGGTTCGCGGTGTTCGACGAGGTACTGCGGACGTCCGGTGGGGTCGATCAGCGTCGTTGAACGGGGATCAATTCCAAGGTTGTGGTAGATCGTGGCGATGACTTCTTGCATGTGCGTCGGACGGTCTTTGGCGACTTCGCCCAGGCGGTTCGTGCAGCCGATCGCTTGGCCGGTGCGCATTCCACCGCCGGCGAGCAACGCACAACTGACTTGCGGCCAGTGATCGCGGCCCGCACCCGGATTGATGCGCGGCGTGCGGCCGAACTCACCCCAAACGACGACGGTCACATCGTCGAGCATTCCGCGTTCTTCGAGATCTTGCACCAGCGCGGTGACGGCTTGATCGAGCTTACCGCCGTGATCGCGGACGAGTTGGAAATTCTGACCGTGGCTGTCCCAACGGCCAAACGTCAGCGTCACGCACCGGACACCGGCCTCGACCAATCGCCGAGCCATCAGCAAGTGATCGTTGCAAGTCGGAGCGCCGTCGTACTGGAACTGGTACGGCTTACCGTCGCCGTACTTGGCTCGAACTTGCGGGTCTTCCTTCGAGACATCCAGCGCGTCGGCCAACTTGTTGGAAGTCAGCACGCCGAACGCCGCTTGATTGAACGAATCGAGTCCTCGCAACATGCCGCTGGCGTCCGCTTCGCGTTTGAGCAGATCAAGTCCGCCGAGCAGTGACTTGCGGTCTTGCAGTCGGTCGAGCGTCACTCCATTGAGCGTCAGATCGGCCATGCCTTGGCCGTCCGGTTTGAAGGACTGACAGGTCGCTCCCAGGAATCCAGGACCACCCGGTTCGGACCACGGCACATGTTGCGTCTTCGCTGCCAGTGCGACGAACGGCGGCATCGAGCGAGTGACCGGGCCTTGCAGCTTTGTCACGACGGAACCGATGCTTGGGCGTCCGCCAATCGAACGGTCCTGGTTGCGATGCCAGCCGGTCAGACATTGATAGCCGTCGTGGTTATCGACACAGCCAACCACCGCGCGAACGGCCACGAACTTGTCCATCGCGGCTGCGATGCGTGGGAAAGCCTCGCCGATTTGGATGCCGGGGACTTTCGTATTGATGGGCTCGAATTCGCCCCGAATTTCCTTCGGAGCATCGGTCTTAATTTCCCACATGTCCTGGTGCGGCGGGCCACCACCGAGGAAAACGTTGATGACCGCCTTGTGCCGATTTGTGGTCTCGCTGCCGGTGGCTCGCATGATGTCGGCTAGGCCGAAGCCGCCGACGGCTCCCAGCGAAAAACCACCGATCTTCAAGAAACTGCGGCGGTTGACTCCGTCACAGTATTTTTGCTGGCGTCCGAAAACGGTGAGCATGGTTGGCTCCGCTCGTAAAAAGGCGGGAAAATTTGGCTGGTGGGATATGGACGGTATCGGTCATATCAGCAGCCGTCAATTGATGAAAACCGATCGTGACGGCCACAAATCCTGTTCGGCGACAGACTAACCCGACGCGCCAGCGAGGGCGAACGCTTCACTCGGCCATGATTCCGAGCGCGATGATCTGTGAAGCGTTCGCCCTCGCTGGCGAGTCGGGTTAGTTTATGAGGGATTTTGCAAAATGCTTGGTCGATCGTTTGACCGGAATGGAATCGTCATGACGCAGCCACAACCCGAACTGATTGATCCCGCGAATTTGCCGGACCTCGCCCGTGCCGTCATCGCTGCGGATCACTTCCCGTACCTGGCGACCATCGACGGCGATCAACCGCGCGTGCGACCGGTTTCGCCCGTTCGGACGGATGGTTTCACCGTCTTTGTTGCGAACCTCCGCATGTACCACAAGACGGCGGAGATCGCAGCGAACCCGAACGTTGAGCTTTGCTATCTCGACGAGAAACACGACCAAGTTCGCATCACCGGTGTCGCGGAGATCGTCACCGAGCGGCCGGTCCTGCAAGAAATCTGGGACGCGAATCCGCTGCTGCGGCAGTATCTCGGCAGCTTGGAGAACCCGGCGTTGATCGTGTACCGCATCCGCCCCAAGCAGGTCCGCTTCATGCGCGAGTGGGCGTTGAACTACCACGACGTGCCGGTGGTTTGAGCCCGTAGACCGGACGCCTACGTCCGGTCGATTGTCCGGACGTAGGCGTCCGGACGTAGGCGTCCGGACTACGAGCCACTGCACGCGACTGCGGTCGAGCCATGCGTCATGTAATGCTCATCCACCGGGTAATTGTTGAACTGAATCGTGTAGTACTCCTCGAACCATTTCTGGATATCGGGCAGCACTCCCTCGTCGTAGCTCGTCGCGGCGTGCAGCGTGCGGCCGAAGAGTTCTTCGCGGATCTCTCCTTGCTCGACGATGACCACGCCCCCCTTCAGCACATAGCGCGGCAGCGCGAACATGTCGAGTTTGTTGGCGTTCGGCGTGTAGATCGCCACGTCGCCATCGGCTCCGATGCCGAGATGACCTTTGTGCTTCAGCCCCAACATACGAGCCGGTGCGGCGCGGGTGATGATCGCGATCTCGTACAGCGAGTACTCGCGTTCGAGGTCTCTGAGGACCGAGCACTCCAGCACGCGCGGCGGGACTCGCTTGAGAACTTCCTGCCGATAGGTGCGGTCCATCAAGAGCTGAATGATTTCGGGATACGCCAGGAACGAACCGCCGTTCGGGTGGTCGGTACTCATCGCGATTCGCCACGGGTCGTTGACGAGCAGATACCACTCCAAGCCGATCGCCCATTGCAGCGCGTGGACGAAGCTCTTTTCGCGATAGGTGATCGGGACGATGCCGCAGCCCGCTTCCATCTCGGTATCGGCGTTGGTCCATTTGCGGCCGGTGACTTTGTGCAAGTAGTAACCGAGCGGTCCGTCGCCGGTCATTGAGGTCGTCTCGCCGAACAACACTTGTCCGACATCAACCGTCAGATTCGGGTGCGAGTTGACGTACTCGGCCAACTTCGTTGTCTCAGAACAGAACTCGCTCTGCTCGCCGAGTCCGCCGCCATAGCTGTGAAATTGGATGTGCGTCAGGTGAGCTCGCCGTCCCTCAAGCGCCTGCATCGTTGCCAGCGTCGTGTGAAAGTTGCCGGGGAGGCCGAGGTTGTTGCAGTGGATGTGAACCGGATGCGGCAGGCCGAGGTCCATCGCCGTTTGCGTGAGCGACGTGATGATCTGACGAGGGGTCACATCGAAATGCTCAACCGATTCGTCGAGCGTGTGGACGTTGTCGCCTCCTCCCTTCCAGACTTCGATGCCGCCGGGATTCACGACTTTCACGGCATACGCCTTGGCCGCGTGCAGCATCCAGCCGACGAACGCTTTCAGACGCTCCGGTTCTTTGGCGGCGATCTGATTGAGCACGTAATGGTTGTTGCCGAACAGCAGGAAGAAGCCCTTGTCGATGATCGGCGTGTCACCGAATTCCTCGTGCGCGTGCCGAGCAGCCAGTGGCGGGATCGCGGCATCAAAGACCGTCGTGTACCCCATGCCGGCGTAGAGATATCCCGTCGCAAACGTGCTGGGGACGCTGCCGGTCGTGCCGGAGCGAGTGTTCGGAGTCCGACGCACCGGCGGCGCGAGCCGCTTGTCTTCTGGCCGCATCTTGCGCGCGAGGTTCACCTTCGGCCCAGCGATGTGAGCGTGCATATCCACGCCCCCTGCCATGACGACGAGGCCCGTCGCATCGAGCGTTCGATCGGGGCGCACATCGGTCGCGGTCGGCGGCGCGACGATCTTGCCGTCCTGAATCCAGATGTCCTGAACGACGCCGTCAATGTTGTTGGTCGGGTCGTAGACCGTGCCGTTGGCGATTTTCACAAGGCTCATGGGAGGTGCTTTGTTTCGACTTTCTGACTTGCTGTAGGGTGGGACAAGCGGCGCTTCGCCGCGCCGGCCCACCATCAGTTTCTCTCACGTAATTTGGTGGGCCGGCGCTCGAAGCGAGCTTGTCCCACCCTACTATTAGTTGGCGAGTCGTTCTCGCAGGAGTTCCCGCACGCGTTTCTCGATCGCCCGAAGGACGGTTTCGTCGCTGGGGAACGGTGAGTCGAACGCCGGTCGGAGCGGGATCGGGACGTCGTCCATGCGATAGACCGTGCCGGGGACGTTGATGCCGTAGGTGGCCGTGCAAAAGTGGACGGTGGCTCCGCGAGTCGTTTCCGATTCGTGCGGGTCCAGCGCGATGTAGGGAATCTTTTTGAGATGCTCGCGTGCCGGCTGAGAGAAATTTCCCGCCGGGTCCGACGCGATGATCATCGCCGCATCCGCCTCGCCGCGAGCCAGCGTGTCCGACGTCGTGAACTCACCCGGATTGAAGCGCGGGTAGCCGCGACCGAGGCTCACGCCGAACGGATAGCCGGTCTGCCAAGCGACGACGTTATCCGCACCGGTGACGTTTCCGTGACCGCGTACGGGCTTGGCGTAGAAGCGTGTGTAATCGTTGAGATCGCGAGCCAGCGACAGGGCCGCTTCGACATTCATGTGCTTGCCGCGGGTCATCGACAGGCCCATACCGAAGAAGATGATGCCGAACTTGCAGGACTTCATCCGTTGCACAAGGTCTTGCATCTGAGCCAGCGAGATGCCGGTCTCTTGCTCGATGGCCGGGTCCACTTCGACCCCTTTGACCAACGCACGCAGTGCCCACAGCACCTCGAAATCTTTGCGCGGTTTGATCTGCCAGAAGATATCCGCCGCAGCCGCGCTTTTGCTCTTGCGCACGTCCACGAGCACCGCCGTTCGGCCTTTGCGGCCGTTGGGAACGAACTGCCCCTTGGGCATCAGTGAGTAGCGAGTCCAATGTCGCGGATGCGACTCGGCCGGGTTGCCTCCCCAGAAGATCACCAGATCCGCGCGGTTCTTCACTTCGCCGAGCGTGCAGGTCACTTCGCCGACCCCTTGAAACGCCATGCCCGAGGGACCGTGGCAGACGGACGTCGTCGTATCCACGCAGGCACCGACTCGGTCGGCGATCGAGACGGCGACTCGCTGAGCTTCGCAGGTCGTGTCCGACAAACCGTAGACGATCGGGTAGCGAGCGTTCGCCAGGATCTGAGCCGCTCGTTCGACCCCTTCTTCCAGCGTGGCCGGCTTGCCGTCGATCGTGGCGACGGCGTGTTCTTCGATGTGGTGGTTCAGGAACCACGCCTTGCCGAGCACGCAGGCGTTCTTGGCCTTGGTGATCGTGTTTCCTTCGACCGTCAGTTCCATGTCATCGCAGACGCACCCGCAGAACGTGCAAGTCGCGTCTTTGACGATTCGAGTTTCGGATTCCATCACAGCCGCGTTAGACATTTGATCCTCAAAACTGGCAAGCCGGGAGGCGTTAGCCCCCGGACCACTTCGAACTCTCATGACGTCCGGGGGCTGACGCCACCCGGCTCGCTGAAACAAGAAACTACTGAAACTTTTCGATGGTCACGTCCATGCCCTTGCTGTCCGGCATTCCGGTGCAATGCGTTTCCCCTCCCATCAGTCGGCTGGAGGGATCGCCGTACGGGAGGAAGAGCAATCCGGGTGGCAACTCTCCCGCCTTGGCCCCTTTGCAGGTCAGCTCAACCTGGCCGAACTCCGAGCGAACGCGGACCCGCTCGCCATCCACGAAGCCTCGCCGAGCCATATCGTCCGGGCAGATGAAGAGCGTTTGAGTTTCCTCAATGAAGTCCGCCTTGAGCTTCCCTTCATTGAGTGCCGTGCCCTGCCGACTGGTGCGACCGGGGATCAGAATAAAAATGTCGTCCATCAGCGTGAGTGAATCGTCTTTCGGCCCCTGCCGACTGCACCTGGGAAGTCAAAAACCACGGCCGGATGCTAATTCATCGGTCTCTTGAAGGAAATCAGCTCGCCGGAGCTGTTCGGCCGAAACCCGATGGCCGAAAGCCGATCGCCGTTATCCTTTTCCTCAGCGAAAACTGAGCTAACGGCTGTCGGCCAACGGCTCACGGCGCTCGGCCGGACAGGTTCGGCATCTTCGCTCAGTCATTAGGATCGGCCGCATGACCCTCCCGACGATCACAATCGAACTCTTTGGGATGCCCCGTGCGCGAGGGGGAGTCCGGGAACTCGTCGTCTCGGCCGGGACCGTCGGCGAGGCTCTGGCCCAAGTCGTCGCGAAATGTCCGGCGCTGGTGGATGTCGTCAACGCCGACGGCAGGTTGGCATCGCAGTATCTGCTCTCGCTGGACGGCAAGCGTTTCGTCTCGGACGTTTCGCAGCCGCTGCAACCGGGCGACCGCCTGCTGTTGCTTTCCTCGGACGCGGGGGGGTAAGAGGTCCGCGTCATGGGTGGATATCACGGGCGTTACCTGCGGATCGACTTGAACAGCGGCTCGGCGAGCTACGTCTCGCTGTCCGAATCGGTGCTGCGCCGGTTTCTCGGCGGCGTCGGCTTGGGGACGTGGCTGTTGCACCACGAGTCTCCGCCGGGAGTCGATCCGCTGGCTCGCGAGGCGGCGTTGGTCTTCTGCTTCAGCCCGCTGGTCGGGACACCGTTGACGACCTCCGCCAAATTCGCCGTTGTCGCCAAGTCGCCGCTGACGTTTCGGCTCAACGACGCACTGTCGTCGTCCCACTTCGCGCTGGCCGGCAAGCGTTCCGGAGCCGACGCGCTGGTGATCGTCGGAGCGTGTGCCGTTCCGAGCGTGCTGGTCATTGAGGATGGAACGATCCGCATCGAACCGGCGGGTGAGTTGTGGGGACTCGATTCCGACGAAACGACGAAGCAACTCGGCGAGCGATTCGGCCCGGAGTTTCACTCAGCGGTCATCGGCCCGGCCGGAGAAAACCTCGTGCGATACGCAACGATCAGCCACGCGAACCGACACGCGGGACGAGGCGGACTCGGTGCCGTGATGGGATCGAAGCGGCTCAAAGCGGTGCTGGTCGCCGGGACGCAGCGAGTTCCCGTCGCCGACCCGACGCGGGTCATCGAGGCCGCTCGCGATCTTTCACAGCGTTCGTTCGGGCCGGCGACGGCGAAGTACCGCGAGCTGGGAACCGTGTCGAACTTGCTGACGTTCAACCGCCTGCACGCGCTGCCGACCCGCAATTTTCAGCAGGGTCAATTCGAGCAAGCCGAAAACCTCTCCGGTGAGTCGCTGAACGCCGCTCGCCGAGTCGCTCGCGAATCGTGTGCCTCCTGCACGATCGGCTGCGAGCACATTTATTCCAGCTCCGCCGGCAACGTCCGCCTGGAATACGAAAGCCTGTTCGCGCTCGGCCCGCTCTGCGGCATCGGCGACCGCGACGTCGTCCTCCGAGCCGCACGGCTGTGCGACCAACTCGGCCTCGACACGATCTCCGTCGGAGCAACCGTCGCCTTCGCGATGGAGTGCTCCGAACGAGGACTGCTCGAAGCCGGCGGACTCCGCTTCGGCGACGACGAAGCGTTGCTTTCTCTGCTGCCGCGCATCGCCCGCCGCGAAGACTCGCTGAGCGATCTGCTTGCCGAAGGAACACGCCGAGCCGCCGCACGCATCGGCAGCGACGCGCCCGATTTCGCCCCGCATGTGAAAGGCTTGGAGTTGCCCGGCTACGAGCCACGCACGCTGCAAACGATGGCACTGGGCTTCGCCGTCGGTTCGCGCGGAGCCGACCACAATCGCAGCGGTGCCTACGAACTCGATTTTTCTGCGACGACCGATCGCTTGCACGGCACGCCCGAAGCCGCGGCTCTGGCAGTCGACACCGAAGACCGAGCGGCTCTCATCGACTCGATGATTTTGTGCAAATTCCTGCGCGGCGTCTTCAAGGACTTATTCGCCGAGTCCGCCGATTTGCTCCGCAGCGTCACCGGCTGGGACATCACCGCTGCTGAATTGCGAACCACCGCACGACGCATCGTGACGGCAAAAAAACTCTACAACGTCCGCGAAGGCTGGACGAACTCCGAAGACACACTGCCGCGCCGCTTCCTCAGCGAAAGACTCTCCACCGGCGTCGCGACCGAGGCGACGCTCACCCACGAGCGATTGCAAACCATGATCGCCGCCTACTACGCCGCGCGCGGCTGGAACCCAGACGGGCAGGTTTCGCAATCGCTGATCGACGAGCTGCAACTCGCCGACCTTTGAACCGCTTCAATCCATCCGGCCGATCGCCGTGAGCCGATGGCCGACAACCGAGATACCGTTCTTGATCCGCGCCCGGCACGACATCAGACGGACGAACTCCGATCGAAGACCAGAATTTCACCCTTGCCCAGCGAGACCAAGTCGCCGCAGTGCCGATGGTACGAGCCGTTGAGGAATTCATCCGCGACCGGAAAGTCCGCGTTCCGAAGTTCGCGCAGAGCGACACGCATGAAAACCGGCTCGTAGAGGCAGGCTCGGCGAAATGTCGGGAGCAGTGCCGGAGCGTCACCAAAGAAGGCCAAAGTGCCGCGCTTCATGCCGGCTCCCGCCCGCTGCCCGCACTTGCCGAAGACGAACACCGAACCGGCCAGCATCGAGACTCCCGGAAAGTCACCGATGTCTCCGCCGATCGCGATAAACCCACGCCGCATGTGGCCGCCGATTTCGTTCCCCGCCTTGCCGTCGACGAGAATCATCCCGCCCCGCATTCCCGAACGACCGCCGCGATAGCAGCCACCGACGAGATGTCCGGCATCGCCTCGCACGCGAATCGTTCCGCCGCGTATCTCGGCTCCGAGCCAGTCGCCGGTGTTGCCCTTCACCTCGATCGAGCCGCCTCGCATCTCGGCACCGCAGTGCATCCCGATGTGGCTGTCGATCGTCAAGCTGCCGGAGGTCATGTTGGCCCCGACCCACTTCACGCGCGAGCAATCGCCGTCCATCACAATCTGCTGATCGCCGGCGTCCCCTTCGACTCGAAAGAACTCACCGAGCGGTGCCGGAGCATTCCCGTGCTGCACCGGCAGAGCCGCAATCTCGGCAGCCGTCTTGCCAGCCAAAATGTTCGGCGAGATGCACTCCGCTTCGATGGGGATCGTGGTCGTTCCAGTGTAGGTGAGTCGGAGCATCGGTTCGGTCAATCTCTCAGAGGCAACAGGTTTGAAGGGCGTTCAGTCGGAGTCATTCAATCGCAGGCGTTATCGGTTCACGAGCCGAGTCGCTTGATCCGAATTTTCCGGTACGACGCTTCGGACGGCGGTCCGCCATGAATCTGCACCGCGAGCACTCCGGTTCGGACAACAGTGTCGTCCGTCTCTCTGTAGTCGATCGTCTGCACACCGTTGAGCCAAATCTGCACGCGCGGCCCCTCGCAACGAACAACGAAATCGTTCCACTCGCCCGGCTTGTACGCCTTCTCGACCTTCTCCTTGTCGCCGTGGATCAGGAATTTTTTCCGCCGTGACTCGTCGTACAGCGAACCCCAGATGCACCGCCCTTCCATGTGTCCCATGTCGCACTGGTAGCCGATGACCTCGTGATGATTCGGAATCCGCTTCGTCCGAAACTGTACCCCGGCGTTCGCCCCGTCCCCCGCCAGTTTGGCCTGCAACCGCAACTCGAAGTCGCCGAATTCCTGCTTCGTGCAGAGGAACTCGTTGCGCGGAATCTTCGCCTTCATCGTTCCGCCGATGATGGCTCCGTCTTCGATGCGAAAGGTCTTCAAATCCCCTTCCCAGCCCTCGAAGGTCTTGCCGTCGAACAATGCCTGAAATCCCACTTCGACGTTGTCAGCCAAGACGTGCCATCCGAACGTGGCGAGAACGGTCGCTGCGGAAAACGAGAGAAACGATCGCCGATGCCATTTCATGAGTGCGACTCCTCAAAACGAACAAGCACAAATCCAGCCCCAGGACGACAACGAACCCTGGCAACCATTTCGACTTCTGAACGAGCGGCAAACTCTATCGAGCCCCCTTCCGGGCGTCAGCTTCGTGACCGTTTTCACGATCACACCACACCCGCGAATGCCAGAAAGCGTCCTGCGAAAAAAAGTCTTCGGCGAAGTGGCAACCGAAATCGAACTCACTAGAATCCCGCCCCGCTTGGCCCCTATAGCTCAATTGGTAGAGCAAATGACTCTTAATCATTAGGTTCAAGGTTCGAGTCCTTGTGGGGGCACTGATCGACTGTGCAGGTTGCGGAAAGAAGAGTCCGTTGCGGAAGACCCCGGAAAAACCGGGGGCTTTTCATTTTCACGGAGCGGCCGAACGACACCCTTTCCGCGTTCGTCGGCAGTTTCCGTCGCTTGCTGCGTCGGATTCTGCGTCGCCTTGGCGTAGTGCTCGTCAGTGACTTGCAGATAATGCTTGGCCGCCACTAACTGGCTGTTGCCCAACCAAGCTGTGACGACGTGAAGCGGGAACGTCTCGGCCAACTCGGTTTCGCGAGTGCTGCGGAGATTCTGGAACAGTTTCGGCCACTCGGTCAAACCGGCCTTGGCGATGATCCGTTGCAGTTGCGTCCGAAGATTCACATTGCTGTCCCGGCGTCGGACGATCACGAATTCGGCCCCGTCCGCTGCCGCGTCCCAAGCCGCTTCCAAGTACGGGCGGAGTTCAGGAAAGATCGGAACGAACCGAGAATCCTTCCCTTCGTGATGCTCCGTCTTCGGACTGCGGATCAACAGCCGGCCACGTTCCCAATCAACGTCACCCCACCGGAGCAAAAGCGTCTCTGAGGGCGTCCGTAGGCCACCAAATCGGGCCAGAGCGAAGATCAGCTTCCATTCATTGTCCGGGCACTCCGCGAGCACTTTGTCCGCTTCGTCGCGCGACACGAAGTAATCCCGTGACTTGTTGGCCTTCACGAGACAATCTCGCATGTCGGCGAATGGATTCTCAGCAATTAGCCGCTTTCGGAGCGCGGCACGGAAAAGCTGTTTTGCACGACCGCAGTGACGACGGACGGTGTTCTCGCCGAGTTTGCGTTTTCGTTGCGTCAACATCCAGAGTCGCCATTCGTCACCATCGCCCGGCGTGATATCCACCAGCAGTTTTTCCTCTCCGAAACGACTGACCAGATTTTTGCGGACTTGCAAGAGGTTGATTCGAGTTCGCGGTTTGATGTCCGTTCGGTTTTCAAGGTAATCGTCAATGAAGTTGCCCAGAGTCACGGCACCGCATTGTCGTTTCTTCCGGGGAGCAATTAACTCCACTGCCGCCAGCTTTCCGGCCAATTCGTCAGAGATGTCGCCGACCCACTTGGCAACTTCGGGATCAAGTGGGCATCGCGACAGCTTCGCCTCAATCAACGCTTCAATCTTTCGAGCGATGATTTCCGTGGCCTTCATCTTCAAACGGCCAACGTAAACCGTCCGTCGCTTGCGGTTGGTCGAGAATTGAATTTTGCGATTGCCTTTGGCGTCCGTGGAAATGCTGGCCATTGGTTGGGCTTTCTGAATCCATCGTTTGAAATCGAGACGATTAGCTTTGCAGACGTTGGAGCACTCGGCCAACTTGAACTTGGTTCCAAGATTTGCCGCGCCGAGTTGTGTGGCCGAGTTGGTTAAGTTCGGCCGCGATGTCCCGTTGTGTCATGTTTCGTGATTGGAAGTCTCGGAAGAGTGGTTCCAAATCGGAGTAGGCGGCGTCTGCCTTGATGCGAACCGCTTCGCCAGCGGCCTTTGCACCGCGTTGACGAGCTTCATGAGTCAGATTGTCACGGCATTCCCTTCGTGCGGCACCGAGCTTACCGCCACGAGCCTTGTAAGCGGCCAAGGCTGACTTGGTGCGAGTGCTGATTGCTTCGGCTTCCGCTTCGGCCACGGCCGCGAGAATGTGAAGCGTCAATTTATTCGCGGCCGGGTTGTCGCAGGCCACGAAATCAACCTTCGCTTCCATCAAGGCCGACAGGAACGCCACGTTGCGGCTGAGGCGGTCGAGTTTCGCGACGATCAGTGTTGCCTTGCTCCGCTTGGCATGAGCGAGAGCAGCAGCCAACTGCGGACGATCCGACTTTCGGCCCGATTCAATTTCAACGTACAGCCGGAACACCTTGGCGTCGTTCTGAGTCGCGTAAGCGTCGATGGCCGATTGTTGGGCTTCCAGGCCGAGTCCCGATGCTCCCTGTCCTTTGGTCGAAACTCGCACATATCCGATGACTGTCTTTGCCATGATTCTTGCCCTTTGAATCGGTCCACAACTCTCTATCGGCATCCGACAGGCGTAAGATACAAACTCAACAATGACCATTCAAGAGATTGTGTCAAATCTTTTTGCCAGATTTTCGTTTGGTGCCGGCCGCGCGAACTGCTCTCCGAAGCGCTGCAATCTGAGACTCTGCAAAGGCCCGGTCGTCAGCCGGCAAGCGTCGATCCTCGGCCAGCCGTTGAATTGACCGAATCAATTCTGCGGCGATGCCCTCGCCCAACTCAACCAATGCCCGCGCCCATCCGTCCAAGGCCGGTTTGTCCAATTCGTCGCCCATTTTCTCCCTCTCGATCGAAATTCGGTCACTCCGCTCCCGGAAGCCATCCGCCTCGCTCACCAACACGGCGAACCATTCCAAAACCTTCAAGATCGTTGAGGATGTTCCGTGTCTCGCGTTCCCCGACGCCAAGTGACTCAGACACCCTTACCGTCGTGACCCGCTGACGATCGGCATTTTTACTAGCGTCCGTTGCCGATAGCTCGGCCACCAGCCGCGCGGCTTCACTGTGTTTGTCGGTTAGGTTCGGAATCGTGGGTCGATCTGCCAGCGGCAGACCGCATTCCTCATTGCTGATGACGATGACATCGCAGCCGTCATCCAGAACGCTCCGGCCCCGGCCAGCCGCTTGAACGATGGCAGAGCGGACCAAACTTCGATGCGCCTTCCGCCATGTCGGTTGCCGGTATCCTCGTCCACGAACAATCCGCGTCTGTCCTGAGAGCGTCCGGCCGCGCCATTGCACTTCACCCCAATCGCCATCCACGTCCGCCGCGTCAAAATCACCGAGTTGACACAACCTTGCCCGGATCGTCGTCGCATCGACGCGCGGAGTCCCGGCCACGATCACCAAGTCGCAGAGCATGTACCAATCATTTGAAGCCCGTTCGCTTCCAGAACCAAAGTATGCCGTCCGAGCAATCCGACCGCCGAACGGTTGCTCAAGTCGCTTCACGCACGCTGTCAACGTGCTGTGCGTAATCAATCCAATGCGCCGATACTTCGGAAGCATGGCCAGCAATCCTCGCAAAGTGCTCTGGAAAGAACTTTGTGTTGTCTGACGGGTGATGTCTTGTGGGAACTGAATCACACTCTTGGCGAGTTTGACGTATCCTGACGGAGTTCTGTCTTTCACGGTTGGCAATACTGACTGAAGGTGTTCCCAATCGGCGGTCGCATCACACAGCCACGTCGTCGCATTTTGATTTAGCGTGTTCTTCCAAATCCCCATGATCTTATTTTCGTGTTGTGAGTTGGTTGGCCGATCCATCGACGATCACTCCCAAGTCCGCAATCTCGCCCGCAGCGACCGCGAGCAGCAAGCGCCAGGCGGAACCAGAAAACCGATGCCCAACCTTTCGCGCCTCGCCTGTCGCCCGAAAGAGAAGCCTTTCAATTCCGACTGCCTTGGGGATCGTTTCTGGCAATTTGAGCCGGCGCGTTCGGCCATGATTCGCCAATTCCGTCAGCAACCAGTCACAGTGTTCATTGAGCAGAATCACGAATTTGTGGAGTGCATCTCGTCGTTGACGTAATTTGTCATTTCGGGCCAATCGCCCCTCGTCATCTCGGCGGAGTATGTCGCCGTACCAATAGAGCCACTTTGGATCTTTCATCAACCGCGTGAGAACTGAATCGCGAGCGGTTCGCAAATCGTTTTCACTGACCGAACAACTCGGTCGCAGGACGTTGAGCGAGTCTTCGTGAATGGCGACGTACTCACGTCCCATCGAAAGACTGGCGAGGCCAGCAAAGATGGCTCGGCTGTGTGTTGCGATGGCAACGTCTGCGTCTGACGCTTGCTTGAGGTCTTTCAAGTATCCCCACTGAGAACAGCGTTTCCGCTCACGGCAACCGGGACACACGGCCGCGACCGCCGAGAGGCCAACCTGCTCCGCTGTGTCCGCGTCCGTGTTCCAGCAGTTCTGATCGTCGCCCTGAGTAAGCCGGCCCGGATAAGCCACAGCGTTGATGCCTGCGCCCGTCAATTCTTTCTCAAGTTCCTCGCAATTCTTGTGAGTCGGCAGAACGACCAGCGCCCGGCCATCCTTCTCGGCGACAACTTGAATGGCCGCGAAGTCTGCGGTCGTTTTTCCGTATCCAGTTCCAGAACGGTCGAAATTGACTCCCGGTTGACCAACGGATTCGATTCGGCGTGTTCGGAGTTGCTCGCGCCAGACTTCCAGAGACACTTCCGACCCGGATGGCTGTTCAACCGGCGGAAGTGCGACGTTGATTGAATCTAGTTTTAGTCTGTTGAGAAAATCGCGGCGTAGAGCGGAAAGCATTTCCGCCAAGTCCAGCGCATCGGCACTCGGCGCTTTAGAGATATTAAGCATCCGTTTGCGTGTTGGAGTCTCGGCAGAAGAACCGCGCGCGCGCTCCAATTCCAAAGCTCGCCGCTCGTACCGTTGCGCCTGAAGAATATCATGCTTCGCCGTCGCATCGTTGCGTCGCGCAGCGCGATCATAAAGGAACCTTGCAGCGCTCCGCAGTTCTTCCACGTTGTCCGAAGGTGTCGGCGCTGCGTCATCTCAAATGCAATTTGAGGTTGCAGATTATTTGAGGAAGACTTCGTTGGGGGTTCTGTAGCCGAGGCAGCGGCGCGGGCGGTTATTCAGAAGATTTGCGACGCGTTCTAGCTCGGCCCAGGTGA